>JACRIR010000103.1 GCA_016215705.1 Candidatus Poribacteria bacterium | reverse complement strand
CACGCTTTCGCTGGGAATCCCTTCGTATACCTTCGAGTCTTTTTTCTCGCCGCTCGATTATCGTGTGGGCGCCCACATTGCCGGGGCGGAAGGCGCAATCCTTGCCTTCGTGGGGACTATTCCTCCAAAGGAGTCGTTCCGACTGGTCAAGGCGATGTCGCTGCCAAGGAAAAGCAACTTCTTTCGGAAAAGCGCGAAGGAGGCCATGGCGCTGCTCGGTGAGGATTGCCGAATGATGACTCGAAGGCCTGACAAGCTTTTCTCTCGCGACAGATTGGTCGCGTGGAAGGCCGGTCGCAAAATCGAGTTTCGTCGCAAGTGGTTCCGTGCGATCTCGGTTTGGGAATCGTATTAATCCCTAGCATTCTTCATTCTATTCGAGCTATTCAAGGAAAAGACAAAATGACACGCAAGGAAGTCCACGATGTGGCCAACATTATCGCTCCGGCCTTAACGCTGGCTCAGAGCCTGCTGCTGGATTTCTACGGAGAAATGGCAGGGAATCAAAGAGAAGCGGTTGTCAAAATCGAAAAATGTCTGAAGGAACTCCAGGGCTATTTGCAGCAACAAACAGCAAAGCGGAGCAAGAAACAATGAATGCGCGGGAAAGGTTTCGCGCGACGTGCATGTTCGAGTCTGTTGACAGACCCTTCAGGTGGGAAGCAATGGGGTTCTGGCCTGAAACAATCGCGCGTTGGCATAACGAGGGATTGCCGGAAGACGTCGATGATCTCTTGGCCTATCTCCATTTTGGAATGGACCTCCGCATGCCGCTCATTCTCGGGAGCTACGAGAATCCTGGCCTCAGTCCGATGTTCGAGCCGGAAATCCTCCAGGAAGCGGAGGAGTACAGGATTAAACGGGACGGTGTCGGCGCGGTCATAAAAGAGTTCAAGAACGGGCGATCCGCACTGCCTCAGTTCCTTGAGTTTCCCGTGCGAGACGCGCGCACATTCGAGGAAATAAGGTGGAGGCTCGAGCCGTCAAACCCCGAACGTCTCGGACTCGATTGGGAGTCTTCGGCGCAGGCATACAATGAATCCGAAGTGCCGGTAATCGCTTACGTGTGTGGGTTGTTCGGAACCGCTCGCCATTTGCTCGGGTTCGAAAACCTTATGCTCGCTTATTACGACATGCCTGAGTTGGTCCACGCCATCGGGGAACAATGGGTGATGTTGTACACGTCGCTCTTCGAACGAATCGCCGCCTCTGCGAAGGTTGACGCAATCGACTTCTGGGAGGATATGGCGTATCGCAACGGTCCGATGATCGGCCCCGCTACCTTCAGGGAGTTCATGACTCCTTATTACAAGCGCCTGATTGACTGCGTCCGCTCTCTCGGGATAGATATCTTGAGAGTCGACACGGACGGCAACTGTTCTGCGCTCATTCCACTCTTCCTGGAAGTCGGCGCGAACAGCCTGTACCCGTTCGAGGTTCAGGCCGGAATGAATATCCTCGAAGTGCGCCGGGAATATGGGAATCGACTGATCATCGAAGGCGGGATCGACAAGCGAAAACTCGCCGAGGATTTCGACGCAATCAGGGAAGAGGTCGAATCGAAGACTCCGCAACTCCTTCGAGGCGGCGGCTACTTTCCCTCTCTCGACCACAATGTCCCGCCCGACGTGCCTCTCAAGAACTTCGAGTTCTATCTGAACCTTGTGCGCGAAATAGGGGAAAGATGACCTCGTGTATCCCCGTGGTTAACTATTAGTTTCTTATCTCTTCCTTCCTTCTCCAAAACCAAAAAACTTCTTCGTTGGCTGCGGCTGTTCCGGCGGGTTCTCGTCGATCCTCTCGGGCTGTTTCTTGGGTGAGCCGAAAAGCATATCTCTGATGGACCTGACGATCCTCCATTTGTCGTGAACGGAACAATAGTCTGCAGGCGCGGTCCCCTTGATGAAAGGTTCAGTGGCAATGTCAGTGCAGAATTCGGTCGCCAGCATGCCCGTCTCGCGGTCAACGCTTGCGAACTCGATTCCGTCGGGCGGGCTGAATTCCTTGCGCGGAGCGCCGGTCAATGAGTATTCCATAATCTTTGTCCATATGGGAAGCGCTGCTTGTGAACCCGACAACCCGATGGGCTTGTTCGCGTCGTTGCCGACCCAGACGGTGGTCACAAGCGTCGGCGAATATCCGGCAAACCATGCATCGGTGTAGTCGTTGGTGGTGCCGGTCTTGCCCGCGATGGGATATTCCAGCGCAAGCCCCTGCGCAGAGATACCGGTTCCTTCGATGAATACCGATTTCATGATGTCCGTGACCAGATAGCAGGTTGCGGGATGAAGCACGCTCTTCTTTTTGATCGATTCCTGGTAAACGACCTTTCCCTTCTTGTCCACGACATATCTGATGCTTTTCGGTTCGACGCGGTTCCCATACGATGCGAAGACGCTGTAAATCTTGGCAAGGTCAAGGGGCGAGGCTTCCATTGTTCCCAGCGCAAGCGACAGGTCTCGCGGCGGTTTGCAGTTCACTTCCATCTTTTCGACATACTTTATGACGAGACCCGGCTCGAGTTGCTCCAGCAGTCTGACCATGGCCACATTTTGCGAGTGCGCAACAGCCCGCCTGAGCGTTATGTCTCCGAGATATTCGCCATTATGGTTCTCGGGCGTCCACACCGTATCGTCTGCAAGACGGTAGGAGGCGGGCCTGTCGTTCAGTATCGAGACGGTGGTATACGTTTTCCCGCCTCTCCTGTAAGGGCTGTCGAGGGCGACTGCGGTAATAATGGGTTTGACGGCGGAACCGATTTGCCTTCTGGCCTGCGTCGCCCGGTTGAATTCTGACTTTCCGAAGTCTCTCCCTCCAAGCATGCACTTGATGCGGCCATCTTTGGGATCGAGCGAAACGACTGCAACCTGCAGCCGGGACCTGTTTCCTCCCGACTTCTCGAAGCGACTCAGTTGAGCGCTCACGTTCCTCTCGGCGACCGATTGCAGGGGCGCGCTCAGAGTCGTGAAAATCCTCAAGCCTCCGCCGTAGAGGTCCCTCTCGGAGAACCTTCTGTGCGCCTGCTGTTCGACGTAGGCAACGAAGTAGGGCGCATAGGCAAGCTGCCTCCTGCTGATTGACACCTGCTGTTTGAGGGCGGCGTCGCATTGCTGCGCCGTAATGAAGCCGCGCTTCAACATTTGCTTCAGCACCACGTCTCTCACGTCTTCCGATCTCTCCTGCTGCTTGACGGGAGAATAATAGTTCGGCGCTCGGATGATTCCCGCGAGCATGGCGGCCTCGGCGAGTGAGAGTTCGTCGATAGTCTTTCCGAAGTAGTGTCGCGCGCCTGCCTCGACCCCATAAATGTTCTTGCCGTACGCATTACCGAAATAGACGAGGTTCAGATAAGCCTCGAGTATTTGTTCTTTCGTGTATTTCTTCTCGACCATGAGCGTCAAGACGGCTTCGTTAATCTTTCTGCCAATGGTCTTCCTGCTCGTCAGGAAAAGGTTCTTTACCAACTGTTGGGTAATGGTGCTTCCGCCTTCCTCGAAGCGGCGGTGGATAATATCGACTACCAGCGCCCTGAGTATGCCGAACGGATCAATGCCGTGGTGCTCAAAAAAGTTCTTGTCCTCGGTCGCGACTATCGCATTCTTGACTTCCGGGGGAATATTCTCGATCGGCACCCAATACTGAACGCGCTTGGCGTCGTCCGTCAAGGTGCTCAGGATAGTGGGCTCAATCCGAAGTCTATCGATCGAAGAGCCGCTGCCGAGGTCTCGTATCTGCGTAACCTTCTTGTTTTCGACAGTCAAGCTGCACGGCTTTCCGACATATGCTCCATCCGGGTAATGGAAACTCCGGGTGTAAATGGTTATTGTATCCGGCGTGGTCTTGTATTCCCCGCTTTGGAGCGGACCGTCAGGATTGGTCTTCCTGTACCTGGAACTGTTCAGCACGTCCACGAAATGGGAGATATCGACAAAATCGCCTCTCTTGATCTCGATCCAATCGGAATATACCACCGACGGGAACTTGAAGAGCACGCCGTCACGTTCGATTCTTACGAGCGGATACACGGACACCACGAAGTTGACCGCGACAAATAATCCCGCCAGCATGGTCAGCCCAACGGGCAGGCCGACGTAGAGAAGCAGCTTCTTTTTTCGGCGCGTGAGCTTAAGCCTAAACGGCCACTTAAATCTTCGATTGCGTTTCATTTTCGTCCATGACGGCGTCTCATCCACAGATTGCATAGCGTGGCGCAGCCGCAACCAGAAAGCAAACATCTGGCGCGATGAATCGCGCCCCTACGAATTCTATTGATTCATTTCTGTAGGGGCGCAATTCATTGCGCCCTTGAGATTCCCGATCAAGGTGTCTTTCTTTTCTCCAAATCCGTGATAAATGCTTCTCTCAATTCTTCTCTTTTCCGACATCCAGAACAATCTTGAACGTCGGCTCTTCCCCTTTTCGCTTCATGGCCTCGATAGCCTGCCGGATATCCCGGAGCGGGAACCGGTGCGATATGAGAGGCGCGGTTTGCGCCTTCCCGTCGCGGATGAGCTCGATTGCCCACTCGAATGAAGTGCGCGGCGTGCCGCCCAGATGTTCCTGTCCGTGGCAGTTGATCCCGGTTACATTGATTTCCTGATGCCATATCGGCGTGAAATCTATCTTCGAGGCGGCCAACTGCACGCCGCTCAGCACAATGGCGCCATGCCCCTTCACCCAGCGGAGCGCATCCTGAAATGTCGCTCCTGATCCGACGCTGTCGTGGATCACGTCGTATCCGCCAAGCATCATGCGGCTGCCCATGATTCCGTTGAACAGGCGCCCGCCCGTATCATCGGCCACCGCCCTGTATGTGTCGCCTCCACGAATCACTTTGTCCGCGCCCAGGCGCAGGGCCATCTGTTCTTGCTGGGGATAGCGTGCCAGCGCGGTCACGTAAGCGCGCGGCTCGACCGCTTTCACAACCTGCAGCACGTTGAGGCCGACGGTTCCCGCGCCGATGACGAGAACGCGGTCTCCGGGTTTGGGTGGGTGCTTAAAGACGGCATGGACCGCGACGGCAAGGGGCTCGGTCATCAGTGCCTGGTCTTCTGTAAAATCGTCCGGCAGCTTCGCCCACTGAGATCGGTGAGCAACCATAAACTCGGAAAAGCCGCCGCCACGGTTTGACGGCAGGGTCCCCTTTTCGGGAGTGAGGCAGAGTGTATAGTTGCCTTCTGCGCACGGTGGGCACGGGTTGTTTCCCAATCCTTTGCAGTTCGGAAAGAAGCCGAGGTAGCTCAGCTTGTCTCCTTTCTTGATGTCCTTCACGTCTCTGCCTGTCTCGACCACTTCGCAGTAAAGCTCGTGCCCGAGAAAAATGCGTTTCATGCCGGGGACTGCGGCAACGCTGACACGCGGGTTTATGTCGATGTCGAGCAGGTGCATGTCGCTGCCACACAGCCCGCACGAATGCACGCGTACTTTCACCCACTCCGGCCCCGGCAGCGCCGGCTCCGGCAGTTCTCCCATGCGGAGAGGAGACAAAGGACCCCACAAGGCGTTCTTACTCACCCGCGCCAATGCCTGTGTGAGCGCAATCTTCCAAACGGTGACGTCAAAATAGACGGATAGCATCTTACTTCTTCAGTCCCAGCATCGCTGCCGCATTTCCCCCGAGTATCCCGTCCACTTCCTGCCTGGTGAACTTTATTCCAGCCGGACTGTTTGTCGGCAAGTCCCTGATCAACTGAATCCAATCCCTCGTTGGTATGACAATACTGAAAATAGGGTTGTCAGTGCCGAACAGAACTTTTGAGTCGCCTGCATAGTCAAGCAGGTCGCGCAATTCCCGGCAAAACAGTTCATAATGTCCGAAGGCAAAAGCGTCCCACATCGCGAGGTCGCCGTATAGGTTCGGCTGATGCGAGGCCAGCGCCGCCCACGGCCGCCAATTCATCTGGCCCATGTGCGCAGCTACCACTTTGAGGTCGGGGAAATCAACTGCGAGATCGGAGAGCAGCATCGGATCGGTGTATTTGCATCTCGACGGCGGCGCCAAAGGCCCAGTATGCGTCAACAATACCCCTCCGTTTTTCTGCACGATCTCGAGTAGCTTGTACGATTGAACCCCGGAGGGGTCATATCCCGAATCAGGGTGATATTTGAGACCTCTCATCCCGAACTCCTCGAAACATCGCTTCATCATGTCGGGCGCGTTCGGGCGTCGGGGGTCAATCCCGGCCAGCGCCATCACTTTGTCGGGAAATCTTTGGGCGATCCCGCCAATGACTTGGTTCTGCATCTGTGCCAATTCGAGCGTCAGCAGTTCATTCTCTGCATTATCCACTGCGCAAATGCATGTAAAATCGATTCCCGAATCTTCCATCGAGGCGATAAGCCTTTCTCCGGTCGGGTCGGCATAAATCTCGGAAGCCTTCTTGACGAGAGCCGCCTTGTCAATCTTCTTTCCCATGATCTTAGCGGTTCGCATCGGATCTTCTACAAGATGCTCCACCATTTCCTCCGGCAGCATCGGGATAAGATGATAATGCATATCCACAATCATGACAGTTCCTCCAGTGCGTGTTCGCAAGTGACTTTCGGGTTTTACCTCTGTCAGGGAGTTTGCAGGGAAACACCGCAATTCGGGGACGATTCATGATACATCTCTGGGAGGCGCTAGTCAACACGAACTGTCCTTGTGCCCTTGTCAGCGCGGGAGGTAAAAAGCGAATCCCTTGGCATGCCACATCGACTATGAATGGACTCCCGCTTTCACAGGAATGACGGTGGGTTTTTGACTATTGCGGTCTGCAGAGGTATCATATCGCATTGCTCTTTCAAAGGGCGGCAGAAACCAATGCAGAACAATAGCGCTCCATCGAGAACCATCGCCTACGTATATGCCATTGCCGCGGCCACACTGTGGGGTGTCGGAGGGCCGGTCGCCAAATATCTGTTCAACCACGGCGTCACGGCGCTTGCGCTGACACAGGTTCGACAAACCCTTTCTTTTCTGTTTCTTCTCACCTTTTTCTTGGCAACTCGCCCCGCGCTCGCGCGAATCGGATTGAGGGACATTCCCTATCTTGCCGTGATGGGTATCGGTGGACTCGCCATGGTGCAATTCTCTTACTATTCGGCTGTCAGCAGGATTCAGGTGGCCGCCGCGATTCTGCTCGAGTACATGGCCCTCATCTTCATCCTTGTGTATTCCGCCCTTTTCATGAAAGAAAGGATCACGTTTCCAAAGGCTGTCTCTCTCCTGTTTGCAGTCGCAGGCTGCGCGCTGGTGGCGGGTGTCTATGAGGTTGACTTCTTGAAGCTGAACCTCACGGGTGTCGCGTGGGGACTGGCTTCAGCCATCTTCTTCAGCTTCTACACCCTTTACGGCCAGGCCGGACTCAAGAAATACAATGCCATGACGTTGTTCGCATATGCTTCCGGCTTCGGGGCAATCCTATGGTGGGTTCTCAATCCGCCGCAGGCTTTCTTCGCCGTAAAATATTCGGGCCTCACGTGGCTTGCGTTTGTCTATCTCGCCTTGTTCGGCACGACCCTTCCCTTCATTCTCTATTTCGAGAGTCTCAAACGGATGGAAGCTTCGCGTGTGAGCATAACCACCACTCTTGAACCGGTGGTCGCCGGAGTAGTCGCATATTTCTTTGTCGGTGAAACGTTGGAATTACTCCAGATAATCGGCGGCATACTCGTTCTTGCCGGGATCGTTCTGCTTCAACAAACCCCCTCTCCTCCAATTCCGCACGTAGACTAAGGGGAAAGGGCGACATGCCCCCGACTATCCGAAAGTGCGGCTGTGCTCAATTCAGATAACCGAGGGTTTTCAAAGACTTGACCAATTCCTCATTGGTCGGGGGGCGTTTCACAGGAGTGCGTATGACTGCGTTAAGAGTTATGCGCGCGTTTTCGCGGGATGTGGAGGCAAAGGTCTCTTTCATGGGCCGCTTTCTTGAGAAGAGGTTCTTGCCTCTAACATTCTCCGGCGCTTGGAGTCCGTCCAGCTTCAGAATTGTGGGGAAAATGTCCACTGAATGCGTCAATTCTGTTCTCAGGCCCGCATGTACCCCTTTGCCTGCAATAATGAGCGGAACGTGAACGATCTCTTTGGAAAGGAAGCCATAGTGTTCAATCCCCTT
>JACRIR010000102.1 GCA_016215705.1 Candidatus Poribacteria bacterium | reverse complement strand
TTGAACCGTCGTCATAACGGATTGTGTAATCGACATCGAAGTAGAGAGCCCAACCAAAGAAGTCCCACCAACTAACTTGCGGGAAATACTCGTTTTGAGCCGGATGATTGATGACGGCCGTGATGCTCGTGATCTTTCTGAAGATTGTAAACCATGTCATCTTCCAGGAGTCCCAAATATCAACCGTTGAGCCACCCGCATGGCCTCCCGAGATGATATAGCCTGCGGCGCCGGAGGCCGGGTCCATATCAATATATCCGATTCCGCTCCACTCGTGGTGTGTGATTCCGGCTCGAGGGATTGTCACCACATGCCCCCGGGCAATTGCCGCAGCGACAGCGCTTCTCACTTGAGCGGGCCAGTTGTTTCCGGGGCATTCCGCGTCGATATTGCCGCTGATCCGGCAGACGGGTATGCCCATATCGTTGGCAAGCTCAAGTATCTTGACCGCCGAGATGGCCTCCTGATCATACATATCCTCGAAGACGCGGTTCTCCTGAATGGAACCGTCGGCGCCGGTCAGCACCATGTAGTCGTATGCCTTGGTGTCATCTCCGTCAACGGAGAATGGCCCCACAATGCACCTATCCGCGTCCACAGTGAGAGCTTTCCATTCGAAAGTCCAGGGGGTGCCGCCGACAAACGTGACAAGGATAGTGTTCTCCACGATCGCTTCGGAAACGTCTTTCGTCACAACCATGCGCATGGTTTGGGCGACGGTGTCCTCGGGCCATTCGATCTTCTGGAGGTACTCCATAGCTGTCTGGTATAACTTGCCGCCGGTGAATCCGTCGACATCGGGAAGCTCCCCCTCATCGGAGGGAACGAAGACATCTGCCGGAATTCTGCCTGTCTCAATGCCTATTCCCTGGTACGTGCCGGAAATGACAGGGTTGTGCACTTCCGGAATTTGATTGCCCGCGCCGAAGGGTGGATAAAAATACATATCCGATTCATGAGTGATTCCCATCATGATTCCGCTGTCAGGTCCCATGGCCACATCCGCTCCGCCAATCTTCAGTACCGGTCTCAGGCGGACGAGGTGCGGCGGAGTCTCATAGAGTCCACCATATGAATCAATCACATCCTGATCGGCTTCTGTGGCGGCGACATATGATATGGTCACGCGCTTGCCCGCTATGTCGGGCAGATTCGCCGTGTGGTCGACAAAAACGCTGCTATCGTCATGGATGCGAAAGCGAATCCGGTATCGCAGGTACGCCGGTATGCCGGCAAATGCGTCATCCAGCGTTCTTACAAGGTATGGCGTTGAGCCGGGAAGCGTCTCGAGCCCAAACGGCACAATAGTCCCCAAGCGCAGAATATCCGGATATAAAAGCCCCGGGTGGGCCACGGCAAGATGTTGCTGAATCCTGTCCACGTACAATTCGACCGGGCTAAGTTCATGAAACGTCGAAACGTACTCATTGAAGACAAAGGATTCTGCATCGAATCCCATTTCTGTGGGGATATCGATTCCTTCCTGATACACGAACTCTTTCACAGATGGGTCCAGCGGTATCCACATTTTGCCCGTATCGTCATTCTCCACACCCCTATAATCAGCATAAGGGAGGTAGGCGATGACCCAGGCATGCCTGAAGGAGATCGAAACCGGATTGTCGCCTTCCCACCAAAGCACAGCGCCGGAGTCCAATGCCGTCGCAATCAGGTTTGCCGCCTCAACGGTATCGTTGAATCCGAGCCAGTTGCGCGCCTGCTCTACGGGCATCATAACCACGCCGGTCACATATCTTGTGGGAACGTTCGATGCGCGTAGAAGCGCAATCAGCAGAGAGCACAAATCATAAGCGTTTCCGCTATGCTCTCGCAAGGTCTCTGAAGACCCTTTCCGTGATCCCATGTAGGCGTCAAACTCGAAGTTGTCTCTCACATATTTGAAGATCTTGTAGGGAGAATGATCCAGGCTTGCGGCGAGCGCTGCGATCTCAGGAGTAATCTGAACGTCAATTGTGAGCTGCAAGTCTGCCGGTTCCGGCGGCGAAAAGGGCAATACGACATCTTTCGGAGTAATCGATTCAAAGTGTTTTCCCGCCGCTGACATCGGCAAGTTCTTCGGGTTTCGTCGTTCCGACGTATAGGGCAACGATTCGGCGTTGATGAGAGGAGGGGGTTCCTTGAGCTTCCGCGATTTCAGAAACTCGTGAAGCTTTTCAGATTCTCCGATGATGACTTCCAGTTCGCGGATAGTAGGTATGCCGCCGCGGCAAATGCGTTCAATCACATCGAGTGACTGCATTATCTCACGATGAGTCTCAGCATAAGCGGCTACGAGTTCCCGATGTCTTTCGAGAATCTTTCCATCGAACCGCTTTGAAACACACTTTTTCCCGGTCTCAGCAAAGACGGCTTGAATCTCTTTGTTTAAGGAAGACAACTCATTTCTTGTTTGTATGAGAGCCTTGACATTCTCGCGGACATCCGCAACGGTATCGACTGCTGTTAGCTTCTCCACCTGTTCCGTTAACCGGAGCAATGCCTCCACATATGCCTTCTGCGAACTGTAGCGGATGGACTTGCTTCGCTTTTCCGAGCCTTCCGTCCTGAGTACCCGGGGCAACCTTCGGACAGTAAGGGCGCTCTCTGAAAGTTTCTGCCTCACGTCTTCGGGAATGTCGAGTGAACCATAGTCGAAGCCGCGTGAGGCCAGGTCGTCAATGGTCTCTGAATCTTTCTTGACGACGGCGTTCGAAAAAGCATAAGCGTGCTCCGCCGAAACAGCCATGCAGAGGACAACTTGAAGCAAACATATAAGCGATACGGAACCCAGTCTCACACGCGCCAAACGCATCCGTTTCCTCCTGCTCTTCCAATGCCATCCGATTTTCGGCATGTTTACGGCCTTCGTGTTTTCGCTTTTGCCATTGCCTCGCGTGACCCTTTTCCCCGTCCCCGCCAAATCCCCCTCTCGCCTTTCGGCTCTACTTGTTACGGTATTAAGACGGTCGCGTTCGTCTGGCTCCGGACGAAGTACAGGGCGCCGGGTTCGAGCGCGAAGTTGTTGAATTGCAGCCCGCAGATATGTGTGTCGTACATGCCGGTCTCCGTGCGGTATCGAATGACTCTATCCGCTGAACCGCCGGCGTCTCTTATCGCCTGACATAAACCCTCGGCGGTAGCGGTCGTGGCGCAAGTCGGCAACGCGATCGGGTTATAGCCCGGAACCAATTCAATCGCTGTCGGGCATGGGATGTCACAGCCTTCCTGCCACCATGTCACTTCGTCGGAGCAACGGATGAAGAAGCCTTCGCCGTCGTCGGTTGAGAAGTTATTGAACGTCAGTCCGCATATGTGGGTGACGTACATGCCTGTGCTTATGTTGTAGCGGATGACTCGATTGCAGACCGAGCCGCCGGAATTAAGTTCGGCACAGAGGTCTTCCGCGAGCGCTCCGCACAGGTGCAGCGCAGGGCCGACGGGGTTGTAGCCATTTTCCAGAACGATGCCGAAATCCGGACAGCAGCCACCATTGTCAGGAGTCGCCGGTTCGCAGTCGTCATCTATACAATTACAGGATGTCTCCGGCTCACCCGGATTTATGGCCGGGTTCGTGTCGTCGCAGTCGGTACATTCGTCCACATAACCTGGAGGCGCTACGCAATCGAGAACGTCATCGGTAGGATTCCCATATCCGTCGACGTCGGCGTCACGACAGTAAGAAATGCAGACCATGTCGGGATCATTGCAATCAATCAACAAATCGCAGTCATTGTCATTGGTGTCGCAAATCTCTGCCGCCGACGGGCGGATGTTTGGATCGCGGTCATTACAATCATCTCCCGCGCAAGACAAGTTGTTGTAGCCATCCCCATCAATATCGCAATCGCAGGCGTCTCCGAAGTCGTCGCGATCCAGGTTGTCCTGCGCGGGGTTGGATGTTAACGGACAGTTATCAGCTCCGTCGAGCACTCCGTCATCGTCGGTATCGGAATCGAACGGGTTGCTGAATGTGACAGCCGCTTCGTCATAGTTATTCATCCCATCGGCATCGTCATCCGCCGCGCCGTCAAATGGAACATCGTCCAACTTCGTCGGAGCTATCCTCACATCTTCTGAGCCATCGCCGTCGTTATCCATCGAAAGGTAAGGAACGAACGTCCCTGCTGTGATTGCTATCCGACCCTCTGAGGATTCCGTAACGTTGACATTCTCATACATTATCGATTCTCTCACAGAATATGGGCCCGCTTGTATGATGAATATGCCGGCCGTCCCGATTGCGTTCCCTTTGATTCGTAGCGTATAGGAGTCGGTTATGCTTGCCCCGATCCATTTTGTGTGGTCTGCCTTTGCGCCAAATGACCCGGAGATATTCTCCGAGATCGCCCCCGAGTCTGTCACCGAGGTGATTAACCCCTCGCTATTCACTATCTCGATATCAACCGGACTCTGAGCTCCAAAAATGAAGGCATCCCGGATGGAATCACTGATCTCCAAGAAAACGCCGCGCAGCGTGTAGTAGATGAGGTCTTCCAAAGATGTGTAGCATGACAAGCCAGTTGACACGATGCTCTCATAGTAGGAACTAGTCAACTCGCCCAGTAAGAAGAAGAAAAGGTCTTGGGCTGCCATATCTGCCAAACATGGCACGAGATTTTCGTTAAAATCATTTGAGATTCGCCCAATTCCGCGCCCGCTTTCCTCGAAGTTCTGGTTCTGAATTGCATCGGCAACCCCGTAAACGGACAAATTGTAAGGAAGGTTCAACGTGCCGAGTGTTCCGTCAGTGAGCAAGCAAGACGCCATGTCTCTTGCGACGGAGGTCGTAGAGAACAGCACTTCAAATCTGGGATTGGCCGCGGAGAAGTAGCCACCAACCAGGGCAGCGGCGCAGTCAAGATAATGTGCTGGGTTTACATTAACGATGAAATCATCATAGCAGCCAAGATTATTAGAAACGTCTGAATCAATTTCCCACGGTTGAGAGACTTGAGTTGCAAGCGGGATAAATTCGAAAAGCAACTGCGCATGGTCGAGCGCTTTATACGGATGCGCAAACTGCCTTGTCAGAAAGATATCTGTGGTCTCGCCCGGCCCAAGCGGCAATATCGGTATCGATTGCGCGGACGCGGCGAAATCCTCGTTCCTGTTTCGATATCTGATCACAGACTTCAGAATGACTTGGCCGCCCTTTGATGCACCGCCGCCGATGTTCTTGATTCTTATGGTGAAGACTGTATCGAGGGCTACTTCTGCCGGATTTGGACTGTAGCTTCCCCCAGAAACTATCACCAAATCAGGCTTGCAATCAACCATAAAGGATGTAGTATAACCCGTCGAATCACCGCAACCCGTCTCGTTGAGTTGTATTTGTACATAGATACGTTCGCCCGATGCCGCAACCGGCAGGTCCCAGGAAAACTGAAGCGGTGTATCGGAGTTTGGCAATACCGTTATGCCGGCCTGAGCCGCGCCTATGGGTATCCCGTCGCCCGGCGTGTCGTCGAACGTGACCCGCGCAGTGAACTGATGCGCCACGAGGTCAGGATTGAGCACATGAAACGCCGTCTGAACATTCTCGCCCGGGATGAACGACTCTCGCGGCTGACCGGCGGAGTCGAGTATCGCCACATTTGTGATACGCGGACAAAGGTTCAAATCGCTTATGTCGCAGCCGCCGAGATAAGGCACGTTCTGTGCCGCTGCCTGGGCCTCGGGCTGACTCGCGGCGCACACACTCACCTGCATCTGACTGAGTTCCATGTAAAGCCGCACACTGGTCGCAACGACATAATGCCCGCCGGACAAGTGCTCTGTGTGAATATCGATGGTGTTTTGGGCGACGCCGCTTGTCGCATAATGAAAAGCACTCGGAGGAACCGCAAAGCCATAATCGCCGCTCGGCACTGTGTCCCTGATTTCCCCCACAACCACTCCGTTCAAGAGAATCTTTACATTGTGGTTCAGAGCGCCTGAATGCGGCTCGAACCGGATATAGACGCCAGCGCGCGTAACATTTGACGCGCTGATACCTGCCGGAACCTCGAGTGCGGAAGAGATTTGCGGCCGGTTGGTGCAATACCAGTTGTCGGCCAATACGCAATAATGAGGGTTCGCGAGTGTCACGTCGTAGAGAGTTGTGCCTATGGCGCAGCCGAAGTGGGTGGAAAGGTTCTCGGAGTGACCCGCGGCGGTCGCAGTCAAGGCGCCATCGGTCGAGGTGACGGCATCGTCCGGCACAAAGGTCGCCTTAAACGTGATTGATTGTCCTGAGGCCATCGTCATGTGCTCTATCTTTGGAACGAATATCAGGCGGCCTCGAAGTGTGTCATCGGCTTTGACGGTCATGTCGGTCAGAGCATCGCCGCTGTTCGTTATCTCGTAGGTATTGGTCAGAGTGACAGGGTCGCTCGATATCTGAGTGAGAGAGAAATTGACGACTGGCCGCCGGACGTGGATGTTGGCAACGGCGATGTCCCCCGCCTCGGCCGGGGTGCGCGGGTCAGAGGTAAGCATCAGTTGCAGAACGTAGTCTGTCTTCGTGGCATCCGGCGTATGCAGCGCGAGGTCGACCGCGCGTGTCTCGCCCGGCGCGATTATTAGAGGAACACCTTCACTGCCAGCTCCCACAAAGCCAGCCGCGATGTCATTGTACGGATTGACGACGCTCAAGAGAACTTCATGTGAGGCTAGTGTGTCGGTATTGACGATCCCGACTGAAACGTGCTGGTCGTAGGCGATGGGAACCTCGAAAGCGTATGTCGGGTACTCGAAAGCTACCGCGCGGCCGGTCGTGAATTGCCGAACCTCGCTTGTTGAATCTCCGCAAGGTGTGGCGCTCTCGACGTGCCAGTAGTAAGTCGTGTCGGGCAGAAGCCCCTGAAGCAGGATGCTGTGGTCGGCGCCGTCGGGCCCTGTGACCGTCTGGTATTCGCCTGAAGATGCCGCGCGATAATACACCGCCCCCATGGCAGACATGTTCGTGCGCCAGGAAACAAGAACGCTCGTGGTTGGTGTCTTCGTCGAATCGGTGGGCAGCAGGTCGCTAATTTGAGGATCGGGTGTGATGAATACAGTGGTCGAGGCAGTCCTACCAGAACCAGCGCAGGGGGCGCTTTCGAGAACAACAAGTTCGGTCTCGGTGTATCCGATGGAGCAATCGAGCGGCACGGCTACTGTCATCGACACGTCGCGCGCTTCACCCGCGATAAGGGTTACCGGATTCGCGCCGAAACTGACCCATGAGGGGTCGATAGAAAGCCCTATGATGTCGAGCGTCACTGTACAGGCGGATTGAGTCAAGTTCTCAAGGCGGACAAAGTACTCCGCTGACCCGCCGACAGCCACTGTCTCCGCAGAAGGGATGATGGAAACATTCACAACATTCGGGATTCCGGGATCGGTCCCGTTTGTTCTCTCCTGTCCGTCGTTGACTCCATCACCGTCCGAATCATCGTCGAGAAGGTTTATCCTGGCGTCTGCATCAATGTCCTGATTCCAGCGGCTTCCCCAATAGGCGACCTCGTCGCCGTCGTTGATGCCGTCATTGTCGCTGTCATCATCATTCGGAAGCGTGCCGTAGACGGACGTCTCATCGCTGTCGGATAATCCGTCGCTGTCGGAATCGAGCCCGAGATTTGAACCGAAGTTTGCATAAATGTCCCAGTTGCCGTTCTTGTTGTCTTGCCAAACGATTTTATATCTGCCACCCGCAAGGCAAATATCCGGGGATTGCGAATTAGCGGGTCCGTGCGAAATTCTGAGGTCGGGGCCTATCGTTGCGTTGTCGCTTCCGATCTCTATAAGGTAAACATCATACTTCCCATTTCGGTTGTCGTGCCACGGGATGAAGCTGTGGTTTAGTGAATCAGTCACTATCGCAGGTTCATATGCGGAGCCAACCGTCTCGCTTATCTGGCGGTCATTATTCACACCTAAGTTGAGGTATATCTCGCTTGTGGCTCCTCTCATATCCTCATATATGAGGCGATACTGGTCCGTTCCGGTGACAGAAATTCTCGGATTCCGGGCGCTATCGGAAACCAATCGGCGAACTGATGCTTGCATTGTCATATTGGAGTTGATCCGTCGAACATATATTCCAATATTCCACCATAAATCATGATCTCTCCATGTTATGTAGCAGTTGCCTGAAGAGTCGAGGCCGCAATCTGCTTTTTTGGGAAAGTCCCCTGTCACATTGTCTGAGTAAACGCTAAGTTCGCTGCCAATTCTGCTTCCGTCAGCGGCAAATTTGCTATAATAGAGCCTGTATGAGGTCACGACCGTCCTTTCATATGCCATGTGACTGATGCCGGACGGAGTCGTCGCAATAGTCGGATATGGGTCGCTAGTACTGCTGCCGCTAACGGAGATGTCTCCGGTCAATTTATTTCCGACTGGGCCGAGTTTGCAGAACCTGACAGCTCTGGCTTCGTCCCAGACTACGTAGCTGTTTCCGCTGGAATCGGTTGATACGTCGGGCCAAGTTGAGCTTGCCGATGTGTTGGTGACTCGCACATCGAGAACTAAAGGTCTGCCATCGCTATCATATTTTGAGAAATAGATTTCCCAGTTTCCGTTCCGGTAGTCCTGCCATACGACGTGTATGTTCCCTAAACTGTCCGAAGCGATTGCCGGGTTTGTTTGATTAGCGGTTTGGGTGACCAGAGGCCATTCGGTTGGAGCAGGTTCACAGACATCACCCGTGCCGTCAGCATCAGCATCTTCCTGGCCGGGGTTGAAAATGGCCCGGCAGTTGTCCGGTCCATCCGCGATTGTGTCGTTGTCGGAATCGGGGTCGAGGAGGTTGATGAAGCCATCGTGGTCCGGATTGGCGTTCCAGTCGTTTCCCCAGTAGGCCACTTCGTCACCATCATCGATGCCGTCGTTGTCTGTATCAACCACATCTGGGTCTGTGCCATAAATCCCTATCTCATCATAGCCGAGTAATCCGTCCGCATCGCTGTCGTTAACACTATCCCAGAAAAGCTTGTATAGTTCGGCGACGGATTTCATGGCTTGGCGCATTAGGTTATCGCCAACAAGCCTGCTTTCGCTGTCTGCAAACCAACCGTCGGAGTTGAATCGGCCCGGGTTGACTTCTCCGTTTGCACCATCACTATCATAGTTATCCGCGATTTCCGCCGTGCACCAGAATAGATGATACAGGGGTGATTTCTGGTTCCATTTAGCCTGAGCCACCGCATCATTCGGTTCTTCCGGATCCCATGTCGTGCCGGGAATCTGAGTTCTCACGTAATTGAAATCGCTGTAATTCCAGTCACCTGCGCTGTAGGCCCACGGCTTTCTGCCGACGACATCACCATTCAAATCAAGCTGTGGAATTTCATTGAATGTATATTCCGCATAGTGTTGACCCATGTAGTATTCGTATGCATCCACGTCCAATACATGTGCATCTCCGTTCGCATGGGCAGGAAGGGCCATATCAGCCAGCAAATGAGCAACCCTTCCTAGATAGTAGTAGGACAGCTCTTTATTCACGGGTTTGTCGTTTATACCAAGATAGTATGGAATTACGTATTCATTCCAATACTTCTCGGCCTTTTCAATTGCACTGGTGCTTGCTGTAAACGTGAATGAGGTAAGACCATCTTCATCCCCGCCATTATGGGATTCATCGACGTTTCTGAAATGGTTATAAAAAATGAAGGCACCATTGAGATTTGATTCGGCGCCACCGTCCAAGGTACTGCCATTGAAGAAATTGTCGGGCAATCCTAAATTTGATATTGCATTGAACAAATCCTCTTCATGTGTGCCTTCTATAATGTCATTCCCGCCGTTTTGAAATCCTCCAACGGTGAGGTTGTCGCAAGACCCGTCCCCGCCGGGGGTTTCCAGGTCAAAAGAATAATAGACTTCCTCGTTGTAGCAGGAATAGCTCACCCTTCCAATACTCGGAGACGGCCAGGTTGTATCAGTGATCGGCTGTCCGTTATGATCCCGACCACCGTATGTGACCACTCCGTATGTATCAATGGGAACATAGGTCGTCTTTGCACCGATATAGTCCCATATTTCCGAGTGTGAGCCATTGAAGAAATTAGTCCAGTCATCCTGAGATTGGAGATCAAGTCCATTCGTTCCCGGCCATATTCTTGCAGCTTCTCCAGCCAGATACTGGTGTGCTTGTGTCATCGGCTCTGATTTATGCATGGGCGTGATTATGCCGTCTCTTTCCTGCAAGAGGAGCCGCAAACGTTCTTGGTTATTGGCAAGGTTGGTCTCGGAATCGACTGGTACGATTCTGGCAACAATGGTCACAGCCCTCGGCAATTCGGAAACTGCAACAGGAATGGGGAATTTCACAAACGGTGTCTCACCATGGCGGATCAGCGGTATGCTCTTTTTATGCGCAAATTCAATTTGGCGAATTTCTAATATCACTGTCACATTCTTCTCATCATAGCTCCCTCGATTCTCTATTCCAACAACGACTTGAACCGTTTCGGTCTTCAGTATCTGATTTGGAGTAAAAGCAATCCCCTTGACGGCCAAATCGTGCGAGGTCTCCTGTGCAAGAGCGATGTGAGAACTAACGAGGAAAATAATAAGACAGGCTGCGAATATCGCCGGGTTTCGGCGCATGGTCGGGACTCCTGTTGGTTGCGAGAGAAACTGTACTAATCGCACAAATGCGAACAACGTTCTCTGTCCGAAGATTACGTGGATTCCCGCGGGCGACTCACCGAGTCGCCCCTACGAAATGCGATACAGGAATTATGAAACGAGCTACATAGCTCCTTGCCCTTTTGACGTTGCCTCGCGTGACCCGTTTCCCTTAAATCCCCCCTTTTTCAAAGGGGGATGAGTGGGGATTGCCCTTTTGCTGTTGCTTTTGCTCTTGCCCTTTTGCCTCTATCCGTTTGCCTTTGCGTTTCACCCTTGCCCGTTAGCCTTTTGGCTCTGCTATGGTATCAAGACTGTTGCGGTAGTCTGGCTGCGGACGAAGTACAAAGCACCGGGCTCGAGCGCGAAGTTGTTGAATTGCAGGCCACAGATGTGTGTGTCGTACATGCCTGTCTCCGTGCGGTACCGAATAACTCTGTCCGCCGTGCCACCAGCGGCCGTGATCGCTTGACATAAATCCTCGGCGGTAGCTGTCGCGGCGCACGCCGGCAATGCGATCGGGTTGTAGCCCGGTACGAGTTCAATCGCTATCGGGCACGGGATGTCACAGCCTTCCTGCCACCATGTCACCTCGCCGGAGCAACGTATGAAGAAGCCCTCACCGTCCTCGGTTGAGAAGTTGTTGAACGCCAGCCCGCAGATGTGCGTCACGTACATGCCTGTGCTTATGTTGTAGCGGATGACCCTATTGCAGACCGGGCCGTCGGAATTAAGTTCGGCGCAGAGGTCTTCCGCAAGCGCTCCGCACAGGTGCAGCGCAGGGCCGACGGGGTTGTAGCCGTTTTCCAGAACGATTCCGAAATCCGGACAGCATCCGCCATTGTCAGGTGTCGCCGGATTGCAGTCATCATCTATGCAATTACAGAATGTCTCCATCTCACCAGGATCTATCGCCGGATTGGTATCATCGCAGTCCGAGCAATCCTCCACATATCCCTCTGACGCACTGCAGCCGATTACGCCATCATTTGGATTACCGTATCCATCCTCATCAGCGTCGCGACAGTATGTGACGCATGCCAAATCGGCGTCATTGCAATCAATCAGTCCGTCACAATCGTTGTCTACACCATCGCAGACTTCCATCCCTCCCGGCTCATGGGCGCACTGGTCGGCAGACTCGTCACACGTGTCAGTCGTACAGGGATCGCCGTCGCTGCAATTAGGTGGCGCGCCCTGTTGACATGCCAGCGCTCCACCGCAGGTTTCTACTCCGTCGCAGAACAAACCATTATCGCAGAGGGCATTCCCATCCTCGTCCATGAAGCCGTCGCAGTCGTTATCCACGCCGTCGCAGATTTCGGGCGCCGGCGCGCCGGGAACACACGTGTTTTGCAAAGCACCATTCACACAGAGCATTTGACCGACGGATGCGCATTCGCCTATCCCGCAGACGGTGGCGGTAGGAACATATTCCTCGTCGGTTAAGCCGTTGCAGTTGTTATCCACACCGTTGCATGCCGAATCGCTAGCGCCCGGATTGATTGCGTCACAGGCGTCGCCTAGGCCATTGCTGTCGCAGTCCTGTTGCCCGGGGTTCGGCGCCAGCGGACAGTTGTCGGTGTCGGCGCACAGGCCGTCGCCGTCGCCGTCATTGAGCGGGTCGGTGGGACAGCCGTCGCAAAGGTTCCCCAGTCCGTCCGCATCCGAGTCCGCCTGGTCCGGATTCATGATTTCCGGACAATTGTCGCATGCGTCGCCGGAAGAGTCTCCCAGCGTGACAATGTTGAAATAGATATCGTTCCGACCGTTCCTGTAGTCGCGCCAAGTCACGTACGCATGGCCGGCGGAATCGTTCCATATTGCCGGAAAAGTGGAACTGGAGACGCCCGCAGCGTTCGTATCAAGCCGGACGTCGGCCGGCAGCCATGTGGCGCCGGAATCGGACGAGAGGTTCAAGTAGATATCGTACAGGCCATTTCTGTTATCGGCCCAGGTCACACACACATGGCCGGCAGGATCACTTGATATTTGAGGATTGTAAGACTGGGAAGCACCGGGCGCATTTGTATCAAGCCGGATATCGGCCACTGCCCATGTGGCGCCGAAATCAGTGGAGCGGTTGTAATAGATATCGTACATGCCGTTCCGGATATCCGACCAAATGACGTACACGTGGCCGGCCGAATCGCTCGCTATCCGGGTAGAAGCGGAGTTGAATGCGCCCGGCGCGTCCGTGTCAAGCCGGGTATCGGTCACAGCCCATGTCGCCCCGTAATCCGACGAATGGTTGAAATAAATGTCGTTCTGACCGTTTCTGTTGTCGTGCCACGCGACATATACGTGGCCGCTGGAATCGCTCGATATGGAGGGCCCGATAGAAGTGTGAGAGCCCGGGGCATCCGTATCGAGCCGCATATTCCCCGAAGCCCACGTCGCCCCAAAATCCGACGAGCGGTAGAAGAAGATGTCGTACTGCCCGTTTCTGTTGTCGTACCAGACGACATACACATGGCCGTCTGAATCGCACGATATCTGAGGCGAATAAGCGCTGGATGCGCCTGCCCCATCCATGTCAAGCCGCCTGTCGTTGGGCGCCCACGTCGCCCCGTAGTCCGAAGAGCAATTGAAATAGATATCCGTCGCGCCATTGCGGGAATCGGACCAGACGACGTACACATGGCCGGCGGAATCGCTCGTCACAGCGGGAACCGTGGAGCCGAAGGCGCCCGCAGCATTCGTGTCAAGCCGAATGTCATTAGGCAGCCATGTCGCCCCAAAATCCGACGAGCGGCTGAAATAGATGTCCGACTCGCCGTTTCTGCCATCGCGCCACGCGACATAGACATGACCGGCAGAATCGCTCGATATCTGCGGAGTAGAAGAGCTGGAGGCGCCCGGAGCGGTGGTGTCCAGCCGGATGTCAGCCGGCGTCCTCCACGTCACTCCATAATTTGATGAACTGTTGAAGTAGATGTCGGTCTGACCGTTTCTGTTATCCTGCCATGTGACATACACATGGCCGGCCGAGTCGCTCGATACCTGGGGACTATCGGACGAGCCGCTTGCGCTACCCGTGTCGAGCTGCACATCGTTTTGTCCCGTCGTCATCTCCCCGTCTGCCTGGTCGGCGTTTGCCACGTCCGGACAGTTGTCTATATGTCCTGAGACGCCGTCGGCATCGGCGTCGTTGTCGGGATCGTAAGGCCATGCGTCGCAGGCGTCGCCGATGGAGTCGTCATCGGTGTCGGCCTGATCGGGATTCGAGACATTGAGACAGTTGTCGCAGGCGTTGCCAATGGAGTCGCCATCAGCATCGGCTTGATCGGGATTAGAGACTTCGGGGCAATTATCGCAGGCGTTACCGACGGTGTCGCTGTCGGTGTCGGCCTGATCCTCGTTAAGGGCATCGGGACAGTTGTCACAAGCGTCGCCGAAAGAGTCTCCGACGAAGACGCTATTGAAATAGATGTCCGACACTCCGTTCCGCGCGTCGCCCCACGCCACAAACGCATGGCCGGCGGAATCACTCGAGATTCGGAGCCGAGGACTAAAGATGTCATATGTCACTTCCCCTTCCCTGTCAATTCGAGCGTCGTTGGGCAACCATGTCGCTCCGTAGTCCGCCGAACGATTGAAATAGATATTGTATGTGCCGTTCCTGTTGTCGGCCCATGTGACATAGACATGACCGCCCGAATCGCTCGATATCATGGGAAGGAAGGAGTGGGAAGCGCCTGCGGCGTTGGTATCGAGGCGGGTGTCGCTTGACAACCACGTGGCGCCGTAGTCATCGGAACGATTAAAATAGATATCGGCTGTGCCATTGCGGTTGTCACCCCACGTGATGTACACATGGCCGACGGAATCACTCGATATTCGGGGATAAGTGGAAAGTGAGACACCGGCCCCGTTCGTGTCAACTTGCGCGTCGTTAGGCGCCCATGTCACCCCGTAATCCGACGAGTGATTGAAGTAGATATCCCACTCGCCGTTGCGGTTATCGTGCCATGTTACATACACATGGCCGGAAGAATCGCTCGATATTTGAGGTTCTATATATACAGCAAAAAGGGCTGCAGGACTGGCATTAAGCCGGATGTCGTTGGGCAGCCATGTAGCGCCGTAGTCCGAGGAACAATTGAAATAGATGTCCACCGAACTGTCACGGTAATCGTGCCACGCCACATAGACGTGGCCGTCGGAATCGCTCGAAATGCTAGGCCACCATGAATTGGAGTCGTCCGGCGCAGTCGCATTGAGCCGAATGTCGTTGGGCAGCCATGTCGCCCCGTAATCCGAGGAGCGGTTGAAATAGATATCCGACGAGCCGTTGCGGTAATCGTGCCACGTGACATACACCTGCCCGGCGGAATCACTCGATATTTGAGGAGTGTAGGAGGAGTCAGCGCCCGGAGCATCCGTATCGAGCCGGATGTCGTTGGGCAGCCACGTCGCCCCGTAATCCAACGAACGGTTGAAATAGATATCCCGCATGCCGTTGCGCGAATCGCTCCACGTGACATAGACGTGGCCGAGGGAGTCACCCGATATGTCTATGTATGTAGACGTGTGTGCCCCTGCAGCATCCGTATCAAGCCGGACATCAGATAGTAACCATGTGGCGCCGTGATCCGAGGAAGAGTTGAAATAGATGTCATTCTCACCGTTTCGGCTGTCTTCCCACGTGACATACACGTGGCCGGAAGAATCACTCGACATAGCAGGGTTCTCAGAGGCGGAAGCGCCTGGCGCGCTCGTGTCGAGGCGAATGTCGTTTTCACCGACCGCGATAGCGTCGCCGTCCGAGTTTGCCTGGTCCGCGTTGGAAACGTCGGGACAATTATCTATGTGTCCCGAGACGCCGTCGCCGTCGGCATCGTTGTCGGGGTCAAAAGGCCATGCGTCGCAGGCGTCACCGATGGAGTCGCCATCGGCATCGGCTTGATCTTGATTCAAGGCATCGGGGCAGTTGTCGCAGGCGTCGCCGAAAGTGTCTCCGACAAGAATGCCGTTGAAATAGATATCCGTCGCTCCGTTTCGGGAGTCTTGCCACGCGACATATACGTGGCGGGAGGAATCGTTCGATATGACGGGCCTGGATGAATCGGAGTCGCCTGCCGCATCCGTATCAAGCCGGACGTCAGCCGACAACCATGTCGTTCCGTAATCGGCCGAATGGTTCAAATAGATGTCATTACCCCCCGCCCGGTCATCTTGCCACGTGACAAAAACATGGCCGGTGGAGTCGCTCGAGACGCAGGGTTTCTGGGATGTGGAGCCGCCTGCCCCATTCGTGTCGAGCCGAATGTCATTGGGCAGCCACGTCGCCCCGTAGTCCAATGAACGGTTGAAGTAAATATCGAAGAGGCCGTTTCTGTTGTGCTCCCACGCGACATATACATGGCCGGAAGAATCACTCGATATCTGAGCATCCAACAACAGAACGTCAGCAGGGACTGGAACAGCATTAGTATTAAGCCGGATATCGCCGGGCAGCCATGTGGCGCCGTAATCGGATGAACAATTGAAATAGATATCCTCCGCATCGTTTCGGTGATCGAACCATGTGACATACACATGACCGGATGAATCGCTTGATATATGAGGATTATGAGACCCCCCCGGAGCGCCGGGAGCGCTCGAATCAAGCCGGACGTCATTCGGCAGCCACGTGGCGCCGTAATCCGCCGAACGATTGAAATAGATATCCGCCCGACCATTGCGGAAGTCATACCAGGTGACGTACACATGGCCGGTGGAATCGCACGATATCTGCGGGTCAAAGGACGCCGAAACACCGATAGCGCTCGTATCAAGCCTGAGGTCACTCGGCAACCACGTCGCGCCATGATCGGCGGAACAATTGAAGTAGATGTCCGTCTGGCCATTGCGGTAATCCAGCCATGTGACGTACACATGGCCGAAAGAATCACACGATATTTGAGGCCTTGTTGACCACGTGTCTGCGGCGCTCGTGTCAATCCGAATGTCGTTGGGCAGCCATGTCGCTCCATAATCAGTTGAACGATTAAAATAGATATCAATATCTATGTTCCTCCTATCATCCCATGCGACATACACGTTGCCGGAAGAATCGCATGTCACGACCTGATTGTAGGAGGAAGACGCGCCGGGAGCGGTCGTATCAAGGCGAACATCATCGGGCAGCCACGTCGCGCCATAGTCCGCGGAACGGTTGAAGTAGATGTCGTTCTGCCCGTTTCTGCTGTCGTACCAGGTGACGTACACGTTGCCGGCCGAATCGGTTGATATCCGGGAACTGGAAGACCCGGAAGCGCCGGCGGCATCCGTATCGAGTCGAATGTCACTTCCCCCGACCGCGACCCCGCCGCCGTCCGTATTTACCTGGTCCCGGTTGTAAACGGACGGACAATTGTCCATGTCATCGTAAACGCCGTCATTGTCTTCGTCCGACGGGCCCGCAACAGCGTTCGCAATCGCGAAACAGAACACGAATGCAACTGCGAGCAGCGATAGGATGAATAGTCTTGTTTTCACGATGCTACTCTCCCTTCCGACACGCCTGTTTATAAAGAAGAAAGACCTTGGATCGCTGCTGTCCAAAACGACTTTTTTACCGCAGAGGCGCAGAGGGGCGCAAAGAAAACTGGAATGCGAATGGAATCCCCCTTCGTCCCCCTTTGCAAAGGGGGAAAGCACCCCTCTCGCCTCTGCTATGGTATCAATACTGTTGCGGTTGTTTGGCTGCGGACGAAGTACAGAGCGCCGGGTTCGAGCGCGAAGTTGTTGAATGGCAGGCCGCAGATGTGAGTGTCGTACATACCGGTCTCCGTCCGGTATCGAATGACTCTGTCCGCTGAACCGCCGGCGTCTCTTATCGCCTGACACAAACCCTCGGCGGTAGCGGTCGAGGCGCACGCCGGCAATGCGATCGGGTTATAGCCCGGGACAAGTTCAATCGCTATCGGGCATGCGATGTCACAGCCTTCCTGCCACCATGTGACCTCGCCCGAGCAACGTAAGAAGAAGCCTTCGCCGTCCTCGGTTGAGAAGTTATTGAACGTCAGCCCGCATATGTGCGTGGCGTACATACCTGTGCTTACGTTGTAGCGGATGACCCTATCGCAGACCGAGCCGCCGGAATTGAGTTCATTGCAGAGGTCTTCCGCAAGTGCCCCGCATAGATGCAGCGCAGGGCCGACGGGGCTGTAACCGCTTTCCAGAACGATTCCGAAATCCGGACAGCAGCCGCCATTGTCGGGTGTCGCCGGTTCGCAGTCGTCATCTATGCAATTACAGAATGTCTCCACCTCGCCCGGATTTACGGCCGGGTTGGTGTCATCGCAGTCGGTGCAATCGTCCACATATCCCGAGGGCGCTACGCAATCTAGAACGCTATCAATGGGATTCCCATATTCGTCGGTGTCAGCGTCGCGACAGTAGGTAATACTTATATCAACGAACACAGCAATGACATGCATGTCGTGATTTACGATGACTCGCACCGGATTTTCAGTTCCGGTAATGTCGCCCTCCCAATGATGGAACTGCCAGCATGGGTCGTCCGGAATGGCGAGTAGATCAACTTGTGTTCCGCAATCATAGGGCCCACCGGGCGGCGTTACATGGCCCGCGCCGATGATGGTGATGTATATGTTATGCTGCGTCCGAACGAAGACCGGTCCGATTGTCTTGTTGCCGTCCATGGTCATGCAGAATGGGACAGCGCTTCCCAAACTGGTTCCCGCGCCGTCTTCCCAGTGGTCGAATCTCCAGCAGGCTGCCGGCGTGGGCGTAAGGCAGACTTCAATCCCACAGTCGTAGTTCGGGCCGGCAGGCTCCACAGTCACGCTGCCATTGCC
>JACRIR010000002.1 GCA_016215705.1 Candidatus Poribacteria bacterium | reverse complement strand
GAAAAAGGGGGACAAAGGGGGATTTAGGAAGTCGCAGAAATCCTTGGAAAACAAGAGTCTTAAATCCCCCCTTCCCCCCTTTGCAAAGGGGGGAACGTCGCCGAGTTAAGTGCATGTTATTTAGGAAACGCGGTACTAGGAACCAGGAACTTCTTTCCGGAGGAAAGGCAGACCCGACTGGAGCGGATGTGCGGCGCCTGCGACGGGGTCATATGGAGTTTGAATGGTATTTTCAGTTTTCCCCTTCCTCTTGTTCCTTTCGCCTTTCACCTTTTTGGAAATGCGGACAATTGATGAGGCATTCGCAGCAACTGTAGGAATATCGCGCACCGAGCGTTCCGGTAACAAGCTCGAAGTTCTTGTTCAGAAGTTTGGAGGAGCGGAACCACTGCGACAGGAAGCTCGTGGCCAATAATGGATGAGCCGTGCTCTTGCGAAGGCACTTATATTGGCTAATGCCGCCCTGTCCGTTGAGGGCCTGAACAGGACATACCTCGACGCATGTCTGACAATCCTGAATACACAAAGATTTTGGCAGAGGATTGCCTGCCGGCAAGGGCGCAGTCGTGAGCACGCCTCCAAGTCGCAGCCTGTTGCCGAATTCCTCGTTGATCAGCAGCGTATTCTTGCCCATTGTCCCCAGACCGGCCCGAACTGCCGCATGCTTGAGTGAGACGATCCCCCAGTATTTGCCTTCTCGCATCAGAAGCGGGAGATAAGCCCCGAGCGGAACCGACGGATGCCCCGCTCGCGTGAGCATCGAGGCGACCTCGACGGCGGCGGCGTCCATTGACTGATAGTAGTTCTGCGCCACATTCGCATAAAGATCAAGAGCGTGTTTCCGCGTCTCATATATAGGCCGCGAGATTTCTTTTCCGAACACGATTATTCTCCGGCAGTCCTTCAGGATTTCCGTCGGCCTGCATTCCTCCAGCGGACTCTGCCAACCAGCCGCGTCCGCTACGCCGACCACGTCCATGTGTTGTTCATACAGATACGATTCGATCTTCTTAAGCATCTCCCACCAAACCCCCAAACCCTACAGTTGTTCAAAGCTCCATTTGTCTAACAGAGATGATATTTGGAAGCTTCGCGAGTTCGTCGAGCGTCTCTTTTGATATCGGCGAGTCTATGTTCCAGAGCGAGACGGCGTGACCGCCCGCGGTGTCGCGGCCAAGGTACATAGTGGCTATGTTGACGCTGTGCTTGGCGAGGGTTGTGCCGATGTTGCCGATCACACCCGGCCGGTCGAGATTATAGAGGAACAGAATGTTTCCCTCGGGCGCCGCCTCGATCTCGAAGTTGTTGAAGCGGACAATCCGAATCTCCTTCTTGCCGAAGATCGTGCCCGCCACATAATTCTGCTTTGCGCCCGAACGCACGGTTATTCCGATGAGACTCACGTAGTCCTCGGCGGTGCGGCTCGTGGCCTCGCGCACACTCACGCCGCGTTCCTTGGCGATTGCCGGCGCGCTTATGATGTTTATACGGTTGCCGACAATAGGCGTCAGGATTCCTTTCAGAACGCTCGAGGTTATGGGCGAGATGCCCCGCTCGATCACTTCACCTTGGTACTCGATGATGATCTCTTCAATCGCAAAATCCGATATCTGCGCGAGAAATTTTCCCAGTTTCTCTCCGAGCGCCAGGTAGGGGCTGATATAGGCCAGCAACTCAGGGCTGACCGTCGGCACGTTTACGGCGTTGCGCAGCGTGCCATGAAGCAGATAGTCCGCGATCTGTTCGGCGATGGCGACCGCTACGTTTTCCTGAGCCTCGACCGTGCTCGCGCCGAGATGAGGCGTGCAGATGACGTTATCGAGCTTGCAGAGCGGATTGTCGACAGCGGGCTCCTTCTCGAATACGTCGAGGGCCGCGCCGCCAAGACGGCCTGAAGTGAGCGCCTCGTGCAAGTCGCGTTCGTTGATGATTCCGCCTCTGGCGCAATTTATGATCATCGCGTACGGCGCCATCTTCTTCAGCGTGTCTGCATTTATCAGGTTCCGGGTTTCCTCGGTCAGCGGCACATGAATCGTTACGAAGTCTGAACTGGCGAGCAACTCGTCGAGCGATACGAGCGGAATGCCCTTCTTCGAGGCGGTCTGTGGAGGAATGTGCGGGTCATAAGCGATTACTCTCATTTTCAATCCGGCGGCGCGCTCGGCCACAATTCCGCCGATGTTCCCGATGCCTATGATTCCAAGAGTCTTATTAAAGATTTCAGAGCCTACAAATTTACCTTTTTCCCATCGGCCGGCCTTTAATGAAGCTGTGGCCTGCGGCACTCTCCGCGCAAGCGCCATCATTAACGCAATTGCATGCTCGGCGGCGGCAATGGCGTTCTCCTGCGGCGTGTTCATGACGACGATTCCGCGCCGTGTGGCCGCTCCTACGTCGATATTATCCACTCCGATACCGGCTCTGCCGATTACTTTAAGATTGTCGGCCACAGCGATTAGATCGGCGGTCACCTTTGTGGAACTGCGCACGGCGAGCGCATCGAATTCGGGAATGATCGCTTTGATCGCATCCGGCGACAACCCCTTCTCCACCCGCACAACCAGTTCCTTATGGCGCGCGAAAACCTTCAGACCAGCCTCCGACAATTTATCCGCAACAAGAATCTTTGGCATATGATTTTCCTAATGGCCTACTGCAATTATTTTCTGTACTACTCACGGTTAGCTTCCTGTTCCCTCTTGTTCTCTCTTTGCGCCCTCTGCGCCTTGGGTCTGCGACCCTCTGCGGTGAAAAAAACCGTCTTGGACAGCAGTGAGTTCCTGCGGTGATTTCTTTTTTTTCTCTCCCAAATCGGCGTTCATCCGCGTTCATCTGCGGCTAAGAATGCCTCTTTTTCTTTCTTCTTCTTCTTCTTCTTCTTCTTCTTCTTTCTAATCCGCGTTCATCCGCGTTCATTTGCGGTTAAGAATGCCTTTTGTTGTTTCTTCTTCTTTCCCCCGCTCTTGGTGACTTGGTGCCTTCGTGGTGAGATTCTTTCTTTTCTTCTTCTTTCCCCAAATCCGCGAAATCTGCGAAATCTGCGGATTCCCTCTTCCTCTTTGGCTGCGCCTCCGCCGCGCTATGAATACTGCTGCCGAACATCATACACAAGTTCTCAGGTTATGGAGAAATCCCCCTTCCTCCCCCTTTGTTAAAGGGGGAAAGAGGGGGATTTGTTCCAAAGAAACGGAATCTGTTCCTGCCGAGTATACCGAAAGGCCGCTTGGAATTCAAGCGATTGCGGATAGGAGACCTGGTGGAGAGGGAGAAAGATTGCCGCAGCGCAGCGGGGCCGCAACCAATAAAGAAGAAGAAACAAAAAAAAGAAGAGACCCCGAGTTTCGGGTTTATGGTTTATGGTTGAGAACCATGAACGACGAGCTGTGAGCCAGAAACTGATTTTGAAACCACGGGGAATACGGGGGAAGAAGAAGGCGAAAGGCGGACGCGCAAGACGCCGGGTTCGGCGACAAATGATGAATAATGTAGCGAAGCGTGACGCGAGGTGACGCGGGTGACGCGCTGGTGACGCGATAGCCCGATGAAGATCGGGCAGGCGAAAAGAGCAAGGAGCAAGGCGAAAGGGGAGTTGGAAGTGTGGTGTTGGTAAATGACTTCTGAAGCCGGAATGGGTAGGTCTTGGAGAGCTTTTTGAGGCGCTTGGTGACGCAGGTGACGCAGTGACGCAGGAATTCGTGTTTCGTTTCATAAATTGTTGGACTTAAAGTATCCAATTGCTTTTGGAATCCTGCGGGGCGCGGGACTTCCCCCTCTGAGGCGGGGTCAGCCTGCCGATGAACG
>JACRIR010000104.1 GCA_016215705.1 Candidatus Poribacteria bacterium | reverse complement strand
CTTCGTGAGATTCCCGTTCTTATCATAATTGAACGTGATGCTGTCGTAGGAGGTGAGTTGGTTGTTTGTGTTATATGCATAATTCGAGTAGTCGGAATCAGTGGTCCGATTGCCCACGCCGTCATAGCTGAATGTCTCAAGTGTCGCAGTGGGCTCAGGCGAGAGGCGATACACCTCGTTTATCTCATAGATATTGTCGTAGGTGTATTTCAAGTGTTTTTCCGCCTTGTTCTCAGTCATTGTTTCGAGCTGTGCTTCTTGAGAAGTTCCACAACATCTTTATGCTTTGAATCCGTCGCATAATCCAAGGCCGTGTCACCATGTTCGTCTTTAACATTTGTATCAGCGCCTGCATCAAGCAGAGCTTGCACCACCTCGGTGCGCCCTTGATGGAATGCGGCAATCATCAATACACTCACTCCGTGCTGATCCTTCGCATTGGGGTCTGCGCCAGCATCCAATAGAGCGCGCACGACTTCAGGGCAACTGCTCAGCATGGCATACATAAGCGCTGTCCAGCCGTTTCCAGGATGCAAAACATGGCCGCTACTGATTATGGACAAATTCCATGAGGCACGAGAATGCCTGTCCTTTACATTCGGGTTAGCGCCCATGTCCAAGAGCCTCTTGACGATCTCCGTGTGACCGTGCCATGCTGCAGACATAATGGCCGTTTTACCATCGTTATCCTGAATATTTGCGTCAGCGCCTCTTTCGAGTAGAGTTTTCACGATATCGGGATGACTATCCAGCCTCGTAACCACTGTGATAATACCATCCTTTTCAGCGGCTCCTTCTTCGAAGGGATTGTCGTCGGAAGGGACATTCCGCTTGGTCTTCACAGTGGTGGGATGGGTATCGAGTGCGCGCCTCTTCTCGATAACATACAACCTCTTTTCTATCTCTTCTGGCATTGATGAACTGAACCCGCAACCTGACGCGAGTATCAAGGCTGTCCGACCATCTTTGTCTTTGGCATTTATATCAGCCCCTTTGTCCAACAAGCTTTTCACGATATCCGACCGGCCTGCTATTGTTGCATGCATCAAGGCGGTCATGCCATATTTTGCATCGGCGGAATCAATATCCATGCCTGCGTCCAGGAATAGGGCGATCGCAGTAGAGTCCCCGATCGCGGCTAGATTTACGAATGCTTCCACTGTGAATGGAATACTTAGTTCATCGAGTTTCTTACGCGCTTCATATGGGTTTCTGCCATATGCGGCTAATGATCCCACTAAGACAACCATCAAAAGGAGGCTCAGTTTGCCTAAGGAAAACCTCTTCATTGACTCCTCCTGGATATACTACTTAGCGATGATGAATGTAGTACAGCTACCAACACTATATGCCCGCTCACCCTCGTATTGACATTCAGGGTCATACTCACAAATGCAGGTGCATGTGCCATCGGGACGAATAACTGCCTCATAAATCCCTTTTGGGGTGAATCCTAGTAACTCACTACAATAGCATTCCATACATATTTCATAAGTACCCCTATCGACACATACCAAGAACGCCTGATCATCTAAGCCACGAGGATCAGTGTTGTTAATAGGGTCATTTAGCACGTATAGATACAGTCTCCCGTAAGCAGCTACTTTCTTCGACTTTATCGGATCCCTACTCAAGAATCTTCCCACACCCGCATCATAATACCGCGCCCTATAGTAATACAGCCCACTGTCGGAGTCATATTCGCGCGCAGTGTAGGTGAAGGGATTCACAAGTGAGCCTGACTCCGAGATGATTTTACCAAAAGCTGAATAATCATAGCTGCGGGCCACGGCTTGGTTGGAGTCGGTCATCTGATAGATGCTCCCAAGGGCATCGGAGTGGTACCAGTACATCTGCCCGGCTCGAAACATCGAGATGGGCCTGTCGATACCGAAACTCTGAAGATATGAGGCTACCAGGCTGTTGCTGCCATCATACTCGGCAATAAAATTCTGTCCATCATAGACATAGCGGGCTATGTTCCCGCTCCTGTCCCGTTTTTCAACTCTTCGCCCAAGTGCGTCATACTTATACGCCGAATAGGTTTCGTCCGGATAGTCAATCCGCGTGATCTTGTTCTCGTAATCGAACGTGTACGTCGTGTCATCCGTTCCGTTTTGCGTTTTCTTGGTCAGATTGCCATTATTGTCGTAGACGAACGTGATGCTGTCATATGACGTAAGCTGATTATTCGTGTTGTACGAATAGTTGGAGTAATCAGTGTCTGCGGTCCGGTTTCCGACGCCATCGTAGCTGAATGTCTCAAGAACAGCGGGATTGGGTTCGAGGCGGTACACCTCGTTTATCTCATAGATGTTGTCGTAAGTGTACTTCAGCGCCTGCGCGGTCATGGCGCTTCCACCCGTTGTGCGTTTTGTGCGACTGCCGGTTTTATCGGTCTCATACTCGAAGCTCGACAACATGCTGTCGTCGGATTTCTTGTTTGCGCGCAAAGTCAAGCGGTTCGCTTCATCGTAGGAATACTCCGCCTTTGTGCCGTTGCCGTATGTTCGCAGTGTCAGTCTGCCGCCGTCGTCGTAGTAGTAATTCGTGGCGTTGTTGTAGACATCCGTAATGCTCGCCACCTGGTTGACCAGCGTGTAGGTGTATGCGTTCGCGATATCATTCGGGCCGGTCATGGCTGTGCGGTTGCCGACAGGGTCATATTCATAATCAATCGTCTTGCTCGGGTTGGAGTCAAGCTGCTGGGTTGTGCTGGTCATGCGGTACAGATTGTCATATGCGAAGGATATGGAACTATCGCTGTCAACCGCGCTTGTCATGTTACCTATTTTATCATAAGCAAACGTGGCTGTGCTAGAGCCCGGGTATGTTTTCTGCGTCAGATGGTTCAGAGCGTCGTAGGCGTATTGGATTTGCGCGCCGTTGCAGTCGGTCTTGAGGGTGAGGTTGCCGTTCGCGTCGTATTTGAACGTCTCATAGTCATTGTTGGGATACGTGATTCTTGTGACCGCGCTTCCGCTGCCGCCGCATCCGCGGGTGTACGACATAAAATTGGTCAAGGCCAAAGAATTCTTGTGGGGGCACGGCACGCCGTGCCCCTACAAAAGCGAGGCAGACGCATTTCCAGTCGCATTATGAATCCCTTTGCATTATTATTCGCTACCCTCAGAAAATACGACGCCAACGGAAGAAGTTATCATCAACCACCTTTCATGTCGCACACCCCGCACCCCCGCTTTCATCGACGGGTCGGAGATGTTAGTATTAGAAGAAAAAGGTATTTCGGTATGATACGCCACAAGAAAAGGAAACGAGGGGTTGCCTCTGAGAGCGCGAAGGTGCGCAAGAGTGCGCCGGAGTGGGAGAAAGGCGCTCATGCGGAGGCGCTGAGAAGCAGAATCGAGTTCATTAAACTCATCACCGGTATATCGACCCACTTCATCAATCTATCGGTTGACCGGATAGATGAAGGAGCGACTTACGCTCTGCAGCGTATCGGCGAGTTTGCGGCCGTCGACCGAAGCTATATTTTCCGGTTATACGATGACGGCAAGAAAATGGACAACACCCATGAGTGGTGTGCGGATGGAATTGCGCCTCATATCCACCGTCTCAAAGGGCTTTCAGCGGAAGAGTTCTCGTGGATCATGTCAACATTGAAAAAGGGGCAAGCTTGCTATGTCCCGAGGGTGGCCGATCTCCCGCCTGAAGCGGCGGTCGAAAAAGCAGAATGGCAGTTGGAGGGGATACAATCGCTGATTTGTGTTCCAATGATTTCCAGAGGAAAAGTAATCGGATTTGCCGGGTTTGATTCTGTGAGGCAAGAGAAAGCATGGGACGAGGACGCGATTGCGCTTCTTAAAATAGTGGGAGAGATTTTCTCAAACGCCCTGGAGCGGAAGCAGGCCGAGGAAACGCTGCGTGAATCCGAAGCCCGCTATCGTCTGCTTTCCGAGCATCTCGAGGAAAAGGTCGGGCAAAAGGTGGCTGAGCTCGAGCAGGCCCAGAGCCTGGCGGCGATAGGGAAGATGGTTTCGGTTGTGGCCCATGAAGTGAGGAATCCGCTTCAGGGTATCAAGATGGGAGTGGACGTTCTACACGCAGAAATCGGAGAGGATGCAAGCAAGGCTGAGACTATGGCGGGGATCGACCATGCGGTCAACCTTCTGAACAGCATAATCACCGAGTTGCTTGAGTATTCGAAGCCGGTGCAGTTGCGCCATTCGGTCTGCTCCGTGGGAGCGCTTGTGGACGAGTCGCTCAAGGTACTTGCCCACAAGCTGCAAAACATAACCATTACACTGGAGTTAAATGAAAGAGAAAGGGAAATGACAGTTGATAGCGCCAAGATTACGGCGGTGCTCGTGAACCTCATATCAAATTCAATCGAGGCGATGCCAGATGGAGGGCAATTGCGAATACAGTCTCGTTCTTGCGAAGAAAAAGGCCGCAATGTCCTGAAACTTTCTATTGTTGACAGCGGTTGTGGAATTGCTGAAAAGGACCTGCCCGCAGTTCAAGAGCCGTTCATGACCACAAAGATAAGGGGCACAGGACTTGGTCTCCCGATTTGCAGGAAGATCATAGAGGCTCACAAGGGAAGCATGCGGATAAGAAGCAAGCTCGACGAGGGTACTACGGTTGAGATAACTCTTCCCTTTTCTTCCCCTGGCGACCCGCCATGTTCGGTAAAGGACTCTTAAGAAACCGGCTTGCATAGCGCGGCAGAGCCGCAACCAAACAAAAGAAGAAACAAAGGGAACCACGGATTTCACGGATTACACGGATTTGGGGAGAAGAAGAAAAAGAAGCATCTTAGCCACAGATGCACGCGGATGGACACGGATTTTACGAAAAAGAAGAAGAGGAAATTGCGACACGAATTCATGATTTCGAACGTGAGTAGTACAGATGTCCACGGAAATATATAATCAGAAGTGGTTCAGGAGCGATTTGTGAGAGGGGGATATTTTGTGTTTGGCGCGAGTGCTTGCCTGGTTGGTTTGAATACCCGCTTCGATGGCGCGAACAAGCTGGATGCGTCGATTCATAGGTTGTTCGTCGAGGGTAAGATAATACCCCTTTGTCCGGAACAACTCGGGGGTTTGAGCACACCCCGCCTCAGGGCGGAGATCGCCGAGGGGTCCGGCGAAGACGTTCTCGACGGCAAATCAGCGGTAATTCTCGAAGATGGAACGGACATGACGCTCCAATTCTTGCGCGGCGCCAACGAAGTCCTCAGAATAGTGAATGAGTTGGGCATCAGACGGTTCTATATGAAGACAAAGAGCCCATCATGCGGTGTGGGCAAGATATACGTGAACGGCAAACTGCAAAAGGGCAACGGTGTGTGCGCGGCCTTGCTTCTTCGCGAAGGCATAGAACTAATACCGGTGTGAATAGTACGTTTATGGTTCATGGTTCATGGTTTATGGTTTATGGTTCATGGTTCAGAGTTTAGAGTTCAAAGTTTAAAGTGCGAAGTGGGAAGTTTAAAGTGCAAAGTTCAAGGTTCGCGATGGGAAATATCCGGTCGTTGTCTGAGACGTTTTTCCAACAGAGCCTTGCGAGGGGAGGCGGCGTCCTGAGCTTGCATGGCGCTGTTTGTCAGTGATATAATCCGCCTGCCAGCGCCGGAATCTGATTGTTGCTGATTCCAGTTTCCCAATGCCTACCGGATATGACAGAAGAGGAGGACTGTTGATGCGCATCGGGACCATGATCGAACCAAAGAAGATCGCGCGCGCGTTCTTAAGCGGTGACGCCAACTGTTCGCTTGCCAACGAGGCCAGGAGGCTGATTGAGGCAGGCGCCAACCACATCGAGATCAGCGGAGAGGGTGTGGCTGCCTTGCCGGGTCCGATCCGCGACAAGTTTCGTGAGGAGGCATCGGGCGGTCTGAAGAGACTACACGAAGAAGAGGGGGTCACGTTCTCGGTTCATCTGCCGTTTATGGGCGGCGTCAACTTCACCACGAGCATAGATTCCATCCGTCGCGGGTCCATCGAGGTCGTCAGGGACTTGACTGAACAGTGTTCGCCTCTTGAGCCTATTACCTATATTCTCCACATTTCCGGCTTGTTGGAGGATTTGATGGGCGTTGGACTGCGTGATAATCAAGTGATCGAGGCGTACCTTGCATATGCGGCAGAGAGTATAGCAGAAATAGTCCGATTCATACCTCCCTCGAAGCTGTGCATCGAGAATCTTGAGTATATTGCCTTCGAGAAACTGTATCCGCTCGTCGATAAATTCGACACAAAGGTCTGCATGGACGTCGGGCACATCAGGCTCAGGAGGGAGGAGATCGGTCAGTTCGTTGCGAAATACGGCCCGCGCCTGGGACAAGTACATATGCATGATGTGACGTGGAAACTGTTTGACAAACGGGTCACTGTCATGGATGACCATCAAGGACTCGGTTGCGGCATAATCGATGTCGACGCCGTTATTGGAATGCTCCGAGCGGCGAACTTCGGCGGTCCGGTGGTGTTGGAAGTCCACACGGTGGATCCGATCGATTCAGTGAGGATTCTTAAGAAGGCCATCGGATAGAGTCGGGAAATGAATGCAGAGGCGTGTTTTTGGAATAGCGGCGGAGCGCGTGGCATTCGCCCATTCAAGGGGAGGTAAGAAGATGATCCGGAAGGTAGACCATGTCGGAATAGCGGTTTCGAATCTTGATAACGCGCTCAAACTTTACCGTGACACCCTTGGCCTGAAGGTGGAACATACGGAAGATTTTCAAGGCATGAAGATCGCTTTCATTCCGGTCGGTGACACCGAGATTGAACTTCTACAACCGACCGACCCCAACGGCGCACTCGCCAAGTTCCTCGAAAAGAAGGGAGAAGGCGTGCAGCACGTTGCGCTTCGGGTGGATGACGTGTCAAAATCGCTTGAAGATCTCAAGGCCAAGGGACTCAGTGTTATCGACGAAAAACCCAGGGAGGGGGCCGGTGGCGCTAAAATCGCCTTCTTTCACCCGAAAAGCACTATGGGCGTGCTCCTCGAGATATGCCAGCGTGACTGAATCCGCAAAATCCGGGTGAGGCCGTCAAGGTTGCAGGAGTGTCGGCGAAGGGGTTAAATTCACGCTATCGCCGGCAGTAGCGTCTCTTTGCATTCTGCTTCGGCGCTGATATGTTTCCGGACTACGCTTTTGCGCGATACGTCAAGACTTCCTTTTGCAGCGCCTCGGCCCCGTTCATCATACGATATTCTTGCTGGATTTTGGTCAGTTCATAGAATATCTGGACGATATCGGACGGCCTTCTTTCCGGATGCTTCTGCAAACACCGGAGGACGAGATTCATCAGAGAATAGGGGAGATGTCTGCGGACATCGCCAGTGAGGATGAACGGCTTATCAAGTTTGTACAAGTAGATTCTCCTCGATAAAGCGTCGATCTCATGGTCCTGCTGGAAGGTGTTCAAGTATCTCTTATCTTGGGACGTCTTTTTACCCACGAGTTCGTCTATGACACGACCCATCGAGTAGATATCGCATCGTTTGTCGTACCTGCCGTCCTTCCGCATTTGCTCGGGCGCCGCATAGTTCAGCGTACCTGCCCGTCTTCCGCCTCCGACAAAACGAGAGAGGTCGGTCTTGAACTTTGCGACCTTGTCCTGGCTCAGCCCGAAATCGCATATGACAACCCAAACTCCGTCGGCGGTCAGATTGTACAGGATGTTCGAGGGCTTAAGGTCTCGGTGGATGATACCGTTCTGGTGAAGATAATTCAAGCCTGCGACCGTCTGAACTACGATATCGAGCAAGAACGGCAATTCATACTTCCTGTCGTCGAGCAGCAGATGCTCAAGATTGTGCTGCATACGAGGCATTACAAAAAAGATATTTGCGCCGTCCTCGAAAAAGTCCAGACCTTTCATGACATTCGGGTGGTCAAAAGCGTATTCCGTTTCACGCCTGAGCGTTCTCTTGAATCGCTCGACTTTGTCAGGCGGTGGATTTGCGCCGAGATGTTTAATTGCTTTCAGTTCGCCCGTGGCAAGGTGGCGCACCTCGTCGACCCGCGACATGCCTCCCTTTCCGATCACCTGAACGAACTGGTAGCCGTGTCTCCTCAGAGTGCGGCGGTAGACCTCATCGAAGTTGTTCTCGCCGTATGAATTCACATTGGCTTCTCTTAACATAATCCGAATCTCTCAATTGTTAATCCGGCCTGCCGTTACGCCACGGCCCCGCGAAACAGGCTGGCAAACCCCGAGGGCAGTTCGTCTGTTTCAGCCTTTTGCACAAATCCGATTGCGCCGGCTTTCATTGCCTGCTTGATGAGTTCATAATCGAAATATTTGCTTATGATGACGACCTTAGTGTCAGGGTTGAGCTGCCGAATCCGCGTAAGGACCTCGAAACCGCTTTCCTTCTCAAGCACTAGATCGAGCAGAACCAGGCACGGGTTCGCGCGCTCAAACTCGAGGATGGCCTCCTTCTCGTCAACGGCTGTTGTCACCTTCCAATGGATGCTTTTGAAGAAGGCAATTATTCCTTTTAGCGATTCCATCTCATCATCTATGATCAGAACACTGTTGGCCCACGTTACAGTTGCCATGGATTTAGATGCTCCCGCTCTTGTTGCTTTCACCAGTTTCCAAGCCGTGAGTTTTCACGTACCATCGTGTATATGTGCAAGGCACGTGCCAAGTTCCGGATACAGTACGAAAGCCGAAAGCTCTCTGTGATACAAGCGAGTTGCTAAGTCATAATACCTTTGTCATCAATGACTTAGCTTAGACTGAGAGGGGTATGATGGAAAGAGCAGATACGATTGCTTCGCAAGAGGGAGTTCACGAGACTGGTCGCTGAGTTTTGTTGGCGGGACAAATCTCTTGTGCTTTGTACAAGGGCACGCGAGTTCCTTGCGGCTTTCATCGCAGGCCGAATTCTTTGAGCTTTTTTGAAAAATTTCCTTCATCCATACCAAGTTTCTGGGCAGCTTCTCGGTTCGATCCGCTTTCACCCAGCACGCGAGTGATCAAATCGCGCTCAAATACGCGAAGGGCCTCTTTAAGTGTCATCTCCGCATAGTTTTGCGTTGATGGGGCTGCAGAGCGCAAGTCCTCGTTTTTCCGAAGGAGTTCTGCCGTGATAACATTGTTCACTCTTACGGCGGTCCATTGCAGAACGTTCTTAAGCTGCCGGACGTTTCCCGGCCAGGAGTACGATTTCAGCACGTCCAGGGCATCGGGGTCGATGGAGATGCGTTTCTTATGAAGCTTTCGGCATTCTCGCTCGAGCAGATAGAGAACAAGAGGATCAATATCCTCTTTGCGCTCACGGAGGGGGGGACAAGTGATCCGGTACGTGAGGCGGTACCGCAAGTCTTCCCTGAAAGCGCCGCTCCTTGTCATGGCATCCATGTCGCGGTTGGTGGCTGCAATCACTCTTACGTCTACTTTGATCTCCTTTTGTCCACCGACGCGGGTAATGGTTTTGTCCTCGAGAACACGGAGGAGCTTTGCCTGAGCCTCGTAGCTGAGGTCGCCTATTTCGTCAAGAAAGAGAGTGCCTCCATGAGCGAGTTCGAACTTGCCTTTGCGCTGGTCCACCTGGGTGGCCACGCGTCTGTCGATACCGAAAAGCTCCGATTCAAGGAGAGTGGACGTGAGGGCGCTGCAGTTGACCGGGACAAATGGGGCTTCCTGTCGGGCGCTATGGCGGTGGATATTGTGGGCGACCAGTTCCTTTCCGGTTCCGCTTTCGCCGCAGATAAGAACCGTATAATCGCTTGGCCCGACCAGGGCTATCTCCTCCCGCAGTTTTTGCATGGCCTCGCTGACACCGACCATATGGTATCTCTCATCCTGTTGCTGCGAAACGAGCTCACGTTCTTGCCTGCGGGCCAGAAGATTATGTAGCACGATGGGCAAGCGCGAAGGCACTTTCCACTGGTTGGTTCCGTCTTCACGGGCCTTCTTGATTATGTCGTATGCGCCGTGGCTGATCGCCTGCACCGCCATCTCGAGAGAAGCGGCTTCACTCAACACGACGACATCAAGCCTGGGAAACTCGCATCGGAGCGCATTCAACACCTCGAGTCCTATCTCTCTCTCGAGCACCCAGTCCAGGAACACGATGTCGTAGTTTGTCTTTCTCAGGAGACGGATGGCTTCGAGCCGGTCGTAGGCCACGGTCACATCGAAGCCTTCCTCCTTGAGGTAGTTTATGATGCTTTGGACCGTCTCCAATTCGTCGTCGATGATCAGTATGCGGCTTCCTATGTCGAGCAATTCTCCTCTGCCTCCCCGGAATAGAGATTCTTTGTTTCACTCAGAATGGCGAGATTGTGTCAGGAGCTTTGTGCCAGGTACCAGTATGCCTCAATAGTTTTAATGGCCGCTCCCAGGTCCTCTTCCTTGAAGTCTTTCTGTAAGAATGCCTCTAAGTTTATTCCTTCATACCGATCCAATTCCGCTTGCGCGTCCGAGACGCTTGATGTGAGGCCGATTATAGGGATCTTCGCCGTGTCCGCCGTCTTCTTCAGCCGGTATGCGAGTGATATCCCCGAGATAGTATCTTGCATGTCTACGTCGAGGAGGATGGCGTTCGGGTTTATCTCGGCCACTTTCCGTGTGGCTGCCAGGAAATCATCAAGAATGATGGGGAAATAACCGCTCTTCTTGCAGTACGCATCCAATCTGGCTGCAAGTCCGGAATCGGATGCGAGGATAACCGGTCTGGATTTGGGGAGGCTAAAGCAGAATGTGCTACCCTTGTCCTTTCCGTCGGAATGGGCCCATATTTCTCCGCCGTGCGCCTTTATGAAGTCGCGGCATATCGAAAGACCCAGGCCCGTTCCTCCCTTTCTGAAGCTCACATGAGGCTCGAAGATTATGTCCAGGTTGCCGGGCGGGATACCGCAGCCGACATCCTTCACCTGCACCTGAACTGTTTCGCCCTTCTCCTCCGCAGTCACTTCGATGGCCCCTTGCGGGCAATGCTGGAAGGCATTCTGGAAAAGGTTTACGAGAACGCGCGAGATGGCGTTCGAGTCGCAGCAAACCGTCGGCAACTTCTCAGGAAGATTCACTTTAATTACAAGGCCCCTAACTTTTTCCTTCTCGAGGGATGATTCGAAATCGTTCACGTTGAATCTGATTATCTCGCCGAGGTCGACGTGGCGAAGCCTAAGCTCAAGCGACTGCGGCTTGAAGGCGCTCACAATAGATCTTACCATGGCGGCAACGGTGTCATAAGATCTTTCGAGCTTCTCGAGGCAGATGTTCAGGAAGGCGCGTTGCTCCCTTTGCGCGTCCCCATCCATCGTGTCGAGGGCGTGCCGGATGAATCCTTTCACTTCTCCCAGCATGCCCTTCAATTCGTGTATGGTTTGTGAGACTTTCTTATCCTCGAGTCTCTTCTCGAGGGTTACGTCCCTGAGCACGAGCAGTTTGCCCAACGTGCGGCCGACGGAAGTCTTGACATCAAGGACTCCGGCCCGGAATGTTGTTTTTTCAGAGTAGCCGGCGAGGGTTGTCTCCAGTTCGTCAAGTTCAGACCCCTCGTTGGCCAGCAGTCGCTCAAAGAACTCCCGGTTCGACGCATTCTGGACCAAGGATAAGAGAGGTCGATTCCGGAATTTCTTCCCTTTAGGGTGTCCTAAAAGCGTGCGGGCGGGTTCGTTTGCGAACACCAACCGGCAATAATTGTCTACCATGAGAATGGGTTCCGATGTGCTCGCGAGCACGAGTTCAAGCTCCCCCTTGGCTTCCTCTATCTGACGTGTCTGCCAAATCATTATCAGAATCCCTATTCCAGTGGCAAGGATTATGCTACCAATTATCATTGAAAGCCTTCTCTGTGACTCGATTTCATGGGCAACTTCGGGGTCGATGCCAAGGTTTATGGCAATTGGGTGTTCGGGTGAAACTATACGAAATGCTTCATACCGGTCGGCATCGACCTTAAGGGCACGGCCTTTCTTCATGAGGTCAGCCCACACATCGGGCTCAGCCCGGCCGACGGCGCTGCGAATTCCCTTTTCGTCATAGCTAAAAATGGAGCCGTCATCGAGGTCTACGAATCGCAAGTAGGAGATATTTCTGTTGGCTCTGTTGGACTGCGTAATTGTAAATAGCACGTGGTCAAGGTCTTTGAACGATGTGTCATCCGGCTGGAGGGCGCTCATGGACTGGAGGCTTTCCACCATTCGGTCAACAAGCCTTTCGCGACCGATGAAGCCTGGAAGAAGAAGGAGAATGGTTGCGATGCAAAGCACAAACAGGGTGGTTCCCAGGCCGACCACCATGAGTCGAGACGGGACAATCTTGGCGAAAGGACTTTTCATCGAAGGCACCATAAACGCCCGGATAATCGGGCAGTGCGAATGTGTTCGGGAATCGGGCTCAGATTGAATCCGGTCCTGCAAGGAACTTATAAACTCCTTGCACGAGCGAATTTATTCGCCCGGGACCATGTGTCGGGATGTCGCTGTCTCGACAGTGTCGGACGAATCCAGCATATTCGCTGTAATTATATTCGGAATCACTGACTTGTGTCAAACAAGAACATGTAGTTTGCCGGTCGCCGTTTATCCTGCAATAGCAGGGACACAAGAAACCACGGTGCGGCTCAAATAAGGGACAGTGGCGCGGGTGTCATATGGCCGCTGTGGACAAAAATGATGGATGATATACATAGCGTAAAAGGGGCCAGTAAGAAGCTGGGTGAGTTGCTGGTGCGGGAAGAGGTGTTAACCCGCGAACAACTTGAGGAAGCGCTTCGGGAACAAAAACATGCGGGCCAATTCCTCGGGGAAATCCTTGTGCGGCTGAAGTATATTACCGAGGAGGAGCTTGTCGGGTTCCTCGTCCGCCAATGCCGCATTCCTCACCTCAAGCTTTCGAATTTTCAGATAGCGAAGGACGTTGCGGAACTTGTCCCTGCTGCGATATGCCGAGAGTATAAGCTGCTGGCAATTGACAAGCTCGGGACACTCCTCACGATCGCAATGGTGAACCCGCTCGACGTAGAGGCGCTCGAAAAGATCAAGAAAACCGTCAGCCTTCGCATAAAGCCCATACTCTGCTCATGGGTCGATTTCAGAGACTTATATGACAGGATTTACGGCGCGCAGGATCGCAAGGCGCACCCGCAAGAAAGCGCTCCCGCTGAAGTCGCGACCGTCGCAGCCGAGCCGAAGCAACCGGCAGCTCAGACCGTCGCGCCAACGGAAGAGGGGCCGAGGCCGCCGGACCCGGACAAGGAGAAGAGTATCCATTGCCCGGGTGGATTGATAGAAAGGTTCACCTTCGATTCTTTCGTGGTGGCGCAAGCCAACTCGTTTACGTATGCGCTGGCGCGGTCAATCGCGGAATCTCCGGGCTCCGAGTACAACCCCTTCTTCATTTATGGCAATACCGGCTTGGGGAAAACGCACCTGTCGAATGCAATCGGAAACGAGGTAGTCCGTTCAAACAATGACGCGCTGGTGGTCTATGCGCCGGCAAGCCAATTCATCGACGAAATGATCGAAGCGGTTGAGCACGAAAAAATGAAGGAGTTCAGAGACCGTTACGCCAACGTCGATATGCTCATTCTGGATGATATCCAATTTCTGGCTGGAAGGACCCGCGCGCAGGAAGAGTTCTTCAATGTCTTCAATCTCATTTACGGCAATAAAAAGCACATCATTCTGGTCAGCGACGTCTCTCCGAAAAGGTTGGAGGGTCTCGAGAAGCGTCTCATATCGAGGTTTGAAGGCGGAGTTGTCGCCTGTGTGGAGGAACCCGATTTTCAGACTCGGCTCGGAATCCTCCGCCAGCGGACCGGCGCCGCGGGGGCGACTGTTCCCGAGGACGTGCTCGATCTGCTTGCCAAGTCAATTCCGTCGAACATTCGTGAGTTGGAGGGAGCATTGAAGAAACTGCTGGCTTACTCCTCTCTTGTGGGACATGAGATAACGGTAGAACTGGCGCAGGAAATACTGAAGCACATGTTCAAGACGGCCAAGGCGTAGCCGGGAAAAGGAGACCGTCCAGCAATTTCATAAGTGCGAGATTATTCTTATTCGCAGGAATGAGGCAAGCGTCTAAGCCCATGCGAGCGAATTCGCACCTACGGCGGCATGATCGAAGAGCGCAATTGCGGGACACGTTCAGAAGGGGCCCATATTCATGGTCGAAACCCTCAAGAAGAGACTGGGTGACATCCTCATCGAAGAGCATTTGCTGGCGCACGAACAACTCCAACAGGCGTTGTCCGAACAGAGGCGGACCGGCCAGCCGCTGGTCGCCATTCTTATCAATTCCGGGCTGGTCAGCGAGGAGGACATCGTCATCACCCTCAGCGAGCAACTGGGCATCCCGCATCTGCGCGTTGAGAGCTATGACATCCCAACTGAAGTGCTTGCGGAGATTCCCGAAGGAATCGCGCGGCGCTATCACCTCATTCCGGTCGCGAAAACAGGCAAGTCTCTGACCATCGCGATGTCCGATCCGTTGAACATCGTGGCGATAGATGACGTCAGAATGCTGACAGGGTATGAAGTCGAAACCGTTGTGAGCCTGGATTCCGAGATAAAGAAGACAATCGACCGGTACTACGGAGGCAAGGAAGGCGAAGGAGATGACTTTGCAGACATCCTGAGAGACGCGCAGACTGACACCGTCACCGTTGTTGAAGGCAAGGAAGAGATCGATATAAGCAGCCTGAAGAAGGAGGTCGAGCAGGCGCCCGTGATACGCCTGGTCAACCTTATTCTTCTCAACGCCATCAAGCAGGGCGCCAGCGATATCCACATAGAGCCCTTCGAGAAGGATGTTCGGCTTCGCTACCGAATAGACGGCATGTTACGGGAAGTACAGCCTCCGCCCAAGTCTCTTCAGGCGGCGGTCGTTTCCCGAATCAAGGTCGTGTCGGAGTTGGACATAGCCGAGCGGCGCGTTCCTCAGGATGGGCGGTTCCGCATCAAGTTCGAGCGTCGCGAGATAGATTTCCGCGTGTCGACTCTGCCGACCTACTACGGCGAGAAGGTCGTTCTTCGAATTCTTGACAAAGGTTCCCTGCAACTCGACCTTGACAAACTTAATTTCGAGCAGCAGCCACTCGATGATTTCCGGGACAGTCTGGCAAGGCCGAATGGGATCATTCTTGTGACCGGTCCGACCGGCAGCGGCAAGACAACCACGCTCTATTCAGCGCTGCACATGCTGAATAATCCGGACATAAATATTGTGACCGTCGAAGACCCCGTAGAGTATGAACTCTATGGCGTCAATCAGGTGCAGGTAAAGCCGGAGGTCGGACTCACGTTCTCTTCGGGTTTGAGGTCCATATTGCGACAAGACCCCGACGTGGTAATGGTCGGTGAAATCCGCGATGAGGAAACCGCCGACATCGCCATCAAGGCCGCGCTCACAGGTCACCTCGTGCTCAGCACGCTTCACACTAATGACGCTCCCGGCGCTATCACGCGCCTCATCGACATGGGAATGGAGCCATTCCTGATTGCCTCTTCAATGCTCATGGCCGCCGCTCAGCGACTGGTGCGCAGAATCTGTCCGGACTGCAAGGAGTCTTACAGTGTCCCTGACCCGGTGCTCAAGAGGGCCCAGTTCAACAGCGTGCCCGGAGAGAAAGTTTCCCTCTGGAAAGGACGAGGGTGCGGGCGTTGCGGCGAGACGGGTTATCGAGGGCGGCTTGCGCTCCTGGAAGTGCTCCGCGTGAAAGAAAACGTTCAGGACTTGATAATGGCGTCTGCTCCTTCCGGCGAGATCAAACGCGTCGCAGTCGAGAACGGCATGGTCACCTTGCGTCAGGTCGGGTTGAGAAAAGTGACGGCGGGGCTTACAACTTTAGAAGAAGCCCTTCGCGTTACGGCTCCGGATTGATCGCCCGACGAAATCCGCCCCCCGGTGCTTCTGCCAATATCGTGTCTCAGGAATATCTTGCCAAGCTCTGTTTCGGCGCCTAGTAGAGCGCTTCCTAAGTAACGTTGCAATAGCCATAAAGAACGAGATTCTTCGCTTCGCTCAGAATGACGGTTATTGTTAGGCTCATCCTCAAAATGCTTATGCCATGTTATTTCGGAAACGTCATACTAGTGGGTTTTTAGAGGATGGATACAGAAAATTGGGGACACGATGAGGCATCATATCCCTAATTTTCCAGTATACCGCACCATGTTGCCGAATAAGCTCATGCCTCGGGTAACAATTACTGTAAGACAGTTACAAAATGTGGCACAAGAATTGCTCTTTCAGTGTTACGACAGCAAATATCTGTCGGAAACTACGTTTTTGAAATGAGCAAGTGCAGGAATTGCCACATCCGGCCAATATTGTTACGCAATAAGCGGAAGGGAGAAGTCCGCACGTGATGCAACTCGAAGAGTTATGCCGTCAAATGATCGAGAGCGGCGCTTCTGACCTCCATCTTGCGGTGGGCATACCGCCCCAGCTTCGCATTGACGGAGAACTGTACGCTCTGGATACGGCGACCCTCACTCCTGAGATGACAAAAAGCCTCTCTTACAGCATTCTGACCGAACAACAGATAAAGGAGTTCGAGAAGGACAAGGAACTCGATATGTCCTTCGGCATAAAGGGATTGAGCAGATTCCGCGTCAACCTTTACCTTGACCGCGGCTCCGTGGTTGCTGCAATTCGGTCGATTCCCTACGAGATACTCAATTTCGAAGACCTCGGCTTGCCCAAATGCGTGCGTGAGCTGGCAGACCGGCCGCAAGGGCTGGTGCTCGTATGCGGTCCCACCGGCAGCGGAAAGAGCACTACGCTTGCCGCGCTCATGAACAAGATTAATAACGAGAGACGTTGCCACATCGTCACAATCGAGGATCCGATTGAGTATCTGCATGCTCACAAGTTGTCAGTTATCAACCAGCGAGAGGTTTTTGCGGATACTCATTCATTTGCGGCCGCGCTCAAACATATTCTCAGACAGGACCCCGACGTAATAATGATAGGCGAAATGCGGGACCTCGAGACGATCATGGTGGCCTTGACGGTCGCTGAAACCGGACATCTGGTGTTCGCCACTCTCCATTCAAATGACGCCACCCAGACCATTAACCGAATGGTGGACGTGTTTCCGCCGCATCAGCAACTGCAGGTTCGAACGCAGCTTTCATTCGTTCTGGAGGGTGTGCTTGTGCAGAAACTTCTTCCTCGAAAGAACTCTAATGGGCGCGTCCTGGCTCTCGAGATCATGGTTGCGACGCCTGCCATACGAAGCCTTATTCGGGAGGACAAACTCCACCAGATATATTCCGCAATCAGCACCGGAGGCGCTCTCGGAATGCAAACGATGAACCTGGGTCTCTACAGGCTCTACAAGAGCGGCCAAATCACGTATGAACATGCGCTTGAAAACAGCATGGACCAGGAAGAGCTTCTCCGATTGATGGGGAAAGGGTTCTGAGAGGGCAGAGGACGGCGGAGCATGAGCGACAACGGCAAGGTATACGTCGAACGAAGCGCGTCTATTCTGAAACGGTTTACCCTGGCGAGGGCGTTGATCATCTCCCTCATAGCGCTTCTGTGCGCGGTGCTTCACATGAAGAACGCCTCCGCGCTCGACCCGAGCACGGTCTGCCTCTACTCCATTCTTGTTCTCGCTTTTGTCGAATCCGTGGTCGTCGCTTTTTGGATAACGGAGGAGTATCAGCCCGGAGCATACCTTCCACTCTTATTTGTGTGCGGTGATCTGCTGCTGACGAGCGCAGTCGTAATGCTGACCGGAGGCAGTGAGAGCGCATTCAATTGTCTGTATATCGCCATTATACTTTCCGCAAGCATCCTCCTTTCGTTTAAGCAAAGTCTTTTCATGGCAACCGTATGTTCGGCGTTCTTTCTTCTCGCGATCTTCCTCGAGCGTGACTTGTCCATCGTGGCCGCGTCTCCGTTCAGATGGCATAAAGCCATGATGACACTCGAGGAGTTGTGGGCGTACATCGGAATGAACGTTTTCGCTTTTTATCTGGCCGTATTCCTGGCGGGCTACCTTTCCCGACGGGTCGGACTGCTTCAAATGTTCCAGCGGAACATTCTGAACAGTCTTTCGAGCGGGTTCATAGGCATAGATCGAAATTGCATTGTTACGCTCCTCAATCCCGCCGGAGCCGGCTTGCTGCGGCGATCAGTGTCCGAAGGACTTGGCAAACATATCTCGGCGGTCTTTATGACTCCGGCCGGCCGATCGAATCCCCTTGAAGAATCGGTGAGCGAACAAAGAGAGTGCAAGAGCAAAGAGATTATCGTGACCCGAGGGGACGGCAAAGAGATTCCGGTCGGCATTACGGTGTCGCTTCTGCGTGACGGCGTAGGGAATGTCACGGGAGCGGTGGCGAGTTTCACTGACCTCACCGAGCTCAAACGCATGGAGGAGGAACTCCGATGCGCCGACCGACTGGCGGCCATAGGCGAGATGTCGGCCGTCCTTGCGCACGAAATTCGGAATCCTGCCGCTTCCATTCGCGGCGCGATCCAGGAACTGTCGGAGAACTCCAGGCTCGAGGGGACAGACGCTCAGTTGATGAAGATAGCGATACATGAAACCGATCAACTGGAGAAAATCGTGTCGGATTTCCTCGGATTCGTTCGGCCGCATCCGCGCGGTAAAGAACGATTCGCCGTGAGTCAGTTACTCGATGAGGTCGCGCAGGTGGCGGAGCGATGTCTCATCTACAACGACAAAGTGCGCATCGTCAGAGAATGGCCGGAGGACCTGGGAAGCATAATGGCAGACCGCGGACAGATCAGGCAGGCAGTTCTGAACGTTATCCGCAATGGGGTCGAAGCAATGCCCGGGGGCGGCGAACTGAGAATCGGAGCGGGAGAAGATGGTGAATCAGTCGGCCACGTGGGTATCCTTGTCGAGGACGAGGGGAACGGAGTTTCTCCGGAGGAGGCTCGTAAAATGTTCGATCCTTTCTATACGACTAAACCGCACGGGATTGGTCTGGGGATGTCCATAGTCCACAGGATAGTCACTTCTCACGGCGGTTCAATTGATATCGAAAGCAATGAGGGAAAGGGGACCACGGTACGTATGGTGCTCCCGAGAGAGAGTCGAGTTTAGACTATGGGCAAGTTCCGAATCCTGATTGTCGAAGATGAACCGAGCATGCGTGAGTTGCTGACGATAATGCTTGAAAAACAGGGGTATGATGTCACGGGAGTCGGCTCCCACGAAGAGGCTGCCGAGAAACTGCGCAATGGCCTTTGGGACCTGCTCATCACTGACCTCTGGCTGAATGATGACAGGGATGGCGGCACGAAGGTGCTCCGACACGCCCAGAATGCCGATGGGTTCATTTCTTCGATAGTTATCACGGCCCACAGTTCCGTCGATTCCGCCGTCGAGGCGATGCGCCTGGGAGCTTTTGACTATCTGGTGAAACCGTTCAAGAACGACGAGCTCAAGCTGGTCGTTCAGAAGGCGCTTGAAAGCAAAAAGCTGCGTGTCGAGAACAGGGCTCTCCGGCTCGAGCTCAAGAAGCTCGGCAGGCTCGATGACCTTGTAGGCAATAGTCGAGCAATAAACGACATGAAGAACATGATACGGAAGGTGGCGTGCCTGTCGAGCACCGTGCTGATACTCGGCGAGAGCGGGACGGGCAAGGAACTCGTTGCCAAAGCCATACACAATTGCAGTTCTCGCGCCGAGAAACCATTCATCGCAATAAACTGCGGCGGCATTCCTGAGAATCTGCTCGAGAGTGAGCTGTTTGGGCACGTCAAGGGAGCGTTTACGGGCGCTGTCTCTCATAAGGACGGTCTCTTCAAGGTGGCGGATGGGGGCAGTCTGTTTCTCGATGAAATAGGCGAGACGAGTATGGCGCTCCAGGTGAAGCTGTTGCGAGTCCTCGACGAGATGAAAATACGGCCCGTCGGCAGCGCTACGGATTTCTCGGTGGACGTTCGCCTCATCTCGGCTACCAACAAGGACCTCGAGAAAATGGTGTCTGACGGGAGATTCCGTGAGGATTTTTACTACCGTCTGAACGTGATTCCCATATATGCTCCCTCTCTTCGTGAAAGGCGGGAGGACGTTCAACTGTTGGCCAGACACTTCCTGAACAAGTTCTGGGAGCGATCGGGCAGACAGGTGGCGCTTTCCAAAGAGACCGAACAGATGCTCGAGCAGTACCGCTGGCCCGGCAATGTGCGGGAGCTGGAGAACGTCATTGAGCGGGCAGCGGCATTATGCGACGGCGACATGATCGAGTCGGCCGATCTGCCCAGGAAATTGTTCGACCTGACCGCGGAGGAGCCGGCCGCCGCGCTGGAGGTCTCCGCGGACGGCATTGACCTGGACGAACACGTCGGGGCCTTTGAACGCTCGCTGATCAAGCAAGCTATGAACAGAGTCAGCAATTCCCAGACCCGGGCGGCGCGATTGCTGAGGCTCTCGCCGAGGTCGCTCAGGTACAAGCTGGAAAAATACAACATGAAATCAAAGGATGGCAACGAACCCGAAAGGGACGATTAGTCAAACGGAGGGATCAGCAATGCCAACGTTCCAGTACACGGCTCGTGACAAGTCAGGTAACAGCGCGTCCGGCAGGATGGACGCAGACAACAAACAGGATATGCTTCAGAAACTGAGGGATAAGGGTCTCATTCCCACATCCGTATCCGACACCCACTCGGCGCGCGCCCAGGACACAAAGAAAGCCTTGGCGGGAAAAGGTCTGAGACGCGGCAAGAAAATCAAATCGGAAGAGATGATCCTCTTCACGCGTTCGCTGGCGACCATGGTCAATGCCGGTCTGCCGCTGCTTCAGGGAATTGACATCATGATCGAACAAACCGAGAGCGCCAATTTTAAGCGGGTTCTGACCCAGATAGGACAGGATATCGAGGCAGGACTTACGTTCTCGGACGCGTTGAAGAAGCACCCAAAGGTTTTCACCGACCTTTACGCCAGCATGGTGCGCGCGGGCGAGGCGAGCGGCAACCTGGACGGCATTCTCATCCAGCTTGCGGAGTACCTCGAGGCCACCGAAAAACTCAAGCGCGAGATCAAGTCCGCGATGACATATCCCATCATCGCATTGGTTATCGTCGTAGCGATTGCTGTCGGCCTGCTTGTATTCATCGTGCCGAAGTTCCAGGAGATATTCGAAGGCCTTGGAGGACAGCTTCCTGCGCCGACGCTCATGCTTATCAAGCTAAGCAACATCCTCCGCAGTTACATTCTGATTGTTATCGGGATTCTTGTTGCAATATTTGTCGGCGTGCGATATTATGTTTCCACGCCGTTGGGCAAAATGCAGTTCGATACTGTCAAGCTCAGGCTGCCGGTTTTCGGGCCGCTATTCAGAAAAGTTGCAGTGGCCCGGTTTGCGCGAACTCTGTCTACACTCACGCGGAGCGGCGTTCCGGTGCTTGCAGCGCTCGAGATTGTGGAGCGCACTATCGGAAACGAAGTGATTGCGCGCGCCGTGAACGGGTCTCAGTCGAGTATCAAGGCCGGCGCCACGATCTCTGAGCCCCTCTCCCGCAGCGGCGCATTCCCGCTTATGGTTACACGCATGATCGACGTCGGCGAAAGAACGGGCGCGCTTGACGAGTTGCTCGGGAAAATAGCCGAATTCTATGATCAGCAAGTGGAGGCGACCATTTCCAGTCTCACTTCGCTGATTGAGCCTATGCTGATTCTCTTCCTTGGTATCGTCGTCGGCGGGATGGTGCTTGCTCTGTTTCTCCCGATATTCAAACTCTCTACGCTGGTTGGTTAGGAAAGGAGTCGAGCGTGGGCACTCAGGAAATAAGTGGCAAGTCGATCTTTTTGACCGGAGGCGCCGGTTTCATCGGAACGAGTCTTGTGCAGCGCTTGGTCGAACGGAACAAGATATCCGTTTTTGACAATGGGCATCGCAACTCTCTCAGAGATTGCCCCGCATGGACTCACCCCAACCTTTCTTTCATTCACGGCGATATCCTCAATTACGATCTGCTTTGTGCGGCAATAAGAAAGGCCGCGCCTGATATGGTGCTGCACCTTGCCGCAATAGCGGGTGTGGATACCGTGCTTCGCGTTCCCACTCGTACGATGAAGATCAATTTCATCGGGACTTATAACGTGCTTGAGGCAACAGTCGCAAACTCGAGGAACGTGGAACGGTTTGTGGATTTCTCGACCAGCGAAGTTTTCGGCACGCATGTCTACCATGCTGAAGAAATGAGCGCAACTACGCTCGGCACGGTGGGTGAGGCCCGCTGGACCTATGCAGTCAGCAAACTGGCGGCTGAACATCTCGTGCACAATTATGGCAAGGAGACGGGCCTTCCGACTGTCTCGATTCGCCCATTCAACGTCTTCGGACCCCGGCAGATGGGTGTCGGAGCGATCCACACGTTCGCAGTGCGCGCCCTTAAGGACCTCCCGATGGAGATTCACGGGGACGGCAATCAAATACGCGCATGGTGCTACATCGACGACATGGTGGATGGAATTATCCTCACCCTTACTAACCCGGACGCGGTGGGGCACGTGTTCAATATCGGCAATCCCCGCGGGACTGTTACCATCAACACGCTGGCCGAGAAGATAAAGACGCTGGCCCGCTCAAACTCCGAGATCATCTTCGTAAAGAAAGACTACGTAGACGTCGAGCTCAGGATTCCCAGCATCCAGAAGGCGACACGCTTGCTTGGCTTTGAGCCGAAAATCGACCTTAATGAGGGGCTGATCCGCACTATCGAATGGTATCGCGCTCAGTTGGGGAGTGGGTCCACGTCCGGTTTGATCCACGAATGCAGGGAACATGTTGGGAGTCCGGCCGGGAATCCTTGAGGGGAGCGCAAATCTCCCAGACACTGATATGGCGAAATCTCACGGCAGCGGAACGCCGGATACTTCAAAGCTAGCCCGCCTCGGGAAAGACGTTGTCATTGAGGCGGGCGTGCTCATTTTTCATCCGGAAAACATCGAGATCGGAGACGACGTGTATATCGGCCACAATACCATCTTGAAGGGATACTACAAGAATAAGATGGTGATAGGGAACGGCGTGTGGATCGGGCAGCAATGTTTCTTTCACAGCGCGGGCGGGATCAAGATAGGCCGAAACGTGGGGATCGGCCCTGCCGTCAAGATTATTACCTCGCACCATGACGGCGAGGACACCTCGAAGCCCATACTCCACACTCCCATTGTTTTCAGGGCCGTGGTAATTGAGGACGACGTCGACATCGGAACTTCGGCGGTGATACTCCCCGGCGTAACCGTGGGACGAGGCGCGCAGGTTGGCGCAGGAGCGGTGGTGTGCGAAGATGTCGAGCCCTATGCGATCGTTGGGGGAGTGCCGGCCAGAGTAATCCGGGGGCGACGAACATGAATCCGTACGTGTCGGTTGTAATTCCCGCCTTTAATGAAGAAGCCAGCATCCGCCCTACGAGTACTCTGATTGCGAACAAGCTCGAGGCTCTCCGGGTTCCTTTTGAAATTATTATTGTGAACGACGGAAGCACCGATCATACACGAGCAATAGCGGAGGAGATGGCGCAGGCAGATGCCCGAATCAGGCCGATTAACCACGAACGCAATCTCGGCCCGGGCAGCGGAGTGTTCACCGGGATCAAGGCGAGCAACGGTGAGTTTGTCATATTCATTCCTGCCGATCTGGCGCTCGACATCGATGATCTCTACAAGTACATGGACGCCTCTCGCGAATGCGATCTCGTTGTCGGCGTGCGCTCGGACAGACGGGACTACACGCTGTTTCGCAAGTTCGTGTCGGTTGTGAATATCACTCTCATCAAACTGCTCTTCGGCATGAAAGAGCGTCAATTCAATTACATCCATATGTACCGCAGAGCTATGCTCGAGCGAATCGACATCGAGTCGAGAGGCGTCTTCATAACTGCCGAAATCATGATAAAAGCACGCGACCTCGGCTACCGTCTGCAGGAAGTTGACATCACCTACGTTCCGCGCACTGCCGGGAAGCAGACTTGCGGAAGGCCAAAGGTCATTTGGCGCACGGTCAAAGACTTGTTCAGGCTCTGGTGGAAAAGGACGTTCCACCGGGCCGTCTACTTGGGGGCCGAGCGAAACGCCGGCGCTTAGGAAAATCGGGGACACGACTCGGCATCGTGTCCCCGATTTTCCTGAGCGCATGGGATTGCTTCGCTTTGGCCTGCGACCCTTCGCCTGCAATAATGCTTCCCGAGAATCGCGGTTGATGGAATCCAAAACCAAAAACTTGTCATCAACGACGATCGGACATCCAGCGTCGGAGATGACAACAAGACATGGATTGACGCGCTTTTTGTCCGCGTTTCTGATCTTCTTTGTCACTTTTGCAGTTTACATTTACACTTTGTGTCCCACCGTTTACTGGGGCGACTCGGGCGAGCTGATAGCCGCTGCGTACACTCTCGGCATTCCGCATCCTCCCGGCCATCCTCTTTATTCCATTGTCGGCAAGCTGTTCACGTTGTTGCCGGTGGGCTCCGTCGCGTATCGTGTAAACCTGATGTCCGCGTTCTTCGGAGCGCTTACCTGCCTGCTGATATACAAGATAATAAGGGGTCAAGTCTACACATTTGACATAAAACATTCCATCAACGGTCCTCAACGCAAGCCAATGCCTTATGTCAAATGTGTAGACCTGACCCCTGTCTGTGCGTTTGGGGGGGCTCTCTTCTTCGCCTTTGCGCCCATGGTGTGGGATCAGGCCACGATCGCCGAGACGACAACCTTTCACAGCTTCTTCATGATGTTGCTTACGCTTATTGCATTTCGTCTTGTGTCAGGTAAGGTTGTCTGGAAGGATGAGCGGCGCTCGCTCTTGTTATTCAGTTTCCTTTACGGGTTCAGTCTGACAAACCACGTGGCCGGTGTGTTCTTTTTCCCCGCTTTCGTGTACCTGTTTCTTTTTTCTTTTGGGAAGCGTATTCTTGCGCCCCGGCTTTTTTTCAGCATGCTGTTCGTCTCCTTCAGCGGCTTGCTCGTGTATGGTTATCTACCATTGAGGTCTCTGGCGAATCCGCCCATCGATTGGGGCAATCCTGAGAACCTGAGGAATTTTCTGTGGGTGGTGACAGCCAGGCAGTTTTCGCCAAATGTCGTCAGCACGCCCAATCCGGTGAAAATAATCGGACATCTTATTCTCAGTGGAAAGGACTTGTTGCATCAGTTCACTATTGCAGGTTGCGCCCTTGGAATCACTGGCGCATGGACTCTAGCGCGCAGGGAAGGCCGCGTGGTGGTATTCGGGCTCATCGTCGTTGCAATTCTCTTCTATATCGGCCTCAATAGTGCTTTCATCTCGGCGTATTTCGTGCCCGCTCTCGCTCTCATGGCCATTTGGATAGGGGTGGGCTTGCAGCAGGCGTTCAAGTGGGTGATCGCTGTTTCGGACAGAATCAGGGCCGAATCTTCTGCGAAAGTCTTGCGGTACGGCGTATGTGGCGCGCTTGGGGTCAGTTTCATACTTCCTTTTGGGCTGAATTTCCGGAAAATGAACCGGAGCGAGGATATATATGCCTTACGCTACGGAGAACAGATTCTCGAACGCTTGCCCAGGGATTCCGCATTATTCACTCTGGATGGCAATGCCCTCTTCATACTCTGGTATCTAAAGTATTGCGAGTACAGGCGGCCTGATTTGATGGTTATAGAGCCTACATGGATAACGGCAGGGATTCCTTTGCATTCTCAGGTGATGGAGCAGTATCCCGAGCTTGTGCTGCCACCGTCTGAAACTGTCGAGGACTATAAGCAGCGCGGCGCCGACACAGAAACCCGGAAGTACCTCGCCATCCAGGCGATCATGGATGCTAACTACGACCGGCGCCCCATCTTTTGGGGAATCATCATGAAGGGCTTGCCGTTCTTCAAGAACCTCGATCCACAAGGGATTATCTGTCGTTACTCGAATACTCCGCTGGCATTGAGTGAGGAGACTGTGGCTGATAATAAGGATTTCTGGGACTCCGAATTGCAGCTTTTCCTCAATAATTCTCGCTTGAAGAATGCGCCGCTTGCCCTGGAAATCTATCCGGTCGAGTTGAACAACCAGAGCCTGATGTTCGAAGACCTCGGGCGCGATGATCTTTCGCGATGGGCCGTCGAGCTCGCCCTGAAGTTCAATCCTGAATATCCTATCAGCCGTTATAACCTGGGTCGGCTCGAAGATCGCGCCGGCCGACACTCGGACGCGATACGTGAATATAAACATGCGATCGCCGGAAACCCCTACATGGCGCTTGCCTACTACGGGCTTGGAAACGCATATCGATCAACCGGTCAGTATGCCGATGCGTTTCTCGCCTATCGCAAGGCGGTGCGCCTATATCCAAATTACCATGAGGCGATGACTGCTATGGGTCAGCTTTACTCACTGGTTGGGCAACATGACGACGCCGTGGAACAATTCCGACGGGCATTGAAGATAAAACCCACGTACGTGTTCGCTCTCAGAGGTCTCGCGAATGCATATCTTCAACTTAACAGGCTCGACGATGCAAGCGAGGTCCTCAATAAGGCGCTCGAAAGCGAACCCGATTCGCCTTTGGCCCTATTCATGCTTGCAAAGTACTGCGCGCGAACCGGCGATCGTGGGAAAGCGGCGAGCGCGCTCAGGCGCTCGATAGAGATGGGAGGGGACGCCTATCTTGT
>JACRIR010000101.1 GCA_016215705.1 Candidatus Poribacteria bacterium | reverse complement strand
TGGTCCATACGACCAGCACGATAAGTGAGGGGCCGGCCGTTATCGCGGACAAGATGAACAGGAAAAATGTCCACGGCCATATGGCGATGCCCGTCCTGTACGAAAACGGACGCGCGTGCAATGCGCCGAACATTCCGCCGAGCGATCCCTGATGGAAGAAGGACAGGAACGTGCCCACAAGCGCGAACACGGGCATGATGCCGTGCAAATTCTCTCCGATGTATTTGAACAGAGGGAAACTGCTCACAGTCTTGTTCTCGGCTACCAGCGGCACGAACTCGATTGTGAGGACAAACAGGTAACAGGTGATGCAGAAGATGACTTCGGTCAGCATCGAGTGGACGTTTGCATGCCAGAAACTGAAGTATCCCCTGAGAGGCTGCCCGATGTCTATCGTCAGCATTCCGATGGCGCCGCTGTAACAGACAAACCCGATGACCACCGACGCCCCTATCAGGTCTTTGAGAAAATCGCGCTTGAGGATGTAGAACAGGAACCCGCTGAAGAAGGCTCCGGCTCCCAGCGCAATGATTGCGAGGTCAAACGATATCCAGAGGCCGAACACAAAATAGTTGTTCATTCCGGTCTGGTTTAATCCCTTGAACAGGCAAAGGAAAGCGGCGTATATGCCGAATACGAAAACCAGTCCCCAGAATGCCAGCCACGGGAGGAATTTCCTCTGAGAACATCTTTCCAGCTTCTGTGAAGTGTGTTCTGTTGTCATGTTCTTTTATCTCTGTTCCGGTAAAACGCATTCTGAATAATCATTGGGTGGTATCCTGGCGGTCATGCGGCATCCTGACCATTGCCGTCATTCTGAGCGGAGCGAAGAATCTCGTCGTCGGTTTCCAAGCCACTGCATTTTGCAGAGATTCTTCGCTTCTCTCAGAATGACGTTTCGGGTCCGGTAGCTTCTAGACGTAATTATCCGCCATGTCTCTGATCCAACGACTGGAACTCAGGTAATACACTTTGGGCTCGGTATGCAGTTTCTCCAACAGGCGGAACGCCCGCGGACTCTTTATGAGTCTTGAGACCTCGTGTTCAGGGTTGTTCAAATCGCCGAAGCGCATTGCTCCCATCGGACAGGCTTCCACGCAAGCGGGCACATATTCATCCTCTTTGAGATAACCTCTTCCATCGTTATGCGCCTTGTTTTTTGCCTTCGAATAGCGGTGGGAGCAAAAGGTGCATTTCTCCACGACGCCCCGCATCCGGGGCGCAACATCGGGGTTCAGTTGTTTTCCCGTATCTCCGACCCAGACGGGGTCCCACCAGTTGAAACAGCGAACCATGTACGGGCATGCCGCCATGCAATATCGGCAGCCTATGCAGCGCGTATTGATCTGATCTACGACTCCGGTCAGTTCGTCGTAATTGGTCGCACTCGCCGGACACACTGAGACACAGGGAGTGTGATGGTCACACTGCATACACGGGCGGGGGAAATAGACGATTCTTGTGAGCGGGTACTCCGCCCCGTTCGTCACCTTATATATGCGCATCCACGCGATATTTCGGGACTTGTCGGTTTCGTCGGTCCTGCAAGGAACGTTATTCTCCATGTGACAAGCGACCGCACAGTTACTGCAGCCGGTGCACTTGTCGACGTCAATGGTCATTCCATAACGGATCAACCTGGATGTCTCTTCTCGGGTCTTCATCACTTTCTACACTCTCGATATCTTTCCGGGCGTCGCCCACCAAGTCGACAGTCCGGTGACCGGGTCTCTCTCTGCGCCTATCAGCCGATACGCATTGATTCCTTTGTCTTGCAAGTACTGGTCGTAGGCAGTATGCCCGAATCCGAGTGGAACCAGCACCACCCCTTCGCGCACTCCCGCGAATGTGTTCACGCGGACTTTTACTTTGCTGTAAGACGATTCCAATATTGCGCTGTCGCCGTCTCTGAGCCCATGGTACACTGCGGTGGCGATATTCATTCTTACAAACAGGTCGTTTTTCACGAGTACGTCATTGCCGAGCTGTTTCATTAGCATGGCCGGCATGCCTATCTCTCTGTTTGCAGGCGAGAGGATGTCCTCCGGCATCAACGTCAAGTCGAATCCTTCCGGATTCGGGATGGGTGGGTTGTAATGAGGGAGACAGAGGATGTCTTCCGCAAATTTGAGCTCGCGACGCAACGTCTGACTGAAGAACTCAAATTTGCCGCTTGCGGTCAGCAGGAACCTCGAAGGGTCCCCATAGGCATACGACGGATCGAACCAACAACCGCTCTGAACCAGGCCGGCCCAGAACTCGGAAAAAGTTGAGTACTTGCCGGCCGAGAACCCTCCGCTAATTTCATCTTGTCCCGATTCGCCGTTGGTTTCCGAGCCGCATATCATTCCTCCGCCTGACTTGTATAGACCTCTGGCTCTTTCCCTGATCACCTCTGTTACACTCATCCACGGGAACGAATCCGCAACGGCTCCGCCCAGTTGTCGCGCAATCTCGATCACCACGTCGCCGGCGTTTCTGGCTTGTCCGGCCGGCTCGACGAGGGGGTGGTTCAAGCTGTACACCGGATACTGCAGACCCGGCACGCCCACATGGTCGTCCCATCTCTCAAAGGAGGCCGCAATCGGCAGAATCAAGTCGGCCCGGGCACTGCTCTCGTCCCTATACGAGGAGAAGCTGACAATGAAAGGGACGTCGGTGAAGATGGCATCTGCCGTTTTGCCGTCTGGCAGCATGTAATAGGGATTTGTCTCATGAAGGAACAGCAGGTTGATTTCGTCGGTAGTCAGTCCGGCCAGCCCATACTCAGTTTGCAGAGGGAAGGAGCCGTCTTTTCTCTTTGCAGAAAGCCCGCGAATCGCTTTCTTGTCGGGCTTGACTTCAGGAAGCCGGCTTATCGGCGCCCGGGACTGCCTCAAAACGCCTCCGCGCTGGTTGATGTTTCCCACGAGCGCATTCAGGCTGTGGATAGCCATCAATTCGTAGATATCTACGATGCGGTCACCGCTCCCCCTGCCACCGATCGCCAACGAGGGCCGGTTCCTAGCAAACTCATATGCGAGTTCCTCGATCTCTCTTGCAGGAATTTGTGTGATCAACTCGGCGGCCTTGGGAGAATAACCCGCGAGAACTTCGGTCTTGAATCCTCGATGCGATTCACCTTCGCCGTCGCGCCAATCATCAAATCCAAAGCAGTGTTTCTCTACAAAGGCCTTGTCGTAAAGGCTGTCCCTGATGAGCACATGCGCAATGGCAAGCGCGAGCGCTCCTTCGGCGCCGGGCTCAATCGGGACCCATCGTGACATCTTTGCCGCCGTTACCGAAAGATTGGGTTCGATCTGGACGACTTGCATCCGTGTCTCCTCCGGCTCATCGAGCAGGCGGGCGAAAGCGGATTGCATTCGACCAGGCGCGCTCCAGCCCCCGAGCAAGTCGCAGCCGAAGCTCAGGACGTACCTGGTATTTTCAATGTCCCATGCAGCGTTGCCGTCGAGTCCTTGCATGAGCCAAAAGGCGAGATTCTGTGCTTCCGTTGCGGAGGGAGTCTTCACGAAATTGTTCGAGCCTATGGCTGTGAGAAGCCGCTCGAAGAGCTCGTTGGCGGCGCTCTCCGCGTTTCCGGCGATACAGGCGACCGTATGCGATTTGCCGGCGCCTCGCAGTTCCCTTATTCTTCCCGTGATTTCCGCCATGGCCTGAGACCATGAAATGGGTTCCCACTCGGGATTGTCTCGAGAGCCGATCTGCCTAATGGGCTCTTTCAGGCGAGCGGGGCTATACAACAACTGCAGGCCGGCCGTTGCCAGCGGACATATGGCGCCTTTGTTCACGGGATGATTCTTGCTCCCGTCAATATGCACGAGTCGTTCGTCAACCCGTCTGACCTCGATGCCGCATCCCCCTTCGCAGAACCTGCACGTAGCGTGTTGAACGACGGATTCTCCCGGCTCGGGGGCCGGCGCCCAAGACCAGTTCTGAGTCCAGAATGCCAGGTCTCTGACCAGATACCACGGCGCAGGTGAGAGCATGAGGCCGAGCGCGCTCCCTCCGCCAAACGCCATCGTTTTCACGAATGCTCTGCGATCAAGTTTCACGGTTACTCATTCCTCTATTCTTTCTTATGCTTTGTGTGTGAACACAGGATTTCATTTATGGCACAAGAAGCAAGCCGTGCTCTTGCCTCTGCTTCGATGACAGTCCGCGCATTCATCCATTCTTATGGTCCCCCACACGCTTTTCTCCTTTTTCAGGCCACCATAGTTGTTGGAAGGCGCTTCGGCGCCATATACGACAAAGCTATACTTCGTGATTCTGTTTGTCCGGTATTCCGTAGGCTTCTTGGAAAGCCCCTGTGGCCCATGACACGTTTCACACGCAACCTTGGCCATTCGTACGTGAGAGGAATGCGAGAACGACACGCATTCCGGCTGTCTGAAATAGAGGCCCCATTTCACATGCCTGTTTTTCAGCACATATTCATGGACGAACTTTTTCTCCTCGGGCGACTGTCCGAGCAGGTAGACGTGGCAGTCCACGCAGATTTCCATCTTGGGGATGCCCGCCCAACTCCCGTCTTTATAAAAGAAGTGGCATGTGTCGCACGTGATTCCCACGTCCTCGCCATGAAATGCGTGCCTGAATTCGACAGGCTGCACTTTTTCCGCATATGACAGCCTTGGAAGCACAGTCCATCCTGCAAGGAGAAAGATTATGAGTCCTACGAAGAATACTCCCGCCGTGATCGCGAATTCGCGCTCACCCTTCTTTAGTTTTTTCACTCCGCTCTCCACCTTTTGACTCCCTCCCGCGTGTTGCAGTCGCGCCTTGCGCGCTCGTGTTGCCCGCCTGATTAATGGGCAAGAACTATGCCATCGGCGCCGCTCGCATTTCAGGGCGGCTCCGCGCAAGCAACATCGAATCGAAAAGAAACCGTAACTTAATGCGATGCGTCATTCCGCAGGAAGTTTGGGGCAGCGTTCGCCGGACGCGGCGACGCGCTGCAATCACAGTAAAAATGTTGCGCTTGCGCGTTGCACGCAACATTTGTCGCGACGCAATGCGACACGGGCGACGTTGGAACGCAAACATATTTACTTGTGATCAGGCCCCCTTCATGCGACAGGATTATATGTGAAGGAAGCGGCCCTTAATCGGGGACACCATGCTGCATGGTGTCCCCGATTAAGGGAAAGCGGGATCGGCATTCTCCTTGACACGTCGCTTTCATATTGGCGAAGCGACGCAGAAAATCACTGGCACAGTTTTTGCCCGTTTCTGATTCACGAGATGCGATTTCAGCCCAAGACGCAATACGGCTCGACGTCGCAACGGCGTAAATGGACGTTGCGCCACGTCGCCGGGCGTGGTGGTAAACATGGCAGGAGAAGGACGGTGCGGGTAGCCATTCCGTTGTTCGGTAAAAGAGTTTCTCCTCGCTGCTTGTATTCGGACAAGACTTTGCTCGTGCAGTTGGTCGAAAAACAAGAAGTGTCGCGAAAGATAATCGAGACTCTCGGCATGACCGAAGACGAACGCCTGGCGCAGCTTGTGGATTTGGAGATTGATTTATTTATCTGCGGCGCCATAGACGGGGAGTTCATCGAGAAGGCCGGTTCATATGGCATAAAGGTGATCGACGATGTTGCGGCCGACGTTGAAGAAGCTCTCTCGGCCATACGGCATGGAAGCCTCGGGAAAGGATACGGGTTGGCGACGCGGCCCCTGAAGAGGGCTTCCGGCGAAACGAATCTTGTCCGCGCCGATCAAATCGGAGACCAGCGGAGCGAGGGCACAGGACCGATTTTCGACTGCATCGAGTGCATTGACCGGATTTGCCTGAAAGGCGAGAACTGCACCGATGAATTCGGGATGCTGTTTTTGGCGGATAGGTATTCCGACCTGCGCCATTCGATGGACGTGACTATGGATATCGCAGCGGAAACACACCGGAAGTTGTGTCGAGTGGCGGAATTCATATATTACTGTATCGGAATGGAATACAAGCATGTCGGGGTTGCGTTCTGTGTGGAAATGTTTCGAGAAGCCGAGATACTTACGCGGCTGTTGCGGAGATTTTTCCGCGTCAGCACGGTCTGCTGCAAAGTCGGAGGACACTCACAGCACGATTTCTTTACGGCCTCCAACGGGGTTTCCTGCAATCCTGTCGGTCAGACTGAAGTGCTGAACGACTTGGGGACCGACATCAATACGACCGTAGGGCTGTGCGTGGGCGTTGACTTCATTTTCTCGCAGCACAGCAAGGCGCCCACGTCGACGCTGTTTGTGAAAGACAAATCGCTGGCGAACAATCCGGTCAGCGCTTTGTATTCGAAATACTATATCGAGGACATCTTGAGAGAAATCTGAAAGACTCTCTAACGAAGGAGGAAAACCATGACAACCGTCGGCGTAAACGACATAGGACTGTGCGCGCATTTTTCTCAAAAGGGAGATTGGGCGTTCGATTTTGCGTTTCGAGTCGCCCGCGAAAGCAAATGCCAGTTGAACATCTTCTATTTTCTTCGCTCACCGTATGAGAAGTACAGCGAGCCACTGGGTCCGCCGCGCAAGATTGAAGACAAGATTCTTGTCCAGACCGACCGCCGGGTGCGCGAGTACTATGACAAGTGCCTCGGCGAGTTCGTCGATGTCGGCTTCAAGGTGTGCGAGGAGAGCAGACACGCAAAAGAACTGCGCACGTGTCTCATGCACAGGGAATACCAGTTGTTGGTCGTTCCATACCTCGAGAAAGGAATCACCTTCGGCAACATTCCTATCGAGGAGTTCGCGTACAGGTTTCAGGCGCCGGTAGTGCTCGTCGGACCGGATAGAGCAGATCAGTACTTCCTGAATCCGCCGGCCGTGCTGATCCTTGACAGAATGAACCTGCCAGCCGGTTCATGGCAGGAAATCAGATTGGGCGCCAAGGAAAAGGCGGCGGCGGCAAAGGCGTAAAAGAAAAAGAAGAGACACATAGAGAAGGATTCTCTGGAAAGCTGTCCCGTAATTCTGTAGGTGCAAATTTGTTCGCATAATATTTCACATTATGCCTGCGAATAAATTCGCACCTACAGAAGCCAGTGTGCGTCAGCCGACTATGGGATGGTCTCACTGTTGATGTCTTGTGAAAATTGGGGACACGATGCCGCATCGTGTCCCCAATTTCTTGCACCGATTCTACGGATGCTCGATATGATATTTTTGCAGCTTCCTCCACAACGTGGCCCGATGCATGCCGAGTTCTTGGGCGGTTTCCAGCCGATTCCCACGATGCCTCGCCAGGGTCTCCCGGATGATAGACTCTTCGGAACTTGAACCGTAGTTGGCCGGCGCGGAAGGCATAACGCCGGACTGCGCCGCTTCCAGCAGTCGTTCGGGCAAATGATTGACCTGAATGATGTTGTCCCTGCATATCACAAAAGCATGTTCGACCGCGTTTTCGAGTTCCCTCACGTTGCCGGGGAAATCGTAGTTCCTGAGCAGCCTGAGCACATCGCCCGAAACCTCTCGAATGTCCTTCTTCCGCTTGTCGCGAAACTTTTGAATAAAATGCTCGATCAGAAGCGGCAAATCCTCGAGCCTTTCCCGTAGCGGAGGAATCTGTATGTTAATCACATTGACGCGATAATACAGGTCCTCTCGGAACGTGCCCTGCTCAACCATTTGCTTGATGTCGCGATTCGAGGACGTGATGATTCGCGCGTCGGCTTGCAGCATTCGTGTCGAACCCAGTGGCTGATATTCGCCGTTATTGAGCACCCTCAGAAGCTTCACCTGGAGCGAGAGCGGCATATCTCCGATCTCGTCGAGAAGCAGTGTCCCGCCCTGAGCGAGAAAAAACATCCCGGGTTTGTCCCGCTTGGCATCCGTGAAAGCTCCCCTCGCATAACCGAAAAGCTCTGATTCCAGCAAGGTTTCAGGAAGCGCCGCACAGTTGATCCGGATATACGGATTATGCTTGCGCGGGCTCAAGTTGTGGATTGCCTGCGCCAGAAGTTCTTTTCCCGAGCCGCTTGGCCCTTGAATCAGCACGCTGCATTCGGACTCGGCGATCTCTGGAAGCAATTTGAAGATATGTTGCATCTTCTCATTATTGCTGACGAGATTCTCGAAACGGTTGAATCTCGAAACCTTCTCCTGAAGGTTCTCAATCTCGGAAAGGTCTCGAAAGAATTCAACCGCTCCGTTACATTGCTTTGACTCGTCGCGCAACAGCGTTGTGCTCACGCTGATAGGCGCCTTGCGGCCGTCACGAGTGATGATCGTTACGCGAACGTTCGAAACCGATTTCCCGTTCTCCAGCGTGTTTCTGAGCGCACACCGCGTCTGGCAAAGGTCGGTCCGGAAAATATCGAAACAATACTTGCCGATCGCTTCTTCCCGGCTGAAACCCGAAATCTTCTCCGCCGCTCGATTGAAAGAAGTGATGCGACAGTCGTGATCCGTCGTGAACACACCCTCGCTGATGCTGTTAAAAATGATCGCTGAAATATCTTTTTGATCAAGATGGTACCTGTATGACATGTTTCCTCACAAATCGATGTTGCATTTGGACCCAAAACGACACCTCCATTAATTTAGTGCTGCACGGATTGTGCCAACCGGGATGTGGACGCGGAGCGGGTTGCTTGATACTGAAGAGATGCAGGGATATTCATTTGCCCTGTGCCGAAAGATGGAAGTATGGAGCAGGGACAAGCAGATGCATAAGCGCAACCACGTGTGCGGCGCAACAGTTGCATATTTGCAACATTACTTAGTTGGGAACTCGCTCAGGAGCACGGAGGTTTTTCACAGGGGGTTGTGCTGCCACAGCACGTGTGTCCCTGGCCGCATCGCGGCGCTGAGACTGTTTGCTCCTTTGGAACGTTCGGAAGCGAGATGAGCCGCTCAAGGTTCTTCGAGCTGCACACAGGACATGCAGGGGTTTCTTCACTCAAGTTCGTGCGGATCAAAACCTCACTGATACGTCCACATTCTCGACAACTGAATTCATATATCGGCACTCTTGTGATCTCCTTCTATTCTATGTCTTTCCACGAGAAACGCGTGCTGATTTGAGGACACGATGTGGCATCGTGTTTCCGAATCAGCCTGTCTCTAACATGCGGCCGTCCCTTCCTGCAAGCGTTGCGGGATTCTCCGCCTGCAGGATAGGGACGGCTTGGGAGTGGGAAGGAACGCCTCTCTCTACATCCCGTGCGGACAAAATCGCTTCAATCCAAGCAGTTCAGCGGCGACGGCAAGCGTAATACCATAAAAGATTGTCGGTTTGCCTCTGTCCGTGAGGCCGGTGGTTCCATCAGGTTTAGTCGTGGCTCTTTCGCGCCGGGAATCCACTCTTCCCTCAATGACTGCAAACGTGATCGCTGCCGTGGTCGCAAGCATTATTGCCGATCTGGAGCGAATCATCGAGATATGCCATCACAATGGCTTTGGGTTCGTCTGAAGGCGCTCCGGTGATCACTTTTATCCCATTTTGGGCGAAGATATCCTGAGCCCGCCCTCCCATGCCGCCAGCGATAACCGTAGTCGCGCCCAATCCATGGAGCCAGCGGGGCAATAAGCCGGGCTCATGTTCGGGAGCGGCGACCGTCTCCGTCTTTGTGATTTGTTTCTTGTCTGCGTCCACATCGAGCAGAGCAAACTCCTCACAATGACCGAAATGAGCGCATAGTTTTCCTCCAGATACTGGAATTGCAATCCTCATGTTTCTCCTTCTTCCTGTGAAATTCGGTTCATGGTTTATGGTTCATGGTACATGGTTAAAGCGCAAAGAACCTTGCTATTATTTCCTTTAATTCGGGGACACGATGGGGTCCCGCCCTGGGCGAGATCTCCGAATTATGGCGCCCCGATGTGCTCCCACATTTGCCGTATTTCCAGTGATATCGGGCTATCAGAATACTCCACCACACTGGTTTTCGCGATCTGGGCGAGAGTCACGGATTTATCGTATCGAATGCGGCCAACGACTTCCATTCCGGTCTCCTCGCAATGCTCTTCGATGTGCGCTGTCATTTTCGGATTCAGATCGCACTTGTTTATGCAGGCCACAGTTCTTGTCCGGAAATGCGACGCCAACTGCCGCACACGCTCGAGGTCGTGAACGCCGGAGAGGGTCGGTTCAGTGACAACCAGCACGAGGTCCGTGCCGGTGACCGATGCTATCACGGGACATCCGATTCCCGGCGGACCATCTATAATTATCAGATCGAGGCCGTGCTTCAGGGCCAAACCCCGGGCCTGACTTCTCACCACGGAAACCAGTTTGCCGGAGTTCCCTTGGGCAATCCCGAGTCTCGCATGTACCATAGGTCCACACCGGGTCTCCGAGACGAACCATTCTCCGCTGACAGTTTCTCCAAACGCTATCGCGTCGGCGGGACAGAAATGATAGCATACGCCGCAGCCCTCGCATACAATCGGATCAATATGAAGACTGTCGGAATCCTTTCCTTTGGCGTCTCCGTTTCGGATGACTGCGCCGAGTCGGCAAAGTCTCTCACATTCGCCGCAATCGACGCATTTCTCAGACACGATGCTCGCCTTCTTGCCGCTGCGGAAAAGTTCTCTGTGGCGGACGCGCGCATCCATCACAAGGTGAAGGTCGGCAGCGTCAACGTCACAGTCGGCAAGCACTCTGTTCTGCGAGAGCGCCGCAAAACAGGCCACAATACTTGTCTTGCCGGTCCCGCCTTTTCCGCTGATAACAACAAGTTGTTTCATCTTCAGACCTCACCACTGTTTTTCACCGCAAAGGCGCAAAGAGCGCAAAGGAGACGCTTATTCCTCATTCTTGATCTTTGTCCAAGATAACTGGAACAATTATTCTTCTTCTTACCGTTGATTCCTTCTTTGCGCCCTTTGCGCCTTTGCGGTGGAAGAAGCCGTATTGGACAGTGGTGATCATTCGTCATTCCGGGAGGATATTCTTGTCACGATGCGCTCCCATAATCCGGCGAATGCGACCTTCAGGCTTGGCGCCACTTCGACTGCCATTTGCCCGCGAGAATACGCCCTCGCGATTTCTCGATCATCCGGTATCTCGAGCAACAAAGGAATATCTTGTTCGGCACAGTAGTCTCTTACTCCACTGTTGCCGATATCGCACCTGTTAATAATCACACCAAGCTTGAGATTCAACGCGCGAACCATCTCGACTGCAAGCCTCAAGTCGCTGAGGCCGAACGGAGTCGGCTCCGTGACCAGAAGAACAAAGTCAGTGTCCCTGACTGTTTCGATGACAGGGCACGAGGTCCCCGGTGGCGCGTCAATCACCGCCACGTCCTCGTCGGAAAGCTTCTGCTTGACCGCCCGAATGAGAGGGGCCGACATCGCCTCGCCGACTCTGAGGACTCCGTGAATGAACTCGATCCCGTCCCTCCTGCCGCGTTCGATACAACCGATTTCTCTCTGTGTTTCGCGTATCGCGTTCTCCGGACACACGAGTATGCAGCCGTCGCAACCGTGACACAGTTCGGGAAACGTAATGACCTTCCCGTTCATGCACACGATTGCGCTGAATTCACAGATGTCGCCGCATTTGCCGCATCCGTTGCAACGCGACAGATCAACATCGGGAACCGGCGTTCCGACGCGCTCCACGCTTCTTATCGTCGGCTTCAGGAAAATGTGGCCGTTGGGCTCCTCGACGTCACAGTCGGCGTACACGACCCTATATCCCTCGGAAGAGAGCGTGGCCGCAAGATTTGTCGCAACGGCGGTCTTTCCGGTTCCCCCTTTTCCACTTGCGACTGCAATCCTTAACGAGCCATTTCTGCGCTCTGCGAACATCTAAGACCTCTGTCTGCTCATTGGCGCCCCGCACTTGGGGTAATTCGCCTGGCTGCACGGCACGCCCTGCTCATGCGCAACAGAGTTCCCGCAATTCAGACACACGCAGGCGCCGCCGGGACCGAAACCAAGGCCACCACCTGCCTGGCCTCCTCCGCCTCCCCCGCGTTTCCCGCGCCCTTGACCCATTCCCTTTCCCGCTCCTTGACCCTGGCCCATTGGGCCCGTTCCATCTCCTCTCGGCATTTCTTTATCCTCCTCGTAAGAAAATAGGTTCAGGGTTTATGGTTCACGGTTAAAACCGCAAAGAACCTTACCATTGTTCCCTTAATTCGGGGACACGATGAGGCATCATGTCACCGAATTAAGGGAGCTTTCGCCTTGTTCCTTTCCCCTCTCTTCATGCCCAGTGCCCTTCGACATTTGCCTGCTTGGCCAACCCGAGGACGCCTGCTTTGAACTGACACGTCGCCTCCTCGACTGTACCTTTTGCTCCGATATGCACATCAATTCCGGCAGCCTTGAGGATTCTGAATGCTTTCGGACCCACATTCCCCGTGACAACCGCTTTTACTCCCAACTCCGCCGCATGGCGGCCCGCCTGGATTCCCGCGCCCTGCCCCGTATCGAGGTTCTTGGCATTGCTTACAGGGACAAAATCACCCGTGTCGATGTCAATTACAATAAACCATCTTGCGCGTCCGAACCGAGGGTCCACGGCGCTGTGCAATTCGTTGTCTTGCGCGGTTATGGCGATCTTCATAGCGTTTCCTCCGGATGTTTTGGCAAGACGGATTCTGTTCCGCTCTTGCGGCGGTTACCCGCCCGGCGGCGGCATCGTTGGCGGCCGGGCATGACGAACCGTTTTCCCATCGACTTTCGAACCACAAATTCCCTCAGTACTTCACTCACCTCGCCCGAAATCCACGGAACGATCCTGACCCCTGAAGCCTCTATGGCCTGCGCCATTGGAGTCGAGATCGCGCCGCACAGCAGAACATCCACGCCGAGTTCGGTCAATCGGCTGATGCGTCCCGAGAATGAACATTCGACAAGTGATTCCTGGGCTGAAGAACGCGCGGCTCCGTTCTCGACCTCCACAACGAGCAATCGCCCTGCGGTGTCGAATACGGGTGAAACCCTTGACTGCCACACCGGAATTGCGACCTTCATTTCTTGCGCCTCCGAGCACCACCGAGACATTAGATAGGGCATCAAACGTGCCATGTAATTCGAATGCCCTCAAGAAGCACTGTATCTGACCGAAACACCATGAAATGCGAGACTTTTGATATAAGAATGGATTACGTCTTTCCGCTGAGAGGATTGCCGACCTGCAATCTCATTCGAGCCCGAATGGTTGCAGAACCGCAATGAAGTCGGGGCGTGATGCAATTTGACATTTCAAGTCATGGTGAGTATAATGAACCATAGTTCATATGTGACTGCCCGAAAGGAGTACCTCATGCCAAGGCCCAGGAAATGCCGATACATCTCCGCGATGCCTCGTGTGATTTTCTTCAAGCCAGCGGGAATACCCATGACCAGGCTCGATAAGGTCTCGCTGACGGTGGACGAATTCGAGGCGCTTCGGTGGGCGGATATCGAAGACCTCCGGCACAGCGAGGCAGCCGAGAAGATGGGAGTGTCACGGCCGACTTTCACGCGAATTCTGGCTCGAGCCCATCAGAAGGTAGCCACGGCGCTTGTCAGTGGCAAGGCCCTTCGCATCAATGGGGGCAATTATCGGGTGGTCGAGCGTCCGGTCACGGCGGGGCGTAGTTGATTGTGTCAGAAACAGCCCTTAATTCGGGGACACCTTGCGGCAAGGTGTCCCCGAATTAAGGAAAACAGTCGCTAGTTTCTTAGGGGTTGAAAGAAAAGAGATTGTTTCATGATAAGTAGAAGCAAGCAAGGTATCGAGAGTGAGCGCGATACAATCCTCGACAGCATTGCCGACGGCGTTTTCACGGTGGACAGTGAGTGGCGGATCACATCCTTTAATCGCGCCGCCGAGGACATAACCGGTATAACCCGGAACGAAGCAGTTGGAAGTCGCTGCTGTGACGTGTTCAAGGCGAGCATTTGCGAGAACGACTGTGCGCTCAAACGCACGCTCGAGACCGGCCGTCCCGTCATCGGTAAAGCCGTCTTTATCATAGACGCAGAAGGCAACAAGGTTCCAATAAGCATTTCCACGGCTATATTGAAGGACAAACATGGCGCCGCCATCGGAGGAGTCGAGACCTTCCGCGATTTGAGCGTCGTCGAGGACCTCCGCAAGGAACTCACGCGCAAATTCACCTTCGGCGATATAATCAGCAAGAACCACAAGATGCAGCTTCTTTTCGATATCCTGCCCGAAGTCGCCGAGAGCGAGAGCACGGTTCTCATCGAAGGAGAGAGCGGAACCGGCAAAGAGCTGTTCGCGAGGGCAATCCACAATCTAAGTCTCCGCCGGAAAAGACCACTGGTGACGGTGAACTGCGGAGCCCTGCCCGACACTTTACTGGAATCGGAACTCTTCGGGTACAAGGCGGGCGCCTTCACCGACGCGAAGAAGGACAAGCCGGGACGTTTCGCTTTGGCCAAAGGTGGGACCATATTCCTCGACGAGATCGGCGACGTCTCCCCTGCGCTGCAAGTGCGATTGCTCAGGGTTCTGCAGGACAGAACATACGAGCCGTTGGGAGCGACGGAGCCGGTGCAAGCCGACGTGCGCGTTGTCGCCGCAACGAACAAGGATTTGTCGAAACTCGTTGACGAGGGGCAGTTCAGGCAGGACCTCTATTATCGAATCAACGTGGTCAAACTTGCCATTCCGCCTTTACGCGAGCGAATGGACGACGTTCCGTTGCTCGTCGAGCGTCTGATAGCGCGGTTCAACCGGCTTCGCGGGAAGGACATCAGCAGCGTGTCGCCTGAGGTGTTGGCCGCGCTCATGAATCATAGTTTCCCGGGCAACGTTCGCGAACTCGAGAATATCATCGAGCACGCCTTCGTCTTGTGCCGGAACGGCCTGATCATGCCGGAACATTTGCCTCAGAATATGAGGCCGGAAACCAGCAAAATGGCGCAGACTTCCAGTTTGGCGAATATACAGGAGATTGAAGCTCACTTTATCAAAGAAGCTTTGCGTCGGCACGACGGGAACCGGTCCGTGACTGCCAGAGAGCTTGGTATTCACAAGACCACCCTTTGGCGCAAGATGAAGCGGCTGGGTATCACCATTACATGAGCAGGACCACGTCGCAGGGCCGGTCAAATATTTGGGGAGCCGCATCGCCAGTTGTGGGGCCGAATTAATTCGGGCATGTGTGAGAAAATAGTAGACACGATGTCGCATCGTGTCCCCGTTTTTGCAGTAGATCAGCGAGAAAGACCGTACGAATGAATTCGCACCTACAGATAAGGAATGTCTATTCGCTTTTTCTTAATCCCCTTTTGTCTTCAACTTCGCACTCCAAGCACTCTTGCTCACTTTAGGCGCTTTAGCTCACTTTAGGCGCTTCTATGTCACTTTGAACATCTTGAGGACGGTCACGAGGATGATTTTGGTGTCGAGCCGGAGCGAGCGCTCATCCACGTACTTGAGGTCGTACCGAATCCAATCGTGGAACCAGTTGCTCTCTTTGCCGTATATCTGCCACAGGCCGGTTATGCCGGGCGTCACT
>JACRIR010000100.1 GCA_016215705.1 Candidatus Poribacteria bacterium | reverse complement strand
GCTAACTACGGCGGCGGTATTGCCGCCAACGCATCCTCGCCTGTCATCAGTGAGTGCGTCATCAGTGGAAACTCAGCCATATATGGCGGCGGTATCAGCTACTCCGCCCCATCCTCGCCGATTCTCACAAACTGTACCATAGCCGGGAATAGCGCAACATATGGAGGTGGAGTCAACAGCAGTAACTCATCCCCATCCGTGAAACATTGCACTATCAACGGTAACGTGGCCAACAGTTACGGAGGGGCGATTTCGTGTGGAGCATCTTCCACTATTAGTGTCAGCAACAGCATCCTTTGGGATAATGACGCGCCTCAAGGGCCGGAGTTATCCCTGAGAACGGCCGCCTCGCCATCTTCGTTAACGATAAGCTATAGCGATGTAATGGATGGGCAGCCGGCTGTTTATAAAGAATCAGGTTGTACGCTCACGTGGGGAAGTGGCAATATCGGAGGCGATCCCAGGTTCGCAGCCCCCGGCCATTGGAACGGAGATGTCTGGGTAGATGGCGACTATCATCTAAACTTCGATTCTCCATGCATCGATGCCGGTAGTGATGTCGGGGTTGATTCCGACATAGACGGCGATGACAGGCCGGAGGGCGCAGGCTACGATATGGGTTCGGACGAGTATGTGGCGACAACCTGCTATGTGCCCGGTGATTTCGTGACGATTCAGGCTGCGCTGGACGCGGGATGCAAGACTGTCATAGTTAGTGATGGCCGATATTTCGGGCCCGGTAACAAGAACCTTGATTTCGGCGGCCAGGCGATAACGCTCCGCTCGGAAAACGGGCCGGAGAATTGCATCATTGATTGTGAAGGCAATGGACGAGCGTTCTATTTCCACGGCGGCGAAGGGTTAGATTCGGTTGTGGATGGCTTCACAATCGTTAACGGCTCGGTTTCCGGCAATGGCGGGGCGATTCTCTGCGAAGGCGCATCGCCGACGATTACAAACTGCGTTATGAGCGATAACTACGCGGGCAACGCCGGCGGCGCAATACTCACGGAGGCGGGAGGAGCGACGATCAGTAATTGCGTGATTGAAAACAACTACGCGCCATTTGCAGGCGGAATCTACAGCTCGGTAACACCCGCTGCGAATATCATCAATTGCACTATCCGTGAAAACTCGGCATATGCAGGAGGCGGCGTTATGGCGTATGCCGGCTCTCCTGTGATCACGAACTGCGTTATCAGCGGCAACTCAGCGGAATACGGAGGGGGGATGTATTACTCGTTCACCCCATCGTCAGTTTTGACAAATTGCACTGTCACCGAAAACATAGCTTCGGGCGGCGGCGGCATTTCGTGTTACGCTTCGACACTGGAAATCAAGAACTGCATCTTGTGGAGGAATGTCGCGACGTGGGGAACCACCTGCGGACCGGCAATGACACTTGGCGCGGCGGGCGCTTGTTCATCGGTTTCGATTAACTACAGCGATGTCGAGGGAGGCACATCCTACATTGCTGTGGATTCGGGTTGTACGCTTAATTGGAGCAACACGAGCAACCTGACGGTGGACCCGCTGTTTGTCCAGCCGCAATACTCAGACGGGGTCAACTCCATAAGCGATTATCATCTGCTGTGCGCTTCGCCGTGTATCGATGCAGGAACATCTTCCGGCGCGCCGGGCAATGATGTTGACGCTGACACGCGACCACAAGGAGCGGCCTGCGACATGGGAGCGGACGAATATGTTGAAGGGCTCCAGCACGTCAGCTTGAGACTTGTTCCTGATTCGGAGCAAATTTCGCGGGGAGGCACTCTCGGATATAACATAACGATAACGAACTGCGATGCGACAACTGCAACATATGATTACTGGACGAACGTTGTGCTCCCGAGCGGGACTACTCACCCGCCGTCAGGGTGGCTGTTTGGACCGTATCCGGTGACTTTGAACGGCTCCGCAAGTCGTTCGGGCCGGCAGACGAACAAGATCCCGACGGTTGCTCCGCTGGGCGATTACACGTTCAACGGCTTCGTCGGTGATTATCCGACTATTCTGAATGAGTATCATTTCGATTTCAAAGTAAAGTAAGGAATACACAAAGGAGTCGGCGCATGTTCGGCGGTTACGGATAGCAAGGGTGAGGAGTGACCATAAGGGAGGGTGTCGGAACGTGAGAAGATTCGCTGCAATAATCATTGCCGCTGTTCTCGTGTTTTTATTTATTTCTGTAGCGCGAGCACAGAGTCTTGATTGGGATAAGACGTTCGGGGGAGCATCTTCTGACGAAGGTGAATGCGTCCAACAGACCACTGACGGCGGCTATATCATTGTCGGAGTCACTCGGCAAGATGTGTTGCTGATCAAGACTGACCCATTAGGAAACAAGCTCTGGGATAGGACTTTCGGCGGAGCAGGCTACGATTACGGTGAATGCGTCCAACAGACCACTGACGGCGGCTATATCATTGCCGGATGGACTGACTCATACGGAGCCGGCGGCAGAGACGTGTGGCTGATCAAGACCGACTCTTCGGGCAACAAGCTCTGGGATAGGACGCTCGGCGGAGCAGTCAACGATCACGGTTATGATGTACAACAGACCATTGATGGCGGCTATATCATTGCCGGAGAGACTTGGGGAGAGGGCGCCTATGATGTGTTGCTGATCAAGACCGACTCCTTGGGAAACAAGCTCTGGGATAAGACCTTCGGCTTAGGAAGAGTCAACGATCACGCTCTCAGCGTGCAACAGACCACTGACGGCGGCTATATCATTGCCGGAGGGACTGGAAACACTATGCCGTCTGGATCGGCTCTCTACAACGCGTGGCTGATCAAGACCGACTCCCTGGGCAACAAGCTCTGGGATAAAACTTTTGGCGAAGCATCTACTGACGATCGCGGTAATAGCGTGCAACAGACCACGGACGGCGGCTATGTCATTGCCGGAAGTGCCAGAGGGGCTGATGTCTATTTAGTAGGCCCCCATGATGTGTGGCTGATCAAGACCGACTCCTTGGGCAACAAGCTCTGGGATAAAACTTTTGGCGAAGCATCTACTGACGATCACGGTAATAGCGTGCAACAGACCACGGACGGCGGCTATATCATTGCCGGATCTATTTTGTCAGACGACGGAAAGGGTGCCACGTGGCTGATCAAGACCGACTCCTCGGGCAACAAGCTCTGGGATAAGACCTTTGGCGGGCCATCTTACGGGTCATCTTATGCGGTTGGCAATAGCGTACAACAGACCACGGACGGCGGCTATATCATTGCCGGAGAGACTTTGTTATACGGAAAGGGCGCCACTGATGTGTGGCTGATCAAGGTCCGCTCTGATTTAACTCAGATAGATTTAGTATCTCCTGCTAACATGTCCTTCTTGGAGTCACCTCCCACTTTTCTATGGGAACCAAGTGGGGGGCAAGTCGTGATGTTTTCCGTTGACGCGAGCCTGTCGCCCACGTTCAGGACTCGCTGGTCAACATGGGAGAATCTCCAGTTGGAGCTTTATGAGACGTCATGGACAATGCCGCAATCACTATGGGATAGGATTCCTTCAGACAAGCCCATATACTGGCGTGTGCGTGGCGTTGATTGGCTCTATGAGCCGCGAACCATCATAACAAGCGACGAGGTGTGGTCGTTTACAAAGTAATAGAAGAATCAGCGATATCCATAGTCAAATATATTGCTCTTATCTTTTTCCCCAAATCCGTGTTCTTCTTTATTCGTTAGATTCGTGATCCAACTCTTCTTCTTGTTTTTCCTTTCTTCTTTTCCTTAAATCCGCGTTAATCCGTGTGCATCCGTGGTTCCCAAAGCTTCTTCTTTTCCCTTCTCTGAGACCTCTGCGCCCTCCGTGGCTAATGATTCGTTTTATTCGTATTCCATTCGCTTCATTCGTGTTCCAGCCTTCACCCAACCTTGAACCCCAAACCCTCTCTTGTCCTGACCGCGAACCGTGAACGTATACTGTGGACCCTAAACCGTAAACCGGTTGCTGTAGACCATGAACCATAAACCATGAACCATAAACCCCCCGTGGTCTCCGTGGCAAGAGATGTCTCTTGGAGTCTCTTTATGCATTGTCGCATGAGGCGAAATGGGTGAAATGGGCAAGGGATAAACTGTCCGTCTTTTGCCAATCCCCAGTCGGGTCCTTCTTCATCGGCAATTAATGCCAGGTATCTGAGTGTGCCTATTTCTTGTAGCAGTCCAATCGCGGGTTAACAACATATTGTGGCGTAACTCGCAGATTGTCCTTGAATTTTGGCGAATTTCATGTATAATATCTTGAGAGTGTGCCATGAGACCATTTATTGTTCGTACAACTACAGGTCATATTGATCCTCAGGGTTTGACAACGGGGCTTTGGCCGGCGCCGCACATGAGTCGAATGCTCATGTATTCGGTGGTCTTCCATCTATGCCTTATCACCTCTTTCATGATGGCCAGAGCGCTCAATCTCTCCTTCAGGAAACTACCAATCATTTACAGCGTGGACCTGGTGGATATGAGTCGCCCGGGAGCCGCAATGGCCAAACAGGTTTCGAGTGTCATCGCGAAGAAGCTCGAACAGCCGAAACCGAAGCCTGTCAAGGAAACCAAGAAAGCTATCCAGAAGCCGCCGGACAAGAAACAGGTGGCGCTGGCATCGCAAAAGAAGGTCGAAACGCCTAAGAAGGAGAAAACTCCAAAGCCAAAGGAGAAACCGGACGAAGCCGCGATGTCAGCGGCGCCGCCGAAGAAGGAAGAACCTGTCGAGTCGGAGGAAGAACCGGTTCGCCCTGAGCCGAAGCAAGTGGCGTCCAAAGCTGACCAGGATTTTGTCACTTCCGGTGACCCCGGCGATGTCGTGGGGCCCGGCAATGTCAGCAAGGACCTCATCAATCCCGAGTTGAGATGGTACATTGAAATAATCAGGCGCAAGGTTTGGCAAAACTGGATAGAGCCGCGTCATGTGCTGACGGACGGAGTCCATGCGCGCGTGGTAATCAGGTTCGAAATAGGGCGCGACGGTGGCTTTGTGGCGCCACCCGAGGTCTTTGAAACATCGAATGTTCCGCTCGTCGATCAATCCGGATATCGCGCCGTGCTCAGAGCCGCTCCGTTTCCGCCGCTTCCTGAAAGTTACAGAGGCAATATCATGGGTATCCGGTTCGGGTTTGAATACGGAGAAAATGCATGATTCGCAGGTGGGTTACCGCGATCCTCTCGCTTGCAGCGCTGCTTCTTTTTGGAAGCGTCTTGCTCGCGCAGAGTGACATAGAGATTGATATTCGTAAGTTGGGTATGGCCCGAATCAAAATCGGCATACCGCCGTTCACGAGCGATCCGGCCACGCCTCCCGCCGCAGGATTTCTCAAAGGCGAGGAGATGGCGCAAATAATCCGCGATGACCTCGACTTTAGCGGATTGTTCCAGGTGTTTCCGTCGCCTCCGCTTCAAAGCCAGTCCGCTGCCGGCGCACCGCTGAAGGCATGGCTCCCTCTCGGCGTGCAGGCCGTCGTACAGGGTGGTTACAAACAACTGAGTGACTACGTAACGCTCGAGGCCGCTCTGTTCGACGTGGAGTCGGAGACGCGCATCTTCGGCAGATTCTACAAGGGTAACCAACGCGAAGGCCGGCTTATCGCCCATAGCTTTGCCGACGAGATCGTCTACCGTTACACCGGCAAGCGCGGCATCGCCACGACGTCGATTGCGTATGTGAAAAGAAAAGGTCCGAACAAAGAAATCCATATCATGGATTACGACGGCCGCAATTCCTACCAGCTTACTCATGACAACTCGATCGCGCTTTCGCCCCGGTGGGCGCCCGACGGCAGCAAGGTCGTCTTTACTTCCTATCGCGACCGAAACCCCGATGTCTATGTTGTTGACCTCAAGGCCCGGAGTTATGTCCGCCTCTCAGGGTATATCGGATTGAACACGACACCGGCCTTTTCGCCCGACGGCAGAACGCTCGCGCTTACGCTCAGCAAAGATGGAAACCCCGAGGTATACTTGCTCGATATGAAAACAAAGGGGCTCACGAGGCTTACCCGCAACCCCAAGGTCGACACCTCTCCCACTTGGTCGCCCAGCGGACGCGAGATAGCGTTCGTATCTGATCGCTCCGGTTCGCCCCAGGTCTATATCACCGACCGTGAGGGGGTCAACCTGCGAAGGCTCACTTATTCCGGCTCATATAACACATCGCCTGTGTGGTCATCGACAGGCGATAAGATTGCATATGTTTCGAGCGCCGGGTCGAGGGGTGATATTTACACGATCAGCCCGACCGGCGGCGAACCCACCCGCTTGACCGTGAGCGGCGGCAACGAAGACCCGACATGGTCGCCCGATGGCAGGTATCTTGCCTACAGCTCAAAAGTGGGGGGCCGCAGAGACATCTACCTCATGCGGGCCGATGGTTCCGGCACAAAAGGAGTTACCTCAGGAGGAGGTGATTGTATGTCCCCTGCGTGGTCGCCCTGAACGCTTTGTCGGGGCGTCCGAGAGAGTCGCCGGTTTGTTGAGAGTAACCGCCCCGTCGGTTGCGGATCATCCGGGCAGGAAACGGGTCGGGGTCGTTTCATTCCCGCGGAAGCGGGAACTGAATTATGAGGTTTCATGAAAGCCCACAGAAATAAGACGAGGTCTGGCAGGATATCTTTTTGGAAGGAGGAACAAATGTATCGCAAGCTGACGGGTTTGCTGGTTTGTATGATTCTACTGGTTCTTCTTGTTAATTGCACCGGCTGCGCTCGCAAGAGCACGACGGCGGCCCCGAAGTTTCCCGCCGAGCAACAGGTAGCGACGCCGGTCGCGCCCGAGCGTCCCGGCGAAGGACCATTGGGTGAACGACCGGGTGAAGGTATCGAAGAAGGCGAAACTCCGATTCCCCAGACTCCGCTCGCGCGCGAGCTTCTCTTCAAGGAAGCAAAAGAGGAACTCAAGACGATCTATTTTGACTACGACAGCGCAGTCCTAACGCCCGAGGCGATAAAGAATCTCGATAGGGCCGCAGACTGGCTGAAAAACAATGCTAGTGTCAACGTGCAGATCGAAGGACATTGCGACGAGCGTGGCACCAACGAATACAACCTAGCCCTCGGCGAACGGCGTGCTCTTTCCGCGCGTCGCTATCTCCTGAGCGTCGGAATAAGCGCGGATCGTATTTTCACGATCAGCTACGGCGAAGAGAGACCAGCGGTCGATGGCCACGATGAATCCGCTTGGAAAATGAATCGTCGGGATGAATTCAAGATATCATCCTGAGCGGATCATGCCGCCTGCGCGGGAATGACGCAAGAGCTTTTGAAATCACGAAAAGAGGCGTAAGGGGGACGTATGTCACACCCATCTAAGGCCTGGTTTGCTTTTGTGTGCCTGTTGTCATACTTCTTTATGGGGCAGGCCGGATGCCAGACGGCGTCCGAACAAGAGCTTGGCTATATCCGGTCCGACATTGTGCGGATGAGGCGCGACGTCGAGGAAATCAAACAGAGCGTGGGGCCGGCAGCTTCGTCGCCCTGCCAGGACCTTCTGAAGAAACAGGCTGCCCAGCGAGAGACGTTGATTGCGCTGCAAGAAGGCCAGCAACAAATCGATAGCAAACTGGAGGAGACACGACACGAGTTGACGGCCCTCAAGCAGGAGATCACCAACCTCAAGCTGAACATGTACAGCCAGATGGACGCGCTGAAAGCGATGACCAGGGCATCGTCGCCTCCGAGACCGCCCGAAGGCAGCACTCCGCCTGAAGAATCATCGTCGCCTGTCACTCAGCCGGCTGCCCCCGAGAATGCCGGCAGCCGGGGCGAGGAATCCGTGCCGTCGGAGTCAGTAGGGCTCGTAGACTACACGAAGCTCTACGATACTGCCTACGAGGACTACGTCCGGCAGAACTATCCGCTCGCGCGGAACGGTTTCGAGGAGTATCTGAAGCAATATCCTGACACCGACCTGGCTGACAACGCCCAATACTGGATAGGGGAGTGCTATTATGCCGAGGGCAAATACGAGGAGGCCGTCGGCGCATTCAACAAAGTGATCACGCGCTACCCGACGGGCAATAAGGTTCCGCGAGCGATGCTGAAGTCCGGCTACGCCCTGGTGGAAACAGGCAAGAAAGACGAAGCCAGAAAAATGTTCCAGAAGGTTTTGGACGCCTATCCGCTTTCGAGCGAGGCCGACCAGGCCAAGGCGAAACTGAGGGAGATGAAATAAGGCGAAAAGCTCTTTTCGTCTGCACCTGTGGCGGCAACTCGTTTGCGTACTTGTGGCATTTGACAAAAGGCGTTGTGTGTCACTATACTGTTGTTGCGCCGGGGCGCTTAGCTCAGTTGGTTGGAGCGCTGCGTTCACATCGCAGAGGCCACTGGTTCGAGTCCAGTAGCGCCCACTAGAATCGCATCATCCGGATCATTCGCAGACGCCTACCATTCCTTATGTCTCCAGTTCGCGAATTGACACGTCTCCTATGCCGTGTTAGAATTCGCGAAATTTGGGGCACTGACAAATCCCCCTTCATAGACTGTTCCGCAATTGGCGAACCAATCCTTTTTTGTGTAGCGATTCGGATTCTGGTTTGAGGGCGACCCGCCGGGTCGCCCCTACGAAGTACTGCGGAACATTTTCGAACGATAGACTCAACCGACGGAACAGTTCCTGGCGTTAGACCTAATTGACGGAACATTTTCCGGCGATGGACTGGTTTACGAAAGCTATTGAGGAGACTATGAACGCAGAAATTATCATGATCGGTTCCGAGCTTTTGCTTGGTCAGATTGTTGACACGAATGCCGCGTATCTGGCGAGAGAACTGGCTGGCGCCGGAATAAACCTGTTCTTCAAGACCACGGTTGGCGACAATTGGCGGAGGATGGCGGAGGTTATTGAGAACGCGCTGATGCGGTCGGACATCGTCATTACTTCCGGCGGCATCGGGCCGACGGAAGATGATCTCACGCGCGAGGTGGTCGCTGATGTGGTCGGTCAGCCGCTCGAATTCCGGCAGGAGCTATTCGATCAGATCGAGGGTTTGTTCAAGCGGCATGGATTCACCATGAGCCCGAACAATCGCAAGCAGGCGTTCATCCCACGGGACGCCATCGCTATTGAGAATCCGGTGGGCACCGCCCCCGGGTTCGTCGCCGAGAAAAACGGGAGGGTAATCATCTCGCTTCCAGGCGTTCCTCGCGAGTTGAAATTCCTCACCGAGACTTTTGTGATTCCCTTTCTTCGGAAAAGGTTTTCACTTGGAGAAGTCACGATTGTTTCGCGTGTTCTCAAAATCTGCGGAATGGGTGAAAGCAGGGTGGACACGCAAGTGGGCGACCTCCTCCGGGACTCGTCAAACCCGACGCTTGGCATTTTGGCCGAACCGGCACAGATTTTGCTCCGAATAACGGCCAAGGCGCCAAGTTTGTCCGAGGCGACGGATAAGATTGCGGTAATGGAGGCGGATATTCGTGGCCGCCTTGGGCCGCTGATATTCGGGGCTGACGACGATACGCTGGAAGGCACTGTCAACACGATGCTTACGCAGAAGCAGAAGTCGCTTGCCCTGGTGGAAACATTGACCGGCGGAGGCATAGCGCAGAGGTTCACATCCATTGGGAGTCAGGCATTGATTGAGGCCGTTGTCGCACACAGCGAGGAGGCTCGCCGCCGTCTCGCCGGAGTCGAAACCCGTCGCTGGAGTGACGAAAAACGTAATCATCGGTCTCTTGTCGTAGCTCTGGCCAGAGAGATGCGGGGTCGCTCGGGGTCTGATATTGCAGTGGCGGCGCTTGGCATATTGCCCGGCTCTGAACAGCTTGAGACTGACGAAAAGGAATCAGGGAAAACATGCATCGCCGTTGAATCGGAGACGGGGTCCGCCTATTGGCAATTCCTTTTTGGAGGGATAGACTCATTGAACCAAACACGCGCAACCGTTCTTGCTATCGAGATGCTGCGGCGATATCTCATCGGTTACGTGGACCCGGAGTTTCCGCCCCGGACTCAATCGAGGCACTAGATCATGTTTTGTGATAACTGCGGCGTGGAAAATCGAGACGACGCCAACTTCTGCCACAAATGCAGTCAGAAATTTTCGCACATTCGAGCTGCGGAAGTTCCGGTCGCCGTGGCGGAGGAGACGGGTGCTCCCTCGTCAGAGGCCGATGACCGCGAGCTGATTGAAAGGTACAGCCGCAGCCTGGGCAGTCGATATGAGTTGAAAGAGAAGATTGCGCGCGGCGGCATGGGGCTATTGTTCCTGGCTCATGATCGCCAGTTAGGCATGGATGTTGCCATAAAGTTTCTGCTCGACGGCCTGGCGAACGACATTTCGGCCATCATGAGTCTGAAGCGCGAGGCAAAGGCCGCCATGAAGCTGGCCCATCCGAATATCATCCGCCTTTACAATTTCGAGGAGACGGCCGGGGTGAAGTATCTTCTAATGGAGTACGTGGAGGGAGAATCGCTCGCCTCGATGGCGCTGAGGAAACCAAATCGGCGCTTCACCGAGGCCGAGGTTTTGCGCTATATCCCTCAAGTTTGCGAAGCGCTCAAGTATGCGCATGCCGAAGAAGTGATACACAGAGACATAAAACCGAGCAATATTCTTATCACGAGCGACCATCGTGTCAAGCTCGCGGATTTCGGGATTGCCTTTATGAGCGAAACTGACAGCAGCGAATTGGGTGGCGGCACGCCGATTTACATGAGTCCGGAACAGATTTTCGGCCGCCCGCTCGATGGGCGAACCGACATCTATTCGCTCGGGATAACGATGTACGAGATGTTGGCGGGAACGCCGCCGTTCAAGGGAAAAGAAGTAAGCCTTCAACATCTGCACGTTATCCCGAAGCCGATTGAAGGCTTGTCTGTCTGGTTGAACACGGTGGTGTTGAAATGCCTGCGAAAAGAAGCTGAAGGCAGATGGCAAAGCGCAGCGGAACTCAAAGCCGTTTTGACCGGCCAGCAGGATATCGGCATCCCCATGCAGGGCAAATACCTGCCGTGGTGGCTCCGCAACGAAGAAGAGATCAAGTTGGCTCCGGCCGCGACGACTGCCGCGCCTTTCGCTGAACCCGAAGCTGAGCCTCCTCAACTGAATCGCGTTGAAGTGTACAAGATGTCGGCGCCGGAAAGGTCGGCGCGGGTCATCGACCGCGTGAGCAAGGTCGAGAAGAATGCAGGGTTGGGAGACTATGCCCCTGAGCGCGAACACGCGCGCATGCCGCTGGGCGCGTTGGCGGGCGTTCTTGCGGGCTTGTTGGTAGCCGCCGCCGAACGGACTGGTCGTTGGCCCATGAGCCGGGAGACCCTCTTTCAATTGAGCCTCTTCTTATACGGAGGACTCATCGGAGCCGCTGTCGGCATCGCTTATAAAAAGACACTGAGGGGAATGTTTTCGCTCACCCTGGGGATCATCGGGGGCGCTGTGGCCACGTACATGCTTACGTCAGGATTCGGCGCGCCCACGTTCGGTCCGTTGAAATCCTCATATCGTGAGGCGCTGTATGGCGCAGTCATCGGCGGATTCCTCGGAATCGCCGACGGTGTATATGAGAGGTCCGCCGGATATCTGATCGGTTGCTTGATATGGGGCGCTGTGGGAGGGGCGGCAGGTTTCGCCGCATTCCTTGGCGTCCACCAACTGTTTTCGGCAATTTGGGCTGTGCCTCTTGACTGGATTGTACTCGGGGGCGCATTAGGCTTTTTCATACATCTGTTCATTGGATTCCTGGAAAGACCCTGGAAAAGACGATAGCTTTCTGCAGTCACTCCATCACTACCTATTCTTGTTGCCATTCCGCTTGATCCCTGCTATCATTCTTCCCATCCTCTCTGCACCTAAGCGGTGAAGAACCACGCAAATCAACGGACTCTGCGGATTCAACGTCTCTTTTGGAGGATGCCATGAAAGAGAAAAGCGCAATCAGGAAAACCAACAAGTTTCTTCGGTTCGAGTACATCGAAGGTTCACTTGACGAAAAGACGCGTGAGCTTGTTTTGTTGGCTGCGGCTGCGGTCGCCGGCTGCGGCCATTGAACGAAAGCCCACTTTGCGGGCGCAAAGGAAGCCGGAGCAACCGATGACGAACTTCGAGAAACGATGGCCTGCGCAATGATGGCGGCGGCCGGCAAAGTTCGAAGTCATCTTGTTGACGCCATCGAAGGGCTGGAGCTAACAATAGGGGAAAAGGGCAAGGCGAAGTGAATGACAGATGGTGAATGATGAGTGAAGTAGTGATAAAGTCAGGTGTGCCCTCTTAATTATTGAGAATCCGCTTAACCTGCAGATACGGATCCAAAATCGAGAAAAACGACGATGTCTGAGCAACGCATCAACGTCTTTCGCGCTGAAATGGCGCGCAATTCTATTCAGGCAGCCATCCTGCTCTATTCTCGGGATATTTATTACTACGCGGGTGTCTCGGTTCCGAGTATTCTATTGATAACCCATCAAACGGCGCGGTTGTATGTACGGCGGGCAATCGGGTTCGCCCGGCAGGACGCCACCGTGAGCGACGTTGTCGCCGACGGCAGCTTGCGTTCGGTCGCGGAACAGGTTCGTTCTGAGGAACTTGATCGTTTGACAATCGGTCTCGAGCTCGATGTGATACCGGCGGAATTGTTTTTCAAGATTCGCGATGCGCTGCCACACGCAGCGTTCGTAAACGTCAGTTCGCTGATAATTTCACAGCGCATGATAAAGGACGAGCGTGAACTCGAGTTCGTTCGCGTATCAGCTTCGATGATTGAAAAGGGACAGCGGCGTGCGCTCGAAGTGATCCGCGACGGCATGGACGAGATCGAGATGGCAGCCGCGATAGAGGCCGAGCTCCGGCGGAACAAACACGAGGGCATCCTTGTCAACAGACGTTTCGATGCATACACGATGTACGGCATGATCGGCTCGGGCGAGAATCTTACCCGTTTTGCGGGCTTTGCCAATGTCGCCACGGGAATCGGGCTCAGCCCCGCGATGCGGATCAGCGCCTCGAGTCGGGCTTTGAAGCGCGGCGACCTCATTATGATTGATATTACAGGCTGCTACCACGGTTATATAACCGATGCGACAAGGCAATACGTTATCGGGAAGGCCTCGAAGAAACAGAAAGATGTTTTTGACGCCCTCTGTGAAGTCGAGGATGAGATTCTGTCCGCCATCCGGCCGGGTGTGCCGGCAGCCGAGGTTTATGCGCAGGGTGTTCAGGCCGCCGCTAAGACGAAATATGGCGAATATTTTATGGGATACGAGGAGAAGGGGAGATTTGTGGGACACGGGCTTGGTCTCGAGCTCGATGAGCCACCGATTATAGGCCCGGACGATCCGACAATAATCAAAGAGAATATGACGCTTGCGATAGAAATCAACACAATCATTCCCGGCTTCGGCGCGATCAAAGTAGAAGACTCGTTCATTGTAAAAGCCAGTGGAGTGGAGTTGTTATCGAACACACCTCGCCGTCTGTTTGAAGTGGGTGATTGAGTTATTTTAGATTGGAATTAGAACAAAAGAAGAAAAACAAGTTTATGGTCCCAATTCTTGTGGAGGCATTCCAGTGAATATTGATCCAACCGTCTATGTTCATCCTACTGCTGTCATGCACGGGAATCTCACGATCGGCAGGAATTGCAGCATATGGGCGAATGCAGTCATCCGCGCCGACTTCAACTGCATCACTGTCGGCCGGTACACAAACATTCAGGACCACGCGACCATCCATTGTTCGCCCACGCACCCGACAAGCATCGGCGATTTTGTCACTGCGGCGCATTCAACGATCATGCATGCGTGCACAATCGGGAATCGCGTCATGATAGGAATGGGGGCGACCATCATGGACGGCGCTCGGATAGGCGATGGCACTCTCATAGCCGCGAATGCATTGGTAAAAGAGAACACCATCGTTCCACCCAACTCGCTCGTAGTGGGTGTGCCCGGGCGCATCATAGATGGCAAGGGTCGCCCTGAATTCATCGAGCAGAATGCAATTTCATACTATGTTCTCTCGCGCAAATACATGGCGGGCGAGGAGAGCATTTCGCCGGAAGAACTCTTCGATCTGATGCAGTCCTTCAAAGCGGAGGAGTGAATAAGAAAAAGCAGGAACACAAATGAAGAAGCAAGTTGCACGGATATGAGCGGATTCGCGTCATCCCTATTCCGATTCTCTTTCTTTCCCCGAGCATTCGATCAGGGTTGGCGTGCCGTCGGTTATTTTGAACTCGACCGGCAGGAAATTTTGTATGACACAGATATTCGTCCTGGCGTGGTCTGTGAGTTCGGGGGCGGTGATGGCTGATTGGCCTTCGGCCAGCGCCATGAAAATGAGCAACTGGTCCGAAAGGTGTTTATCGACCGTCGCGCCCGAATCAATTGTTTGGAGTATTTGCATTGCCGCTTCTTCTCCGACCTTCTCTGATGGTTTGCCTCGTTCACCGAGCGAGTCTGCGCCCAGGATGGCGCCGGTGCTTGTGGTTGCCCATAGCACGACGCCTGAACCCGCGCACGCGGCGTCTGCATACTGTGCATCAACTGAAACTTCCAGTCCCCTTGCCTCCAGACTCTTCTTTGCGGCCTCGGCCTGTCTTTCGGCGACCCTGGGTTTGCGGAGATGTTTGCTGGCAACAGATATGCCGGCGATTTTTCCAACAGCGCCACGGTCTATCATATGCAAAGGCCGGAAGGGTTTACGGGAAAAGAGGCTGAATGAATTCGGCTCAATAGGATAGAGGCAGGGGAAGCCCCTCATCTCGACTTCCGCTCCGCCCCTCGGATAGAACCCGTGTTTCTTAATTGTTATCTCGGCGGTGTACCCTATATTCTTTAAGACTGGAAGCAGCACGTTCATCGTGTAAGGCACTGGCGGCGCCCATTTCCCAAAGGTCGCCCCGCCGCGTATGTTTACGGTTACCTCGTCGCCTGCCAGGCAGAGTGGAACTTTGAGCGACTGGAAGACCAATCCCAATGCTCCGGCGGTAGATATCTGAATCTCGAGCTTTGCCGGCCTGATTACTCCAGGATGAAATTCGATTTCGGTTGAACCAAGCTCGGCATTTACCAGACGCCCGGAGCACAACTCAGCTACTGCCTTAAGACCTTCCAAATGTTGCGCTCTAAGGCCCGGGTTCTTCCTTCCGGCTCGAATCTTGTGAACCTTCATTGGCTTGCCGGTAACTGCGGCGAGGGCCGAGGCCACTCTCAGGATGGCGCCGCCGCCCTCAAGGTATGAGCCGTCGATTTCGATCATCATGAGTCCCCATCCTTTCTTCACAACTATTTTAGCTTTCGCAGCCACTGGCGTCCAGAGCAAAAGGCTGTCGAGGGGACAAAGGGGAAACCGGGACAAGGCGAAGAAGAATCCATCTCGCTATTCCGTAGGCGCGAATTCATTCTTAGGCGAGATTCGGAAAGGGTCCGAAAACATTGTACGAATGGATTTGCACTTACGGAGTTGGCTGCCAGTTAGCCAATTGCGGGGCAGTTTCAAAGGAGGATTTGACGACCGCCTGCGGTGAGGAATTGTCAGACCTTTTGCCACAGCACGGAATCGCGGTCTGATCTCAGAATCATCGAAGTATTTTGACACGAACTGATTACGACCCTTTTAGAGGCTCCAGGCGGACTGCCTTGCAAAATTTGCATAGTGCCCCATTCCATATGGTTTTACTATGCAAATATTTCGTATTCACGATTGTTTGGCATTGTCGAATTTGGGTGTCGTTTGGTATTCATTTGACAGAACAAGTATGGATAAGTATAATGGTTCCAAGGAGTTGAAGTTGATGATATGAGGCGCTTACCTTCTCCCCTGGTTCTCTGGCATGCTAGTTGCTTTTTCATGAGGTTGTATTGGTAGTTACTTCCCTCCACATTGTTCCAGTTCTGACATGCACGCTAGAAGTGTGTAGCTATGACTCGGAGGGCGCAAGAGGATGCCGGAGTGTACGATGTATGATGTTTCTTTCGTCTGTCCTCGAAGCCGGAAACGTGTCTGTGGCTGCATTTTTTCTATAATTAATGAAGCGTAGGGTAGACAGGAGAGAGCTATGAGTGAGAATGGGACGCCGATGTTGGACGAGTTGGAGAAGGGTCCATGGCCGAGTTTTGTGACGGAGATCAAGCGAGCTGGTAAGACGAAGAAGTCGGCGCTTGATTTATTGAAGCAGCTCGAGCGATCGT
>JACRIR010000015.1 GCA_016215705.1 Candidatus Poribacteria bacterium | reverse complement strand
TAGGAGGTCGGGTGAAGAGCAGTAAATTCAGATCAAGAATCTAAGAAAATATTTTAGGCCGCACATCCACTCAGACGGCCACAATGCCAATCATGCGAATAAATTCGCGACTACAAGGCGATCTCGAAAGGGTGCAGTCCCACAATGGCGGGGCACCCTACATATCTGACCCATCGGCGGTTCCAAAGAATCTCTTGTCATGGATTCCTGCCCCCGATCAGAGTCGAGGACAGGCTCTGCACAGGAGTGACATTGTGGAGCCTGCATTCGTGTTTCTATAGATGTAATTTCGTAATTCGTGTTCCCAATAATTCTTCTTTTTCAGACCTTATCCTAGTTTCCAGGAGTGAGCCCTGTCTCTCTGTTCCTGTTTTCCCTCGGGTCAATTTTGTGAGTGAAAATGCAATATGACTTGACTTTTTGGTTACTTACATGCTATAATTAAACTATTAGTTATCTTGCGTGCGCGTTCTTCCCTGTGCCGTCTTTGTGAAGTCCAAGCCGGGAGTAATGGAAAATGAAACCGTTCGCAATAGCCTTCTCTGTAACTGCGGCAGCAATAATGCTCTTCACATCGGCCCCGGCATACGGAGCCGTTTTCCCTGTTCCCGCTGTCGAGGCCGCCGCTTCATCCGGCAAGCCGGGTGACGACATCGATGGCGACACCCGCCCGAGCGGCTTCGGCTACAACACGGGTTCTGATGCATATGTTTCGCCCGATACCGTCTATGTTCCCGATGACTACTCAACAATACAGGCGGCGCTGGACGCCGTGGTCGCCGGAGGAACCATCGTTCTGCGGGACGGCATATATACGGGCGACGGGAACAAGTGGCTGAAATTCAACGGCAAGGCCGCCACCGTACGCTCGGAGAACGGGCCGGCCAACTGCGTTATCGATAGTGAGGGCAGCTATCCGGCCTTCTTATTCAGGGGCGGTGATGGTCGGGACTCGGTGGTGGACGGTATTACGATCAGGAACGGTCATTATACCGAGGGCGGCGGGATTCAATGCTGGGGCGCATCGCCAACGATCCGGAATTGTATCATCGAAAATTGCACTTCCCTTGCGACCGGCGGTGGAATTTACTGCTACAGTTCCTCACCGCTCATCACCAATTGTGTCATCGTGAACAACACGGCAGAGGAGAATGGAGGTGGCGGGATTTCCTGTCGGGATTCCTCGCCGATTATCTCAAATTGTACGATTAGCGGCAATCGCGTCCTGCATTTTTTGTCCCATGATGGATATGGCGGGGGGATAAGAGCTTTTTCAGGCGCCTCAGCAACGGTCACCAACTGCATCTTGTGGGACAATTCGGCTGTCGATGGTGGACCGGAGATAGCGCTCCGTTGGGGGGCTTCTCTCACTCTCAGCTACTGTGATGTCGAGGGTGGCGCGGGGGCCGCATACGTTGAGGCGGATTGCAGTCTCACCTCTGGTCCGGGCAACATCGACTCCGATCCGTTTTTTTTGAATCCCGGAGGCGGTGATTATCATCTGCAAGCATGCTCGCCGGGCATCGACGCCGGAGATCCGGCCTCCGACTATTCCATCGAGCCCGAGCCGAACGGCGGCAGGATCAACATGGACGCGTACGGAAACACCCTTGAGGCGGCGACCAGCGTGCAGACAACGGATGATGATGGCGACACGTATTCCGAGTGTGATGGCGATTGCCATGATAATAACCCGAACAACTATCCGGGCGCTATCGAGACCTGCGATGATGGAGCTGATAACGATTGTGACGGGTTGATCGACGCAGAAGACTCCGATTGCGGGCCGCACACCATATATGTGGATTGCGGCAATACATGCCCCGGTTCAGGAACACCTGGCGATCCATACTGCGAGATTCAAACGGCTCTGGATACAGCGGCCGGTGGCGATACCATTATCGTTTCTGACGGGGTTTGCGCCGGCGCCAATAATAGGAACCTTGATTTCAAACAGAAGATGCTGACACTCCGCTCAGAAAACGGCCGCGAGAACTGCATTATCGATTGCGGAGATAGTGGAAGAGGATTCTACTTCCATAGCGGAGAGGGACCCGGCTCGGTCGTGGACGGCTTCACGATCACTAATGGCTCGGTCCCAGGCAATGGCGGTGGAATCTATTGCGGTGACGCGTCACCGACCATTATGAACTGTGTCATAAGCAACAACTCGGCTGACGCCGGTGGAGGCATACTCACGGAAAACGCCTCGCCAACAATCAGCAATTGCCTTATTGCCGGCAACTCATCGACTTACGGAGGTGGAATTTACAGTTCCGGTGTGCCTTCTCCAAATATCAGGAATTGCGCCATCAGCGGGAACTCGGCATATGCGGGCGGCGGTGTTCTGGCGTATGCAGGCTCTCCCGGCATCACAAACTGCATCGTCAGCGGAAACTCGGCCACATACGGCGCAGGACTGTACTACTCCTGTACGCCGCCTTCAGTTCTGACCAACTGCGCCATCATCGAAAACTCGGCTTCGGCGGGCGGCGGTATTTCAGCCTACTACTCGACACTGGAAGTCAAGAACTGCATCCTCTGGAAGAATTCAGCCAGTTGGGGATCAGATTACGGACCATCGCTGACCATTGGAGCGGCAGAAAATTGCCCGTCGGTCTCGATCAGCTACAGCAATGTCGAAGGCGGAATATCATCGGTTCGTGTGGAACCAGGGTGCACGCTTGATTGGGACAACATCAGCAACATCACGGCGGACCCGTTGTTTGTCCAACCACGATACCGGGACGGAGTTGAATATATCGGTGACTATCACCTGTCCTGCGCTTCACCGTGTATCGACGCAGGAAATAATTCAGGCGCGCCGGCCGACGATGCCGATGGCGACGCGCGGCCGCAAGGCGCGGGCTGTGACATTGGGGCAGATGAATACATCGAGGGGCTCCAACAACTGAGTCTCAGGCTTGTCCCCGATTCGGATGAGGCTTCACAGGGAGGCACGGCTGGGTACACCGTTACGGTGAACAACTGTGACGGGTCGCCCATAACATTTGACTATTGGACCAATGTGACGCGGCCGGACGGAATCACATATCCTCCTTCGGGAGCGCTGTTCGGGCCATACTCGGTAACCCTCGGCGGATCGAGCAGCCGTTCGGCGCATCTAACGCACCCGATTCCAGCCATTGCGCCGCTAGGCATGTACACGTATAACGCCTTTATCGGAGAGCATCCGACGCTGATGAATGAGTATCATTTCAACTTTGACGTGGATTAAGGAGTACTCTGAAGTTCACACAAGTCCAAAGTCCAAGCTCGAGAATCCAAATTCTGAGACTCTGGACTGCGTAGTTGTTATACAGGAATCGCAAGAATCCCAATATGGATATTCTGTCACAAGGGAAACGTGCTGTGAATGTGTAGACCTGACCCCTTCGTTGTCCTCGCAAACACTCTCAAGGTCTCAGCATGTGAAGGAATTCGGCCACTGGCATGATGGAGATGCCATCTCTCAGAAGCCTTTCTCTCCCCATGTACAAAAGAAATCTCTTTGCCTCGGGATAGTCCTCGCCGAATGCCCTTAATGCGCGAAGGTCTTGAGGATGCAAGGTTGAAGCGTTCTTCACCTCTATCGCCTGAAATACGCCTTTCCCATATATGACGAAATCAACTTCCGATCCGGCGCTCGTTCTCCAGTAGTAAAGCTTGCATCCGGGATGGAAGTAATCTATCCATGCCCTGATGTGCTGGGCGACGAGCCCCTCCAACGCCGCGCCTGATTTCTCCTCGGGACGGTCGAGCGGGCCGGACGGACGCAGGACATCGAAAATGCCGGTGTCAAAGAAGTAGAACTTAGGATGCGTTGCGACAGCCCGTTTCGCCCTCCTTGTAAATACCGGAATTCTGTATGCCAAAAGCAGGTCCTCAAGGATGCCGATGTAACCCTCAACAACCTTGCGTTCGATCTGACATTCACGAGACACATTGCTTATGTTGAGAACAGCGCCGTGGGAAAAACTCACCGACTCGAGAAAGCGGGAAAAGGCGCCTATGTTCCTCGTCAGGCCCTCCATCTGCACTTCTTCCCTGAGGTATAGGTCCACGTATGCCTGAAGCGTCGCCACGGTGTCCGCGCTATCAAGGACGAGAGGTATCATACCGACTCGCAGGGCCTTTCCGATATCAAAAAGCTCTTTCAGCTCGGAGGCCATAAACGGGTGCATGTGTTTCATAAGTACGCGGCCCGCAAGCAGGTTAACGCCCGCTCGTCTAAGCTTTCGAGCGCTTGAGCCGGTCAGTATAAACCGGGCGCCCCGTTTCTCCTCGATGAGACTATGCACTACTTCAAGAAGTTCGGGCGCCTTCTGGACCTCATCCACAACTACGGTCTTCTTCTCTTTCTGCGCATGCACAGTTTCCCGCAATCTCTCCGGATGCGCGGCATAATTTCTGAAGACGTCAGGAAGGAGAAGGTCTACATACAGCGCATTTGGAAACGCCTTCTTAATAAACGTGGATTTACCCGTGCCCCTCGGCCCGAGCAAGAAAAAGCTCTGCTTTTCCGGCTTGAGAAACCTCTTTATCGTTTCCATTTATCGTCCATATTTGGAATTAGCATCTCCAAATATAAACCAATCATCACGGAATGTCAAGGCACAGTGGCTGCGTGAATGCTGACTAGTATGACGTTTCCGAAATAACATAGCATAAGCATTTTGAGGATGAGCCTAACAATAACCGTCATTCTGAGCGAAGCGAAGAATCTCGTTCTTTATGGCTATTGCAACGTTACTTAGGAAGCGCTCTACTAGTACCGC
>JACRIR010000098.1 GCA_016215705.1 Candidatus Poribacteria bacterium | reverse complement strand
CGACCGGCGAACTCCTCATCGCGGACATGGATGAAGCAGGGGTGGACGTGTCGGTCATTACTACGGTAGATTACGCCATGGGCGCCGACGAGCCCTGCTCGGGAACACCGGACTGCGCGCCAATATCCGATGTGAACCGCATATTCGGAGAGATTGCCGCCAGGCATCCCAAACGGCTGGCGCACCTGGTGGCAGTTGACCCGCGCCGCAAAGACGCCGTGAAGGAACTCGAAAAGGGCGTAACCGAGCAAGGAGCGCGCGGACTGAAGCTTCACCCTACGACCGGATTCTATCCCGACGATCCGGTCTGCTATCCGCTCTACCGGAAAGCTGTGGAACTCGATGTGCCCGTGTTGTTCCATACCGGAACACAACCCGCGCCGATGAAAGCAGAATATGCGCGGCCCGTCTTTGTCGACAGCGCGGCGGCGGACTTCCCGGACCTCAAGATGGTCATGGCGCACGTCGGCCTCTGCTGGTGGGAAGAAGCGCTCGCGCTCGCCGGCACGAAGTGGAATCTCCATGTCGATATCTCGGGCTGGCAGCGCACATTCCTCTTTCATCCCGAAAAGTTCTATCACATGCTTCGCTGCGCGCTTGACGAAATCGGCCCATGGCGCGTGATGTACGGCACCGACAACCCGTATCTCCAACTTGTGATGCCCTCCAGGAAATGGGTTGAGGGCGTGATCAACGCGGTAGACTGCAAGGAATTCACCTTCAGCAAAGAAGAAGTTGACATCGTGATGGGCTCGGCAGCGGAGAGGGTTTATAAGATCTAAGGCAAGAAAGACGGCCTGTGGAGTTACTAACGATTGAGCGCCGTTGTCGCACTGTTTAGAAAATCGGGGACATATAAGAAATAGGGGACACGATGCGGCATCGTGTCCCCTATTTTCAGTTTATTGCGCCGGACACGTTCATTCCGGAGTTTCCAGAGCATTCCGGCTGTCAGCGCCCGCCAGTGTTGCCGCGATATCGTCGTTCCACATGATAAGCGCGTCCTCGTTCTCGTCCGAATAATAGTACTTTCTGACGGTGACAATCTTAAAGCCGAAACTTTCGTAGAGCTTCTGCGCCGCGATGTTCGATCTGCGCACCTCCAGGGTTGCCTTCAGCGCCCCCCGCGCGACCGCCTCCTCGAGCAAATGACTCAGCAGTCTTCTGCCGATTCCTTTGCGGCGATGATCGGGGTGAACGGCTATGTTCGAGATATGGGCCTCATCGAGAACGTGCCAGAACCCCCCGTAGCCGACGACGTGGTCTCCGACTTTTGCGACCTTGAACACAGACCTTTCAAACCGCATTTCATGAATGAAAGCGAACTTGCTCCAGGGCGTCTTGAAGCTTTGACGCTCGATCTCGAGGACTGTTTCGAGATGCGGCATCGAGAGCTTTTGAAAGGTCAACTCAAGGGTCGAGGTCATTCACTAGCCTTTTCGAACCAGGTCGCGATAGGCCTCATGCAGGCGCGCATACACCGGACCCGGCTTGCCGGCGCCCACTACGGAACCGTCAATTTTCCTAATAGGAAGAAGCTCGACTCCGCTGCTGCTGAGGAAACACTCACTGAATTCGACAATCTCGGAGGGCGTTATGCCTCTTTCCTCGCATTGAATTCCCAACGCCGGTGCAAGTTCCAGAACCGCGGAGCGCGTTATCCCCGCAAGAATATCGCATTTGAGGCTTGGCGTCACGAGACAGTTGTCGCGCACAAAGAAGATATTCGCCGTGCTGGCCTCCGCCACGTATCCGGTCTGATTCAGGATTATGGCCTCATCGGCTCCCCCGCTCTCGGCCTCAGCTTTGGCCAGGATGTTGTTGAGGAAGTTCATGGATTTCATTCGAGCGCTAAGCGAGCTTGACGCGGTCCTGCGTATCGAGACGATTTTTGCAGACACTCCGTTGGAATACGCATCGGCCGGAAGAGACCTAGGCGACCTTAGAAAGGCTACAATCGTCGGCTCGGCCACATGCGCGATACCCACTCCGCCGGTCGATTTTCCGCGCGTGACGCTAAGCCTCAGAATACAGTCCTGGGTGTCGTTCCTCTTCATGAGTCGAACGCAAATTTCAGCAAGCTGCTCCGGGCGATGAGAAAGCCGCAGACCTATAAGGTCGGCCGATTCGAGAAGCCGTCGGATGTGTTGCCAAAGCCGAAAAATACGTCCGTCATACGAACGCATCGTCTCGAACACGCCGTCTCCGTAAAGGAATCCTCTGTCAAAGACGGAAACGCAAGCCTCCGTCTCGGGGACAAAATTGCCATTGAGGTAGACGAGAGTTGGATTCACATCCGTTCCCCCGTTTTCAGCGCCTCCACCAGCGCCTGAGCCTTGCTCAAACTTTCGTGATATTCGCGTTCCGGCATGGAATCGGCTACTATGCCGCCGCCGACCTGAATATAGGCGCCTCCGTCCTTCACCACAAAAGTGCGGATAATGATATTGAGGTCCATGTCTCCCGAATAGGATATCCACCCGAGAGAGCCGGTATAGGGGCCGCGCCGAACGGGTTCGAGTTCATCGATTATTTCCATGCACCGTATCTTCGGCACACCGGTGATGCTTGCCCCCGGGAACACTGCGGCAAGCAGGTCAAAACAATCACGGCCGGGCAGCAGCGTCCCGACTATATTCGACACGATATGAAACACGTGCGAGTACTTCTCGATCACCATGAGTTCGTCCGGCCTGACTGTGCCGCAGACGCACACGCGCCCGATGTCGTTGCGAGCCATGTCAACTATCATGATGTGCTCGGCGTTTTCCTTTGGATGGGCTATCAACTCCTTGCGTAACATTTCATCCTCGCGCGGGTCACGGCCACGAGGGCGCGTGCCTGCAATGGGGCGGGTCTCGACAAAGTTATCCGTCAAGCGAACGAGCCGCTCGGGCGAGCAACTCACGAGTTGAAAGTCGCCGAAATCGAAATAGAAGGCAAACGGTGACGGGTTTATCCGGCACAGCCTGTTGTAAAGCTCAATCGGGTTCCCTTCAAACGGGGCGCAAAGACGCTGCGACAGGTTCGCCTGAAATATGTCACCCGCCGCAATATACTCCTTTGCGCGTTTCACCATCTCCGCATATTTCGCCGGAGTATGCGTGGAGCTTATCTCGCCGAACCTGATTTGCCTCGCCCCTCCTGAGCGGGACACACCCGCGTTGAGCTTCGCCAACATCGCCATCGCCTTCGATTGCGCCCTTGAATGAGATTCAGAGAGGTTGGACGAATCGAATTCACTGGCAATGATCTCGGAGGTATTCTGCATTCGGTCGAACACGATAACCGTATCCACCAGCACAATATCGCAATCGGGTGTCTCGAGGTCTTCTTCCGCCGTATCAGGCAGTTCCTCGAAATAGTTTTTCATGTCATACGAGAAAAGACCGACGGCGCCTCCGAAGAAGGTGGGCAGTGAGGCCTGGCGCGGAATTCGATACGGGGCAAGAATCTCGCGCATGGTCTTTATGGGGTCGCCACGGTGTTCTCCTCTTTCGCGTGGTCCCTCCAGGCGGCAGAGGGAATGCTTTGCCCTGAGCCTCATGACAGGGTCGCACGCAGCGACGGAATAACGCGCGGTCTTCATGGGACCATCGGCGCTTTCCAGGAGGAACAGACATTTCCCGCCCTCAAGGGCTCGAAGGACTTCTCTCGGGCCGAGGCCTGCGGGAAGCGGCTGGCGACAAACCGTAACCGGCGTCTTGCCGGCTCGCGGGATGACGCAGAACTGTGGCGGCTGAAGTTTGTCGGTATTTTCGATGATTTTGTGTTGCACTAACCAAATCCTTATGAGTCATTACCGTTATTCGCCTGTGCGTCTTCATCTCTACTCCCGGGAAACCGGCGAGTGTTTCCCTTAATTCGGGACACCATGCGCCATGGTGTCCTCGAATTAGGGGCCGCCAACAGGCACAGAACTTGCATCATTCCCGGGATACAACGTCAGGCGTGAAAGATTATAGCAGAAGGACTTATGCTTGACAACGGTGAGTAAGCCAAGAACAAGGGGCGATCCATTCCGGCGCGCGAAACAGGCCCGAACTCCTTTTGCACTCCTTGGAGATTGGCGCTCATTTGAGGACACGGTGCGGCATAGTGTCCCCGAGGAAGCGCGTGCCAGAAAACGTCGGGTGTTCGTGACAAAAAACGGCTTGTGGACATTTTTTGCCGCAAATGGTAAAATCTGTGCTCGGAAAGACGTTTTGCGTGGTAACGATGTCTGATTTGAGGGGGTTGCAGACCCGCTCGATACATAGAGCCGGGGAGGAAATAGCATGATTTTTGACTCAATTGCAGGTCTTTTCTCAAATGACATGGGAATAGACCTCGGGACCGCGAACACACTGGTGTACGTCAAGGGCCAGGGGATAGTGCTGAGGGAGCCTTCCGTAGTCGCCATAAGACAGGGTGATAATCGCGTGCTCGCTGTCGGAAGCGAGGCCAAGCAGATGATAGGCCGCACGCCGGGGAACATAGTCGCAATCCGGCCCATGAGAGACGGGGTCATAGCGGACTTCGAGGTTACGGAGCAGATGCTCAAGTACTTTATCCAGAAGGTGCACAACCGCAAGTCCCTCGTGAGGCCGCGGATGGTTATCGCTGTCCCGTCCGGCATTACCGAAGTGGAGAAAAGGGCCGTTGAGGATTCGGCTGCGCGTGCGGGCGCTCGCAGTGTTTCCCTGATAGAAGAGCCTATGGCGGCCGCCATCGGGGCCGGTCTCCCTGTGCAGGAACCCGTCGGCAACATGATTGTAGACATAGGCGGCGGAACGACCGAGGTGGCCGTTATTTCGTTGGGCGGAATCGTTTTCAGCAAAACTATCCCGATAGCCGGCGATGAGATGGACCAGGCCATTATTCAACATCTTAAGAAGACGTACAACTTGATGATCGGCGAGCGGACGGCCGAGGAGATAAAAATCGCGCTCGGTTCTGCGTTTCCGATGGAAGAGGAAATGCACATGACGGTGAAAGGCCGCGACATGGTGGCCGGCCTGCCCAAGCCCATAACAATCACGTCCGAAGAGATACGCGAAGCCCTCGCCGAGCCTGTTTCGGCCGTCCTCGATTCCGTAAAAATTACTCTCGAACGGACGCCGCCGGAACTCTCGGCAGATATCGTAGATAGAGGCATGGTGCTCGCCGGCGGAGGCTCTCTCCTGCGCGGATTGGACAAACTGCTCGGGGAGGAAACGCAACTCCCGGTCAGGATGGCGGACGACCCGCTCACGGCGGTGGCAATGGGCGCAGGCAAATACCTGGATGGAATGCTGGCGGACCGCCTGCTCTGAGCCCAAAGCGCAATATGATGAGCCTGTTACCAGCACGGCGGGTTGCTGGGGGTCTTTTCCCCCGCATTTCCTAAGAGGTGTCCACCCGTTGTACCTGCCTGATTTCTTATGGAAGTACAAACGCCCAATAACGCTCATTCTTCTTGTCGGCATGTCATGCCTGCTGATGATTGACAGCCTGCATCGGAGATGGGTGTCGAGAGCTTCTATTGAAATCGCCTCGGAGGCGGTTTCCCCCCTTCAAAAAACGGCGGAAAGCATGTATGCGGGCGGGCGCAATGCGCTCGACATAGTCCCCGATTTTTTCAGAACCCGCGCGCAGAATGCCGCCCTCAGAAAGCAGGCAGGACAACTCCAGCAAGAAATAGCGCTTCTCAGAGAAGAGCTCCTGCGAGAACAGCGGTTGAGCGCGCTGGCTGCTTTTACCAATAAAATAGAAGGTCCAAAGATTGTCGCCCGCGTAATAGGCGCAAGTCCGACGCCGTGGTTCGGCGAAGTCACGATTGACAGAGGGAACTCGCATGGAGTCCGGATGTATTTACCTGCGCTTTCTTCATACGGGCTGGCAGGGTACGTGGTAGAAACCCGCGGACATACAAGCAAAGTCTTGTTACTCACCGATTCGAGCTCACGGGTCGGCGTCGTTGTTCAGCGCAGCAGAGCCCAGGGCATTGTCCAGGGCAACGATGAGGGCGGATGTATACTCAAGTACCTTGAGTCGACGGCGGATGTGCAAAAGGGCGACGTTCTCCTCACCTCCGGCAACAGTCGCATTTATCCGATGGGCTTGCTTGTGGGTCAGGTGGGTGAGGTTAAGAGCAAGCCCGGCACACTTTTCAAATGGGCGACCGTGACACCGGCGACCGACTTTGGGAAATTAGAGGAAGTGGCCCTGATCGTAACGGCCGTTGCATCCGAAATCAAAACCGAAAGTGATGCGGGAGATAGTTGAGACGTAACATGGCATTCTTCACGATAACAGCCTTTTTGGCCGGCCTTGCGCTTGCAGTCATCGAATCGACCTTTATGAGAGCCGTCGAGTTCGCGAGCGTACGCCCGGACCTCGCGGTTTTGGCCGTGACCGTTGCGAGCAGCCGGACCCATTTCGGGAGAGTGATGATGCTGGCGTTCGTTCTGGGCTTTTCGCGCGATTTTATCTCGGGCGGCGCCATCGGAATGAACGCGTTTTCGCTGACGTTCATGGCGTATTTTCTCGCCCTCACACAGGACTATCTGTTGACTGAGAACTGGACGGCGCAGCTTTTCGTTACGTTCGTGAGCGCGAGCGTCTTTGGCATTCTGTTCTGCCTTTTGAAGATAACACTGCAATACGAGCCCGGTTCAGGATATCACATTGTCAAGACGATCATATTAACCTCTCTCTACACTTCGGCGCTGGGGCCGCCCGCGTTCAAACTAATAAGAAAACCGAACGCGCCGTTGTACCAGCGACTGAAGCTGAAGTACGATGTCGAGCATGAGACTATACCTGAAAGCAAAGTATAGGGAACGAATCAAATTCGATGAGAAGCTGCGAGTCTTCAGTCTGGCCATAGCATTAGGCTTCACAATCTTCTCACTGAGACTTGCGCACTTGCAGCTCATCAGCGGAGGGGAATACAAACGACTCTCCGACAAGAACCGGATTCGCCTTCTTCCCCTCAAGGCGCCGCGCGGCCTCATTTATGATTGCAACGGGAACCTTCTCGTCGATAACAGGCCTTCCTTCACCGTGTCCATTACGCCCGCTGAGTCTCCGAATCTGCCTGCGACTCTGGCGAAGCTGCGGTCATTCGTGGATTTTGATAAAAACAGGATCATCGAGCAGGCGCGCGCCTCGAGATACGCTCCGTTCAAACAAATCACAGTGTTGCGAGATGTCTCGATCGAACAGGCGGCTCAGATTGAAGAGTGTTCGCTGGAGCTCCCGGGAGTCGTCATAACAGCCGAGCCGTGCAGGCGATTTCCGTTGGGCCGATACGCCGCCCATGCGCTCGGTTATCTTGGGGAGATCAACGGTGACGAGCTCGAGCGCATGTCGGACCAGGGATATGACATGGGCGACTACGTCGGCAAGGCAGGTATCGAACTCGTGGCCGAGAAACCACTCCGCGGAAAAGACGGACACATGCAAGTGCAGGTGTATGCGGACGGCTATCCACAAGTCGAGTTGGACCCGACGGGCAGCCCGCGAGTGAGAATCGATACTGCCGGCCGCAGCCTCCTGACACTCGGGGAAGACCCTCCGAACATGGGGAGCATTGTGCGTCTTACACTTGACTCGACGATCCAGCAGATAGCCGAGACGGAAATGGGAGAGCATGCCGGCGCCGTCATCGTTATGGACGCCAACACGGGCGCAATCCGGACAATGGTCAGCAGGCCTTCCTTCGATCCGAATGCTTTTGTCTCTTTCGGCAGAGACGACGAGAGGATCGAAATACTGACCAGCCCCATACATCCTCTGATCAACCGGAGCCTTCAGGCTTTTCCGCCGGGATCGACTTTCAAGGTAATCATGGCCTACGCAGGACTCAGCGAAGGAGTGATTACTCCGGAGACAAGGTTTGTCTGCACCGGCTCCCTGAACATCGGACGCAGTTTCCGCTGTTGGAAGGACCATGGACATGGGAGCATGAACGTGGTAAGCGCGCTCGCCTATTCCTGCGACGTGTTTTTCTATAACCTCGGCCTTCGTCTCGGCATCGACCGCATAGAGAAATACGCGCGCATGTTCGGCCTGGGAGAATCGACCCGCGTCGGACTGCCGGGCGAAATGCGCGGCTTCGTTCCTTCACGCGCGTGGAAGGCGAAGATGTTCAAGAATCCATCCGAGAAGAAATGGTACAACGGGGAAACGGTGAACGTATCGGTCGGTCAGGGGTATTTGCTCGTTACACCGTTCCAATTGGCAAGAGCCGTCGCAACGGTCGTTAACGGGGGCAAACTCATCACCCCATATCTGATCGAGAGCATCGAGGGACCCGAAGGTTTCGAGATGGTTCACGCCCAAAAGACTCCCCGGGCTACCCTCGGCAACATAAAGGCGATGGCGTCCGTCAAGGAGGGAATGCGCCAGGCGGTGGAATCGCGCCAGCCGCTTTATGGAACTGCATGGCGCGCGAAAAAAGAGGGCGTGCCGCTCATCGGCAAAACCGGCACCGCTCAAGTAGCCAGATTCAAGGTGCGCGCCGAGACCAAAGCGCAACTCGAAAAGATTCCATACGAACTGAGGGACCACGCCTGGTTTGCGGCCGCTCTCGATTATCCCTTGGAGCCTGTGGTGATCGTTGTGTTCTGTGAACATTCGGGCCATGCTTCTGAGAGCGCCGTCATCGTTGCCGGAAAGATAGCGGAAGGCATCATGAAAAGCCGTCAACCCGTTCAGGCGGCAGCGACCACTGAGGGAACTTCCACATGAAGGCCACGTTGAGACAGCTATTCCGGGGCATCGACTACGTTGCCTTTCTCTGCGCCTCCATGCTAATAGTCATCGGCTTGTTAACAGTGTTTTCATCGTCTTACAGATCGGGTATCGATGAGTTTCGGCCATACTTCTCACGCCAATTGATGTGGGCGCTCTTGGGAACGGTCGGTATGGCGGCGGCAATCATCATCGATTATCGCTTCATGGCGAGATTCTCCTATTACGCCTATGGCGCCATGTTGGTTCTGCTCCTCATTCTTCTCATAGAAGGAAAAGAAGTGAAGGGCGCGCAGAGATGGATTTCTCTGTTCGGCTTCCAGTTGCAGCCGTCCGAGTTCGTGAAGGTGACCACACTCTTTGCGTTGGCGCGATACCTGGATGCCGTCAGAGAACGAATCCGTGAGCCTCGATTCCTCATGGTGGCCCTGGCAATCGCCGGAGCGCCCTGCGGCCTGATAGTAATCCAGCCCGACCTGGGCACGGGCCTCGTATTGGTTGCCCTTATCGGCGGAATGCTTTTCGCGGCCAACGCGAAACCCAGCCATATGGCGACTCTCGCCGGATGCGGAATCGCGATGATGCCGATCTTCTGGAAATCTCTGAAGACATATCAGAAATATCGGCTTCTCTCGTTCATCAATCCGGACATCGACCCGCTGGGCTCGAGTTATCAAATCATCCAATCGAAGATAGCAGTCGGCGCAGGGGGCCTTGTCGGAAAAGGTTGGCTGGGGGGCACGCAGAGTCAGCTCAATTTTCTGCCGGAGCAACACAGCGACTTCATATTCTCCGTATTTGCCGAAGAGTGGGGTTTCGTGGGCTCGCTCATCGTGGCCCTGCTATATGCAGGACTCCTATTTCAAGCGCTGAAGATAGCACAGAGCTCCCGGGATTTCCTGGGGAGCATGCTTGCCGTCGGAATCATCACTGTTGTCTCCTTTCAGGTGCTTATCAACTTGCTCATGACCGTCGGACTCATGCCGGTCACCGGTATCCCTCTGCCGTTCATGAGCTACGGCGGATCGAACCTTCTTACCATGATGGCCTGTGTGGGCCTTCTGTTGAACATCAAAACACGGTCACATATCTTCTAATGATTGAGAAACTCGAGGAATTCCTTCCGCTGATTTCAAAGCCTGCCCGTTACGTCGGCGGCGAAGTCAACGGCCTTGGCAAAGATTGGGCCTCCGCGCGCGCGCGCATGGCGCTGGCCTTTCCTGATCTTTATGAGATCGGGATGTCGCATCTGGGTCTCAAAATCCTATACCACATAATCAACGCGAATCCATCCTATCTTGCCGAACGAGTCTTTGCCCCATGGCCCGATATGGAAAAGGAAATGCGACAACGCAAGATTCCCCTGTATTCGCTCGAATCGTTCCACCCCCTCGGCGAGTTCGACATTGTCGGGTTCTCGCTTCAATATGAGATGAACTACACGAACGTCATAAACATGCTCGATCTTGCCTCGATTCCCAAGCTCGGCGCCGAACGCGGAGAAAAAGACCCGTTCGTCATTGCGGGTGGCCCGTGCTCGCTCAATCCCGAGCCGATGGCCGATTTCTTCGATGCACTAGTCATCGGCGAAGCCGAAGAAGTTATACTTCGCCTGCTTGAGGCATTCGCGGAGTTCAAGCAACAGGGCCGTCGACGACAAGAGCTCCTCGACGACTGGGCCGGCGTCGAGGGGGTGTATGTGCCTTCGCTTTACGAGCCAAGATACGAGGGAAAGAGATTCTGCGGAATAACCCCAAAACGCCGCGCGCCCGAAAGAGTGAAACGGCTTTGGATCAAGGACCTTGATGCGGCTCCCTTCCCCACCGCTCCCCCTGTTTCGTTCGTTGAAGCGGTTCACGACCGGTTCATAGTCGAGATTATGAGAGGCTGCTCGCGCGGCTGCCGATTCTGCCATGCCGGCATGACTTACAGACCAGTGCGTGAACGAAGTTTGGAGACCGTTTGCCGGCTTGTGGAGGAAGGACTCGCGAAAACAGGGTACGAGACAATAACCCTGGCCTCGCTCAGTTCAACGGACTACAGCAACATAGAAAAGCTCGTCGGGCGTCTCTCCTGCGAACTGGCCGAACGCCACGTTTCCATCGCGCTGCCTTCCCTCAGACTCGACAGTTTCTCGATAGCGATTGCTGACAGAATCCAGGAGGTCCGCAAGAGCGGGTTTACGTTCGCGCCCGAGGCGGCGACTGACCGTTTGAGACGCGTCATAAACAAGGACTACACCGAAGGAGAGATGTTCCGCTCACTCGAGAGCGCGCTTGAAGCGGGCTGGGATGTATTCAAACTGTATTTCATGGTCGGACTGCCGACTGAAACGGATGATGACCTCGCGGCCATTGCCGCGCTGGTCGAAAAGATCAGAGCCCTGGGCCGCAAAGCGCGGGGGAACAGATTCCGCGCCAACGTAAGCGTTTCTGCATTTATTCCCAAGGCCCATACGCCATTCCAATGGGAGAACATGGTCGGCGAAGATGCGCTTCGCGGGAAATATTCCGCCATCACATCGCGCGTACGCTCGAGAGACGTCAAGCTGAATTGGAGGGAACCGATACTTTGCCTGCTCGAAGCTCTTCTCGCGCGAGGCGATAGGCGCGTGGGAAACGTCGTATATGAGGCATGGCGCGCCGGCGCACGCTTTGATGGATGGTCATCCGAACTTCGGGTGGACGCATGGCGAACGGCGATGACATCATGCGGCGCCGATTTCGGGCAGGTCACGGATTTCGCGTACCGTCCCGAAGATTCCTTGCCTTGGGACCACGTAGAGACGGGAGTAACCAGGTCGTACCTCATTCAAGAACTCGAGAAGTCACGGAGCGAGCAATTCACTGCGGATTGCAGAGAACAATGCCTTGGTTGCGGAGTTTGCGGACATGTGGACCTTTCGCATTAAATATACGAAACTCGGCCGAATCAGGTTCATTTCGCATCTTGACATGGTACGGGCGCTCACGCGAGCGCTCAACCGCGGCGGCATTCCAGTCGCCTATTCGGAGGGTTTCAATCCCCATCAGAAACTCAGCATGGGCCCGGCGCTGCCTCTCGGGTACGAAAGCACTTGCGAACTGGCCGACGTAACGCTTATGAAGATGCTTGCGCCCCGCGAGTTTCATGAGCGGCTGGCGGCGAATATGCCGGCAGGACTTGACCTGCTCGAGAGCGGCCTGGTTTCGGGGTCTTCGCCGCGCCTGTCTGATGCATCGTCGGCCTGCTATATGATAAGATTAGGCGCAGGAGCAGCATTGGACAACGCGCATGCTTTGGTCAGGGAATTCCTTGTAAGAGATTCGGCGCCGTTCGAGCGCGCGCGCAAGAAAGGAACCAGTGTAGTCGACGTAAGGCAACTCGTCGCAGACTTGGGAGTCGAGACCGGGCAGGACTTGCGGTGGCTGCGGGTGGAGATAACAATGGGCGGCCAGGGAACCTGCAGCGCATCGGAAGCGGCCCAGGCAATACTTAAGCTTCCTCCTGAGAAGGCAAAATGTCTGCGAATAATGAAAACAGAAATAAGATTTGGTGGCCGCCCCTTAAGGATAAAGGCAAATGAGGAAATACAGGAGGAAGGCAACTTCAAAGAGCAGTAAGGGGCCGGTGGAACCCCACCGGGAACTGGTTGCGAGCGTCGACTTGCGCGAAGTGAGAGTGGCCCTTCTGGAGGAGGGCAAGCTGACCGAGCTCTTCATCGAGCGGACAGTCGAGCGGCGACTCGTCGGCAACGTTTACAAGGGAATCGTTAAGAGCGTGATTCCCGGCATCGAAGCGGCATTCATCGACGTCGGAACAGAGAAGAACGGATTCTTGTACGTCGCAGACGTTACCGATAATATCGATGATTTCGACGAAGACGTAGACGAGGGAGACGTCGAGGAAGACGAAGAGTTCCGTCCTCACAGAAGACGCAAACGAAGGACAAGAATCGAGGACATGCTCAAGCGCGGACAGGAAATCATGGTGCAGGTAGTCAAGGAACCCATGGGCCAGAAGGGGATGCGGCTGACCAATTATATCTCCCTGCCCGGACGCTACCTCGTTCTCATGCCGACGGTCAGGCACCGCGGAGTATCCCGCAAGATCGGAGACGAAAAGGAACGTGACCGCCTCCGGAAGATTGCGGCGAAAATATGCCCGCCGGGCCAGGGCGTGATAGTCAGAACCGCCGGAGAAGGCAAAGGCAAAGAAGAACTCGAGGCCGACGTAAAGTATCTTACAAGTCTGTGGCAAAAAATCATCCGTCGAATGGAAAGCATGTCCGCTCCTTCGATTCTGCACCGCGACCTCGGACAAGTCGCCCGCGTGGTGCGCGACGTGTTCAACGACGAAATCGAAAGATTCGTGATTGATTCCAAACCGGATTATGATACCGTACTGAACCTTCTCGAGAACCTGGCGCCCCATCTGAAACCACGCGTGGAACTCTATCGAGGCGGCGTTCCCCTCTTCGAGAAGAACGACCTCGAGAATCAAATCGAGAAGGCGCTCCACAAGAAGGTGTGGCTGCCGAGCGGCGGATACATCGTCATTGACCAGTCGGAGGCGCTCACCACGATTGACGTGAACACGGGCAAATTCACCGGCAAGCGCAAGCTCGAGGACACCGTTTTCAAGACGAATATGGAAGCCGCCAGAGAAATCGCGCGGCAATTGAGACTCCGCGACATTGGTGGAATCATTCTCTCGGACTTCATTGATATGGAGAAAGCGACCAACCGGCAGAAACTCTTGAACGAGGTTCAAGAAGCGTTCAGGGCCGACCGATCGAAGGTCTACGTTCTCGGAATGACCGAACTCGGACTTGTGCAGATGACGCGCAAACGGGTGAAACTCAGCCTGACCCCGTCTCTCTGCGAACTGTGCCCCTACTGCGAAGGGACCGGCTGGGTAAAATCGACCACGACGACTATGCTCCAAATGCTCAGACAACTGGAGAAGCAGTGCAGGGAGAACGGACATGACTCGCTTACCCTGACGGCGCACAAGGACGTGATCGAAAAACTTCGTATCACCGAGCCGGAATCTATTCCGGCGCTTGAAAAGAAATTCGGACGCAGAATCATATTGAATCCTTCCAGCGATTGTCATCTGGAGTTTTTTTCGATTACGGCAACAAGGTCCGGAGAAGTTCTGGATAATGCCTGAGCAATCTATGGTCTCCCGCGAGTGAGAATCTCGCAAGCGATAGAGAGAGGCAAATATGAACACCCCCAGACGCGCATTTATCAGGCAGGCATTGCTGGCAGGCGGTGGAGTGATCGCTCTCGGCGCCGGCGCCTTCGGAGCAAGAGTCGGATGGGATTACCATAAGGCGCGAAGCCGGAGCTTGAGACCCGTTCCTCCGGACAAAATCGAGAGCGCGATAACTTTCCACGGCGAGGTTTTCCCCGACAGCCCCAACCGTATGTTCCGTGAGGGAAGACTTGCGGAAACTCCGAAGCCGGAGCGGGAAACGGACGTCGTAATAGTCGGCGGCGGAGCGGGCGGGCTGACGGCGGCTTATCGTCTGAAGGATCGCAATATTCTATTGCTTGAGGCTCTGCCGGAATTCGGCGGCAACTCGATGTACTGCGAATGGGAAGGCGTGCCCTTCTCGCTCGGCGGCCAATATATAGGGATGCCCGGCACATGGGCCGACTCAGTGTGGGACCTATGCCGCGACTTGGGTTTGTCGCCGGATAAAGATACCAGCCCACTCGTCGTTGTCTTTCCGGGAAACGTTCAAATAGCCAATCCCTACAGTGTTCTCGGTTTCATCCGCATGCCGCTGCCTTTGGCGGTCAAACGCGACATGATAAGATTCTATTTCATTGATATGCCGAAGATAGACGTCGAGGGCCGCAAGGACGAGCTCGACAAGATACCCTTTTCCGAATTCATGAAAGGTTATTCATCCGAGTTCAGGAAATGGTACGAGCTCCTTGCGAAACCTTACCCGCATACGAGTGACGTTTCGGCGTACTATGCCATTGCATCTGCCAGGGAAGGCGATTACGTCGAGGACTCAGGCATTTGTTCGTTCCCGGGCGGACTGGGCCTGATAAACCGCACATTGGCAAAGAAGATAGACGAGGCCGGCCCGGGACGGATACTCACGAGCGCCTTTGTATATAAGGTTCGGCATGATGCGGACGGCAACGTGCTGGCAACGTACTGGCATGACGGAAAAGTTTCCACCGTTCGCGCGAAAGCGGCTATCGTCAACGCCGAGGCTAATATCGCAAAGGAAATCATCGAAGACATTCCCCCGGCGCTCAAAGAGGCGATGGGACAGATGCGCAGGTTCAGCTATCCGACGTTCCACTTTTGTTCCCGCAAACCCATTTATCAGCGCGGTTACCGCCTGGGCGTCATGGATTGCACGGTGCAGGCCATAACGATTCAGGATTGGTTCAGTCGGGACAAGGGACCTCAGAGGCCGAACATAATGACCTGCTTCAACAAGATGTCCGTGGAAGACGTCGACCTCGTGCAGGACAGGGATGCGATGGTGAAGATGGCCGCTCAGGTTTTGAGTGAACTCGATATGCGCTTTCCCGGTGCAATCGAAAAAGTCGATGCCATTCACGTATTCCTGCGCAACCGCAACTATTGCGTTCCGTACCCCGGATACATGACCGAAGTCTTTCCAAAACTCGGCAAGCCATTCGGAAGCATCATCTTCGCCAATGCCGAATACCTAAATCCGGTCACCCACTTTCCCGAAGCAGTGACAGCGGGAAATCAAGCAGCAGAAGCAATAAAGAAACTTCTTACTTGAGAGAAGGTTCCGCTTGACATGTTGCGTGCGCCAAATTCATTATGTTAGAATTGGCTAGCTTGGACAAGCATCTTTAATAAGGTCAGACAACAAGTTGGCATGCGTTGGTTAGCAGAAAGGTCTTGTCTTATGCGGCTTCTTTCCGTTAAGATTCAGGGATACAGACCATTCAGAGACTTCTTGGCGTTCTTTGGCCCTCTGGAGATATTCGTCGGGGCAAACGGCGCCGGGAAATCAAGCCTTTTTGAGTTCCTCAGATTCTTGCGAAATAGTGTTCGTCAAGACGTCCCTCCTGAGATCGTTACAGGTTCCATTGGACAGTTAATATTTCATATCCCCGGTCCGGAAAGGTTTTGGTGGAGCCTTGAACTTGATTCAGGGAAGAAAATCCCGATTCAATATCAAGGCGAGTTAATGGGCCCCGTAGGGCGTACCCATGTTTCCTTCGAACGAGTTCAATCGTCCAAGCCCTTGGACCCACAGTTTGAAGAGCGTTATTTATTCATGAACATAAGGGAGCGTCGCGGTGTCGTCCAAGATCCAGAATCACGAAAACTGAAGAAACAAGAAATCTCTCTTAAGCGCCCAAATCAGCTTGCTCTTAGCGCTATGACAAACCCTGCAATGACAACTCTTTATAGCCTGCGGGAGTATATTGAGGGTTGGAGGTTTTATAGCTCTTTCAACATAGCAAACGAGAAGATTCGTAAGTCGGTTCCGATTGAACAAGAGCCCGTTCTACATGAGGATGCCGGCAATTTAAGCTCCCTTCTTCACTATCTTATGACCGAGCATCGTCCTGTCTTTGAGGAACTTCAACAGCACTTGCGTTCCGCTATTCCTGGCTTTAGGGGATTGACGGTGAAAGCTCGTGGAGGTCCTGGGGAAGTTATTGCATTCTGGCAGGAAGAAGGCATAGATCGCGACTTGAGCCTTGCGGATCTGTCCGACGGCATTTTGCGCCTCATCTGTTGGACTGCTCTCTCCCTGCAACCGAATCCTCCATCGCTAATTTGTATTGACGAGCCTGACCAAGGAGTTCATCCGCGCACATTGCCTATTCTGGCAGGATTGTTCGAAAAAGCTTGCGACCGAACGCAGATTTTCTTGGCTACGCATGCCTCATACTTTCTCATGCAGTTTGACATATCTCGGATAGCGGTTTTTCGGAAGGAGAGTGGAGAGGCTCTTTTCATTCGACCAAAAGACTCAGAAGTATTGAAGGCGAATCTTAAGGATTTCGGCGCAGAGGAGATCGAATTCATGCACCGCAGCGACGAGTTGGAGCAGCTCGCATGAGAATCATTGTTTATGTTGAGGGCCCCTCCGACAAGGCGGCTATGGAAGCACTTCTGTTGCCTCTGCTGGAGAAGAAAAGAACCGAAGGCGTTGCAGTGGTCTTCTTTGAAGCTCCTCCGGGCGATAAAAAGGAATCTGTATTGACAAAAGTCCCAAGAAAAGCAGCAAACATCCTCTTGAACGATCCACACGCGGTCGTGGTAGCCATGCCGGACCTCTATCCCAAGAACAGAGCATTCCCGCATGAGACGGTAGAGGAGTTAGAGAGAGGAATCTTCAATAACTTCCATGCTGCCCTGCTTGGCAAAGAAGCTCCCGACGACTTTCATGCCAAGAACCGCTTCAAGGTCTTTTGCTTCAAACACGACATGGAAGTTCTCATCTTGGCCTCTCACGAAGCGTTGAGGTCACGCCTTGGAGCAAAACACCTTACGCCGACATGGCGAAATCCGGTCGAGGATCAAGACCACAATCATCCGCCAAAGCGCATTGTTGAAGAACTCTTCAACAAATTCGGCCAGCACTACAGGGATACGGTCGATGCTCCGATGATTTTGAGCGTGGTCAATTATCAAGAGGTTGCAGACAGATGTCCCCAATGTTTCAAGCCGTTCATTGAATTCCTATCCACCTTGAAGGGGACGGTGCCATAGTTTTTGGCCCGAAATGCGCCGTCCGCGCAGCCACCTACGTTTCTTTCTGTCTGGCTCTCTCCACCAGCTCGTTCCAGCATTCTATTGCGCGGCGGTCGACGATTGCCCTTCCCTCGAGCAAGTATTCGAGTTTGCGTCTGAGGATGGTTATGACGGCTTCGTCAAGGGTGGGATACTCGCGGCCGCGAAGCTCGGCGGCTTTTGGAAACCTTCGCGTGTGCTCGATGAAATCGGAGATAAAGACAACTTTGGACAAATCGGACATTCCGGCGCAACCCGTGCTGTGCGCTTCGATCGCCTGAAGCACTTCGGGATCATCGATTCCGAGTTCTCTTTTCGCTATCAGGGCGCTCAGCCATCCATGAACTACCGCGGGCAAATGCGACGCCAGTTCCGCAGGCGACATGCCCAGTTTCTGCAGAAGCGCGGTCTGTTGTTCGAGCGAGAACGCCTTCGTGATATCGTGAAGATATGCGGCCGTCGCGGCCTTATCCGCATCGAGCCCGAATCGACGCGCCAGCTTCTGCGCCATTTCAACGCATCCGCGAGTGTGTTCGAGCAATCGCCCCTTTAGATGCTCCTCCGCGCATCTTCGGGCCACCTCAAGATATTCCTGTGATGCAAGAGCTTTCTGTCTCATATGTCAGCCTGCGACGCAATACAGTCCCCGCTCGAGTATATACCGCTCGACTGCCGCCGGAACAAGGAACCTGATGGGCTTTCCTTCGTGCAACCGCGCGCGAATGATCGTCGATGACACCGCGATCTCCGGAGTCCGGAGCACGTGAGTCTTGCCCTGCAGCTTCGGGTCTGTCTGTGATAGATCGAAGCCGGGCCGGGGAACCACAATCAAGTTGGCCATTTGAATCACGTCATCGGGACTCTGCCACGTCGAAAATTCGAGCACAGAGTCCGCCCCGACAACCCAGTAGTGCTCCGCGCCGGGATACAAGCGGTGCAACTCCTTAAGCGTTTGAACGGTGTAAGAATTGCCGCCGCGCTCGATCTCGAGGCGCGATGGGCGGAAGGCCGGCTCACCCTCGAGCGCCAATTCTACCATCGTGAATCTGTCCTCTGCCGGAGCCTCCGGACTCTTCTTGTGAGGCGGATGCGCGGTGACCATGAAAAGCACCGAATCCAGCCGACACTGCCAGAGCGCCTCCTCCGCGATTATCAGGTGGCCGATGTGGATCGGGTCGAACGTACCCCCAAGAATTCCGATTTTCATTCTTCTTGCTTTACGATCTTTGCGCCTCGGGTCTGCGCCTTTGCAGTTAGCATCCCGGTTCTTTTGTTTCTTCCAGAAACTTAAGATAGTATTCGAAATCGCTGCCCGGCTCGACCTTGCCCGCCTCGATCGCCTTATGGAGGCGGCCCATGTATGCGCCCACCTGCGGGCCCTCTGGAATTCCGAACCGCTCCATAATCGCGTTTCCCATCCCCTTCGGGAGCGACGGCTGCTTTGAATCTTCTTCGAGCACGCCTTTGATTCTCTGCTCGAGCTTGTCGAGGCGCGAGAGCCCTCGACGAACGGTTTCGGGCCGCATCGAGGTTATATCGGCGCGTGAAAGATTGATGAGATCGAACACGTAGCCTTCAGCGTCTTTTGCAAGCCTGCGCACGGCGGAATCGCTCCAGTCGTCATCATACATGTTCGGGCGCATATGCTTGAGGACAAGCGCCGAGACTTTTTTCCGCAGTTCATTCGAGAATTTGAGCCGAAACATTATGCTTCGAGCAAGTGTTTCGCCGACAACCTCGTGGTGGTAAAAGTGCACGTGGCCGTCTTCGATGGATTTCGTGTAGGGTTTCCCTGTGTCATGCAATAGCAGAGCCCACCGAACATCGAGCTGCTTGACAGACGCATTGAGAGCGCGCTTGGTGTGCTCCCACACGTCTTTGTGATGGTACTCGTCGGTCTGATTGAATCCCCTCAGCACAGTCAGTTCAGGCATCATGAAAGCCATCAGGCCGCTTTCGAGCATGTACTCGAGCCCTTTATGAACGTTCTCGCCCATGAGCAGCTTGTCCATCTCCATTTTCCAGCGCTCGCGTGAGACCGCCGTGATAAGAAACGCCATCTTGAATGCCGTCTTCTTGACCGACGGCACAACCGAGTATCCGAGTTGCGAGACAAAACGGGCCGCTCGCAAAAGGCGCAATGGATCATCACTGAATGTTTTCTCCGCGTCTCCGGGAACGGAGATGTGCTTATTCTCGATGTCTCGCATGCCGTCAAACGGGTCGATTATCTCTCCCGACTTCGTCATCGCGATCGCGTTCATGCAGAAATCACGGCGCCGCAAGTCCTCCTCGATGGTTCCTCCGAAATCGACCTGCGGATGGCGGGAACGAGGCTCGTATTCTTCACCGCGCCTGAACGTGGTTATGTCGATTTTCAGGTTATCGATAAACGCCCCCATGGTTCCGAACTGGGGGCCGATGGGAATGGGCCGCACTCCGGCCTTCCGGAGAATTCTCGCGGTATCTTCCACGGAGGTCGGCGTTGCAAAATCAAAATCGCTTAGTCCTTCTGCGCATTTGCGCAGAATCTCACGCACGGTTCCGCCGACGAGGTATATTATTATTCCTTCAGCCTCAAACGCCTCGAAGACCCTGAGAACAGGACTCGGAATACGATATTCTGTCTGGAATTTCGGCAATTCTCTTCTCACCTTCGTTAAGACCGCTTTCTCCCTTCATGTTATAGACAGCCCCCCCAAATGTCAAGCAGTCGTACGCCCCTAAAGTATCACTCCGAAGACCGATCTGCTATAATCTGTCTTGGAAAAAGTCGCGGCAAAAAGGGAAAGAGAGACAAATGAAAGACAAGGGAATCTATGTTGCGAACCTGACACCTTTCAATAAGGGAATTCTCGACACCGCCGCCATTCGGGCACACGTCGAGTTTCTCATCAAAGCGGGTGTCAGAGGAATCTGCCCGGCTGGAACCACCGGCGAATTCCTCTACTTGAGCTTATCGGAAAAGAAGCATCTCTTCGCGACGGTAATAGAGGCATGCGCGGCCCGGGCGACAGTCTTGTGCTGTCCGTGGGAAACAGACGCCGACTCCATGGCCGAGCTTTGCCGGTTCGTTTCCGACAAAGGCGCCGACGGCATTTTCCTTCCGCCGCCAATCTACTACCCGTTCACGGACGATGAGATAATCGACTTCTATGAGTTCGCGCGTAAGCACAGCGGAGTTCCTATATACTGCTACAACATTCCGAAGTACTCAAATAACGAAATCAGCATCTCCGCGCTGAAGGTCATGGCCGACCGCAAGCTGATTGCCGGAATAAAGGACAGTTCTGCAAACGAGGAGAGAATCGCCAAAATAGTGTCTTCGTTCGGCAGGACATTCGACGTTTTCGCCGGAGGCGATCACTTCGTCATGAACGCCAAATCGCTCGGCGCGAATGGCTTCATCTCGGCCCTGGGAAACGTATATCCCGAACCATTTGTCGCGCTCTGGAATACTCCCACGGAGGAGATTCAGCGGGAAATCAACATGCTGAGGGACGCAATCAAGGGATATGGCGGAATCCCTGCGCTAAAATATCTCATGTTGAAACGCAGCTTCAACTTTGGCTGCCGGTTCCCTTTCAAGGAACTCGATAAGAAGCAAAAACGCGACCTCGACGCCGTGGTTGAAAAGCTTTGACGCATTCTCGCCGGCTCACCGCCCGGTGATCTTGCCTGTTATCTTTGGTTGAACCGTCTTCCCAGCATGGCGCCCGCTATGTTTATCCGCTGCATTTGCACGGTGCCTCCCGCGACCGGCCAGCCTCGGCTGTCCCGCAGCATTCGCTCAATCGGATACTCTTTGGAATAGCCATAACCCCCAAAGACCTGGAGCGCCATGTCGGTGACCTCTTTGGCCATTTCGTTGGCGAAACACTTGGCCACGGACGATTCGAATATTGAAGGCAATCCGATGCCGGCATTGACAGCCGCCCGGTATATCAGCAGCCTGGCTGCCTCGACCTTCATGGCCATGTCGGCCAGAAGGAATTGAACGCCTTGAAATTCACAGATGGGCTTGCCGAAAGCAACTCTCTCCTGTGAATACTTCTTGGCCGCTTCCAGGGCGCCCCATGCAATTCCGAGGGATTGAGTGGCATTCCCGCAACGCTCGACACAGAAAGCCTGCATCAGATTGGCGAAACCGCCTTCAGGAATGACCAGGTTCTCCTTCGGCACGATGCAGTCTTCAAAAATTAAATCGCAACTCGGCATCCCGCGAAGTCCCATGAACTCTTCCTGTTTCCCGAAACTGAATCCCGGTGCGCCTTTTTCAATCACCAGCCCGCCGATCCCCTTGTGTCCTTTCTTTTCACTCAGCCTAACATAGACCATATACAAATCCGAATGGCCTCCTCCGGAAATGAACCTTTTTTGGCCATTCACGACGTAATGGTCCCCTTCAAGGACGGCGCGGGTCGTTAGATCGGTCAGCGCCGAGCCTGCGCCGGGTTCAGTCATGCCGATAGACATGAATTTCTCGCCTTTACAGCAAGGAGGTATGAAGCGTCGCTTTTGTTCTTCGGTGCCAAACTGCTCCACTACCCGGATCGGTCCGAAACTGCTTTCAAACACGGGCCCGGACGCGATAGTGCTCACTCGCGCCAACTCTTCCATGGCCAGAATGGCGTCAAACGCCGCTAATCCTGCGCCACCATACTGCTCGGGAATGGTAATCCCCAATAATCCCCGTTCCGCATACTCGGAGATGAGCTTTTGATCCATTGCAACGCCTTCTCTCTCCCAGGTGTCAACCAGCGGAGCAATGCGTTCATCCGCAAAATCATGCACCATCTTCTTGAAGATTGTTTGTTCTTCAGTCAGTTGAAAGTCCATTGTTCATCTTCCTTTCCGTTCCTCATTGCGGATTTGGTGAATTCTTATCGTGATTTTCATGGACATAACTCGGTTTCTTTTCATCGGAGCCGCTTCGTTTTTTCATTTGTCGGAGTTTGCTGCCTCTGTGAACTCTTCAATAAGTTTCTTTTTGATCACCTTCCCACCCGGGTTTTTCGGCAAATCCGATACAATGAAGACTTTTCGGGGAATCTTGTAATCGGCCAGTTGGCCTGTGCAAAACTCCCTTATTTCATTCACGCTGATCTCTTCGGTGTCCGGCCTGGGGACAACCGCGCAAGCAACCGCACTGCCCATAACAGGGTCAGGCAATCCAAAAACCGCGACATCCAGAATCTTGGGATGGAGATGAAGGACATTTTCCACTTCGACAGGATATACGTTTTCCCCTCCGCGGTTGATCATCTCACGTGTTCGCCCTACAACATAGAGAAATCCATCGGAGTCCTGGTATGCCATGTCCCCCGTGTAGAACCAGCCGTTCCGATATACCCTGGCAGTCTCCTCCGGCAACTTATAATATCCCTTTGAGACTAACGCGCCCCGCACCGCCAATTCACCCACGGCATTCACACCCAACTCTCCCCCGTTGGCAAGATCGACAATCTTGACTTCGGAACACAAATTCGGCTTGCCTACTGATGTAGGGTGAAGTTCGCTGGAACGATCCTGGAGCGTGCTGATGACAGAGGCTTCCGTCAAACCATATCCATTCAGACATATTACACCGGGAAAAGTTTGGCGGAGTTCCTTCAATAGGTCCGGTGGCATGGGAGCCCCGCCGTAAGTAATCAGTCTGATGCTGTCCAGATTCGCCTCGCGAAGGGGGGTCCTATTGAGTAGCAGCCAATACATTGTCGGTGTTCCCGCCATCATGCTGACCCGTTCACGCTTTAGGAGGTCCACGACTTCCTGCGGATTGAAGGAGGAAAGCAGAACACAACCTCGGCCGAGAACCAACGCCGACATCATTTGCTCCTGCAACGCCAGGACGTGGAAAAGAGGAGCGGCAATCAATGTTTTCTGCGGTCCGGCCTCATTTAAAGCTGGGTATTGAGAGATAATACGCATCGCCTTGAGAGCGCTGGTAATGATGTTCCGATGAGTAATCATTACCCCTTTCGGCGTTCCCGCCGTCCCGGAAGTGAAAAGAATGAGGGCCGTGTCGTCCTCGGAAATTCCGTCCGGTGGATTTGTTCGGGACTTTCCGGAAAGCTCTTCCTGCCAGCCGTCTCCGAACACGATCTGCCCGAAGCTAAGGGAACCGGAAGGAATCTCTTCTATTTTTGTTGACAAGAGCGGTGAAGAAAACAGTACTTTCAGGTCCGAAAAGTGAAGCTGTCGCTCCAGTTCAGGAACTGCCAGGCGGGTATTGAAAACGACTGCTGTCGCTCCCAGGTTCTGGATGGCCCAGAAAGTGATTATGAAGCGGATGGAATTCTCCATCAAGATTCCGACATGGTCGCCTTTGCTCACGCCCGTTTTCGCCTTTATATTTGCAGCCATGCCGGCTACCATCTCCGCCGTTTGCCGGAAAGTGAGCCGGTTTTGTTCCTCGACCAGGAAGATTTCATTCTCAAAAGCAGTGGCGCATTTGGAAAACATCTCCCAAACATTCCGGAAACGTTTCTTGAAGGTTTGAATCGGATAGCCTCCAATCTCAACGGTTTCAACTGTAAAATCTTCTATTATCATACCTCCAAATCCTTCCTGGATTTCTCCCTTCTTTCACGATTGTTCTTGTATCAATCCGTGCGTAAAGATTGCGATCAAGTCCGGCAACACCTCCGCTTTCGCGAGAGCAGGCAAACGGTCCTTGATCAACTGCTTCCATGAAAACAGGGACAATGAACTCTGCATCAAATGAGCAGCGCCCGTGATCGAGTTCACCGGACGAAGCAAACCTAATCGGCTGCGGTCGCTCAGATAGACCTCGACCCGGTCCGCGAGACCACGCCGCCCGTACTTGTCGTAGATTTCTGACAGTTCAGGGAATTCCACCTGTGACTTGTCGAGGATGGCAATCTGCACTCGATTTCGCTCCATTATATCCCACCACTCTTCCATTATCTCCCGAATTTCGCTTGCCATGTCGACGTCACTGCGTTTTCGCCGAAGAAACTTCTCCACAGTTTTCAACCGGCACTCTTTCCTGAGAACTTTCTTGAGTATCTCAAGCAAATCTCGTTCGCTCCGGGCCGACGATGCCTCAGGGGGAGGCATGGATTTCCCCTCCCCGGGAGCGCCGTTCTCCATCACGTAGCTGAACAAGTGTTCCTTACTGGCAAAATAGGTATAGAGCGTTCCGTGGGACACCCCCGCCTCTGAAGCAATCTCGCTCATTTGCGCCTGTCGAAATCCCTTTCGACAAAACACACTGATGGCGGCCTTCACGATCTCTGCAACCCGGTCTTGCGCCGCTATTCTGCGCGACATGTAGAAGTGAGCCTCCCTTTCGTCGGGGCGATCTATTGACTGATTGGGTCAATCAATTAAATAATATACTTGCCATCCGTTTCTGTCAAGGGAAAAATGCCGCCCGCTTCTTATCCACGGCGGATGCGCACATGAGCGCTAAGCGAGCTCTTGCCGCGGAGAGAACATCGCTGCATGGCCGCAGCCAAACAACACATATTGGGCGCGATGAATCACGCCTCAGAAAATCGGGGACACGATGCGACATCGTGTCCCCGATTTTCCGGCGCCCTTTCACATCCCGGGTTCACCAACCCATGATCTTGTCAATGTTTGCCGCGATTTCTTTGGGCGTCCACATGCCGTTCTTTTTGACGCCCTCGGTGGTCTTGATTTCCATGGCGGAAATGTGCGGCCCGCGAATCAAGAAGAACTTTCCGCTTATGTCTTTCCCGAGGTCAGAGGCTAGAAACACGACCACCGGCGAGATGTGAGAAGGGTCGAGCTCGCCTTCCTTCAGGTCCGCATATCTGGGAAGGTCCTCAGTCATCCGGGTTTTGGCAATCGGGACAATTGCGTTCACGCTGATATCGTACTTTGTCAATTCAAGCGCGCATACGCGGGTGAATCCGGCAATGCCGGCCTTTGCCGCAGCGTAGTTTGACTGGCCGAACATACCGAGCAGTCCCGATGTCGAGCTCGTATTGATGATCCGGCCGCCCCGCCCCTGGTCCTTCATCACGGTCGCGGCGGCATGAGTGCATGCGAATGTTCCCTTGAGATGCACCGCGATCACGGCGTCCCACATAGCTTCATCCATCTTGAGCAGAGTCTTGTCCCGCAAGATGCCGGCATTGTTGACAAGGATGTCGAGTTGCCCAAATGCCTCAAGCGCAGTCTTCACTATTCTTCTGCCGCCTTCCATCGTGGCCACGCTGTCATAGTTTGCCACGGCTTGCCTGTCCATAGACTTGATCTCGTCTACAACTTTGTCGGCCATCGATTTGCCTGCGCCGGAGCCGCTGCGGTCCCCTCCAACATCATTTACGACCACACTTGCGCCTTCCTTGGCCAGCGCAAGAGCATGGCATCGCCCTATGCCGCCGCCGGAGCCGGTAACAACTGCAACCTTCCCCGCAAGTAAACCCATTTTCATATCCCCCCAAGAACCCAACATGAATTTCCCTCAAGCGCATCGCGTTCCCGAACAGGCAATTTCGTTGTTTCCCTCAGATGGCTTCGTCATCACTCACCTTGGATCACTGTTCCGGCATTGCAGTTCGTCGGTGATCCTTGCCGCCGTCTCTTTCAAAGGAGGCACTAAGGGTGAGT
>JACRIR010000097.1 GCA_016215705.1 Candidatus Poribacteria bacterium | reverse complement strand
GCGGTATTTCTGCTCGCCGAAACGGTGATACGCGAGGAGTTCGTAATTGATGGGCCCATTTACGCTTTTGAGAAAGAGGACTATTTCCTTGATATCTTCTGTTGAGTCGTTGAATCCGGGAATGACGGGAGTGCGAACGGTCATTGGAAGGTTTGGGAAAGCAACGCGCAATCTCAGGAAGTTTTCGAGTATGGGTTTGTTATCCACGCCGGCATAGGACTTGTGTTTGGCGGCGTCCAGCGACTTGATATCGTAGAAAAGTTGATTGACGTGATGACAAGCGGCTTCGAGGTCTTCCCATGCGCAGAGCCCCGACGTTTCGATCGCGGTGTCGATGCCTCGGCCTTGAGCCCGCTTGAGCAGTTCCAAGACGAATCTGGGCTGCGAGAGTGGCTCTCCGCCGCTCAGGGTCAAGCCGCCGCCGGAGCGTACGTAAAAGCTGCTGTCTTCTTCGACGGCCTTTATGACTTCCTCGACGGTCATATGCTTGCCGAAAAGCTCGAGCGCCTTCGAAGGACAGGCGTCGACACATTTCCCGCAGTTGTTGCACACTTCCCGATTGATTTCAACTTTGCCGTCATTGGTTCCCGCAATCGCCTTCGGATCACAAGCCCGGATGCACAAGGCGCACTCCGCCGTCCCGATGCATTTGTTCACAATGAACGCAAGTTGTTGGGTGTAAGACTGCCCCTCCGGGTTGGAGCACCATTTGCAGGACAGAGGACACCCCTTGAGGAAGACGAGTGTCCTTATGCCGGACCCGTCATGGAGAGAGAATTTCTGTATGTTGAAAATCAAACCGCGATTCAAATCTCGATTGTTCATAGACCTCAAACATAGGAATCCGCAGATTCACGCAGATTTTCGCTTTCTATCGATTCATTAAGAAAATGCTTCTCTTAATCTGTGAAAATCTGCGCAATCTGCGGATTCGATCCGTTTTTCTTTCTCAGAAGGAGTGCTCCGTCCTTTTGATAATCTCATCCTGCAATTGCGGTGAGAGGTCAACGAAGTACGCGCTGAAGCCCGCCACTCGCACAAGCAGGTCCCTGTATCTTTCCGGATTCTTTTGGGCTGCGATAAGGGTGTCTCTGTTGATGATATTGAACTGGAGGTGCCACATCTTCAGGTCGCACGCGGTTCTTATCAGCGACATGAGTTTCTTCGTGCCGCTCGGGCCCTGGATCGCGGACGGAGTCAGTTTCATATTGAGCAACCTCGCCGCGCGCTCCTTGTAACCTGTCGCCTTGGTTCTCGCAATAGAAGCGAGGCTCGCCGTCGGTCCGTGCGTGTCAGCGCCTTGCGACGGGCTCACGCCCTCGGCAACGGGCTCTCCGGCCTTTCTTCCGTCAGGCGTTGCGCCAAGCACTGCCCCGAACGGAATGTGCGATGTGATCGTCACGTATCGAATATCCAGTTCTCCGCCGAAGGCCGACTTGTATTTGCGGGTCAGCCTGACAAAGAACTCCTCGATGTCCCGTCCGATGCTATCGGCATATATGTCATTGTTGCCATATTTCGGAGCTTTCAGGCACATCTGTCGTATCGCTTCCTTGCCCTCGAAATTGCAATCGAGAGCGCCGAGCAACTCGTCCATTGACAGTTTCTCATCATCGAAGACAAGCTTCTTGATCGCGGCGAGCGAATCTATCGCAGTTGCGAAACCAAGTGTGTCGATGAATCCCAGATACAATGCGCCCTCGATGGGGCCGGAATGCATGTCTTTGCATTCCTTCATGCAGAGATCGTGCAGCATCGACGACATCGGCGCCGCAATGAATTTCGATTTGAGCGTGTCCGCCACATATTGCTGAGTGAAAGTGTGCTTCATCACGAACTCGCCCTGCCGGCAGAATGCGTTCCACATGTCATCATACGAGCGGAAGCTTCTCGGATCGCCGGTCTTGACTCCAATCTGGCGGTCACCGAAAAGCTTCAGTTTGCCGTCGTTCAATGACATCTCCAGGACTGCGCCCATGTTCGTCCAGGCGCATCCCGTCGTGATCGCATCGCGATTCAGCATCTTTGCTTCGGTGCATCCGCAAATGCAATAGTCGTTGGCCTCCTCGACCGTTCCGCCCTTGGCGAGAAACAGCGGAATAATCTCCTCATCAAAGAAGAGTTTGGGGAAGCCTGTGCCCTCCTTGATCGTTTGGGCAATCGAGTGCAGGAACGGCTCGGGTGTGCCCGAATGTATCCGGGCTGCGAGGTCGGGATAGTTGAGAGGAAACTCCCTCTTCGATTCGAGCATCAAGTACGACAACTCGTTGGTTACGTCTTTTCCATAGGCGTCCACGCCGCCGATCGTCGTGGCCTCCCAGTGGGCGTAACCGTCGGTGTATGAGAAGTTGCCCGGCATCGTGTAAATCTCGACATTCCTCCCCATGCCTATCCACAGGCATTCGAGAAGCTCGAGCGCCGCATCCTTCGTGAGTCGGCCTTCCTCGACGTCCTTCTTGTAATATGGATACAAGTATTGATCGATTCTTCCGTTGCCGACTGTCCCGCCGATGCGTTGTTCGAGCCGCGAAACAGTTTGAACAAGCCACTGGGACTGAACCGCTTCATGAAACGTCTCAGCAGGATTCTCGGGAACGCGCCTGCAAACCGCGGCAATCGTCAGAAGCTCTTTCTTTCTCTCCTCATCAGGCTCTTCGGCGGCCATGCTTTCGGCAAGCCGGGCGTGTCGGTGGGCGAACTCGACGATGGCGTCGCAGACCATGAGCGCGGCTTTGAGGAACGGCTCTTTTTCAACTCGATCCTTGGGGTTCATCGGATCGAGCGCAGCCAGCTTTGCCTTGGCTTCTTCCTTGATTCCCCTGATCCCGCGCTTCAGAACCTTTTCATAGTCATGATTCCACGCGAGACACGTGCGTGCGGTCGCCGTGGGAGTGACTATGCAGAGCATCTCGATCAGGCTGCGTGTGTCATCCGGCAGGCCGTTCATGTAAGCCGTGTGATATTGTTTGCCCATCCAATAGGGGCGGAGTTCTTCATTGATAATCTTTGCGTCCTCTTCGGTCAGGAGGAGTTTCTCACCGGGCTCCGTCGGCCTTACGTTCTCACTGAAAAACTGCTCCTCGAGTTCCGGGAACAGAATGGCGTAACGCCCGGGCGGACCGGCGCTTCCCACGATCAATTCATCCTCGTCGATATGGACCGAAATGTTTCGGAGGATATGAGCCATCGCCTTGCCCCATCTCAAGATGACCGGCTGGCCTTCCGTCTCCTTGAACGATTCCGTCAGCAAGCGCGCCCTCTCGATGTTGATGCGGATAGGTTTCTCACGAAAGCCTTTCAGCATCCTGTGGATTCTGGCCCGACTCCGCTGAGCCTCCTCGCTTACCAGTCCAAGTGGAAGCCCCTTCTCGATCCGATCCTCTTGAGGAGATAAGACCGGGATACATGTGGCGGTCTGCGCCATGATAAGTCCCTCCATCTATTTATTTTGGATTTTGGATTCTGGATTGAATACGGGAATCGCGAGTGCATGCAGATAATGGTAGATTGAAAACCCATATCCGCAGATTTCGCAGACTCTCACTGATTGAAACCCCTTTCTGAAACTGTCCCGTCCTTCTCTTTCATCATTCATCATTCCTGTGGCGATTCGTGTTCCCGCTCTTCTTCTCGACAAATTCAAGATACATTTGCAGCGACTTATCGAGATGCTCATCGAGCGTCACATCAAATTCCTCTTCATAGTATTGATGCAACAGCATCATACCCGTGACTTGAGCAAAAAAGAGGTTCGACGCATCCTTTGCCCTTATCTCGCGGACTTCTCCTCTTTCGGCGCCTCGCCGGTAAAAATCGCGGAACACATTCTCAAGAGTTCTGCGCTTTGCATTGAGGATCGTCCTGAGTTGTGGCGAGAGCCGCGGCTCTACTTGATGCCGTTGGATGAAATACAGCTCGAAGAAGCTCGGATTCTCGTCCTTCATCTGCCGCATCGCTTCGAGGAATGCCTTGATCTTGTCAGGCGTTGCCGAAGCTGCAGCCGTTGCCCTGGTCACACCTTCGATAAGCAGGTCGGTGTACCGCTCGAGGATTCCGATATACATCTCCTCCTTGCTGTTGAAGTATTGATAGAGAGATGTTCGGCTAAAGTCGGCGTCCTCGGCAATATCGTTAATCGACGTTTCGCTGTACCCCTTTGCAACAAAAAGCTTCTCGGCGCTGTCGAGGATAAGCTCCATCCGCGCCTGTCGCTCCTGCGCTACCCTATGTCGTGTGGACATATATCTCCTTGCATAAGGACTGACACTATGTCAGAATATCGTCACGGCGTCATTATACCACCGAAATATCATCCCGTCAAGGCCCAAAACCAGGGAAAATGGGATCATGAAGCGGGACCAACAAAAAGCAAATTGACATTCTTTGTCACCCGAAACTATAATTGATGAAGGATTTATTCGTTTTGAAAGGGAGGTTCGGCCAAAGGCTGAAAAAGTAATCTTCATGAAAGCAGCAAAAGAAATCTGGAAACCCGAAACACTGAAGGAGTTAAGAAAATCGCGGTATCGGGTTCTCCCCGTCAGGGAGGAAATGCGGAAGAACCTCATGGCGAAGCTGAAGACGGGCGAGCCGCTGTTTCAGGACATAGTCGGTTACGAAAGCACCGTTATACCTCAGCTTGAGAATGCGGTCCTGGCAGGACACGACATGATTTTCCTTGGCGAAAGGGGCCAGGCCAAATCGCGGTTGATCCGCAATCTGACGCGCTTACTCGACAGAGAGATTCCCATCATAAAGGGCTGCGAGATAAACGATAACCCGTTTGCTCCTATTTGTAAGTCATGTCGTGAAAAGACATTGGAGCAGGGCGACTCGCTCGAGATCGAGTGGATAACATCCGAGCGCAGATACGCCGAAAAACTGGCCACTCCCGATGTAACGATCGCCGACCTTATAGGAGAAGTTGACCCGATAAAGGTCGCCGAGGGCAAGTACTTGTCGGACGAGCACGTAATTCATTTCGGGATGATCCCTCGCGTGAATCGAGGCATATTGTCGATCAACGAGCTTCCCGACCTTGCCGAGAAAGTGCAGGTCGGCCTGTTCAATATCATGCAGGAGCGCGACATCCAGATTAAGGGTTTCTCGATCAGGCTCGTTCTCGACGTGCTGATTGTTGCAAGCGCAAACCCCGAAGACTATACCAACCGCGGACGCATCATAACACCTCTCAAAGACCGGTATTCTTCGCAAATTCGCACCCATTATCCCGTTGCTCCGGCGATTGAATCAAAGATCGTGGAGCAGGAGCGTCGTCGCTTCGAGGATGACGGCTATGCAGTCGTGATGCCGCCTTTCATGCAGGAGATCGTAACTCAGATAACGTTTCTCGCGCGGCAAAGCGCAGAGGTAAGTCAGCATTCCGGCGTGAGCGTGCGGATGTCCATCAGCAACACCGAGTGCATGTTGAGCAACGCGGAGAAACGCGCAATCCGGCTGGGGGAAAAAGAAGTTTCCCCGCGAATCAGCGATCTTCCCGCGATAATCTCCTCCACGGCGGGCAAGCTCGAGCTTGAATCATTCTCGGAGGACGGGCGCGAAGACAAGTTGATCCGCCACCTCATCAACGAGGCGGTAAGACAGACCTTCGACAAGTATTTCGACGTCGGTTCGCTGGCGGGAGTTGTCGCCGCGTTCCACGAAGGCGCGACAGCAATAGTATCCGACTCGCTTCCTTCCGAGGAGTACCTGCGCCAGTTCTCCGGGATAAGCGACCTGTTGGCCAGGGCGGAGTCCTTCCGTCCGCAGTGTGGCCCGGCGGTGCTGGCATCAATCGTCGAATTTATCCTCGAGGGCTTATATCTGCACAATCGGGTCCACAAAGAACAACTCGGCGCACAGGTGCGGTATAAGGGATAGGACTATGCGCGCTTACAAATACTCCGCAACCGCCCGGCGCGAAGAGCTGCCGCTTCCCGACTCGGCCGAAATCATGGATCAGTTGGCCGAACATATCCTCGAACAGAGTTCGCTCGATCAGGCTCTGCTTAAACTGTGCAAGCAGGGAGTAAAGCAGAAGTACGGCGATTCCCTCCGTGGTCTCGAACATCTGGCCTCTCAATTGAAACATCGGCGACACCAGGAGCTTGAGCGCTACACGTTGGAACCTCTCATCGACCAACTATCCAGGCAGATTCAGTCCGTAGTGTCCCGCGAGCTCGAGGCGCTCGAGCAAAAACTGGCGCTGAAGCAACAGGAGCTTAATCGGAAGATAGAGTCGTTCCTGCGTGGGGTGGACGAAGTCATGTGCAAGATGGATGAGATTCGCTCCGGCAAGAGGCGTGATACGGCGCAGGCCCAGGCGCGCCTCGAAAAGAAATTCGAGCAGCTTTTCTTGCAGAAATACGACCTCGAGGCAAAAACCCGGGCGTTGCGGGATGAAGAAGCCCGCAGACTGGCTAAGCTCCAGCAGGTTTCTCCCAGCCCCAGCCACGCGCTCGATAACCTGAAGGATTACCAGCCCATAGACCCGTCGATGGGGGAGGAGTTGGCGTCGCTGTCAGAACAGGCTCGAGGTATTGCCGCAGTCGAGAGGGCGCATATGCAAAGCGGCTTTTCGGGAAACCAAGCGGTCGATCTCAAAGATGCGCTTGGGCTCGTCAACCGAATTCTTAACATGGAACGGCTCGAGGCGAAGCTGAAGAAGGGGATGCTATCCGCTGCCGAAGAATCACTTCTGTCGGAGATATTAGGCTCGGAGGCTGTGACGCATCTTAAGACGATTGAAGAGCTGTGCAAGCAACTTGTGCAAACCGGCTACCTCGAGAGCGACGGCGAGACTCTGAGATTGAGCCCGCGCGCCATGAGACAAATCGGCCAGAAAGCGCTTTCCGACATTTTCTCGAATCTTGGCAAAGGAAGTCTTGGCGGCCACGAGGTTGCAGTGAAGGGGACGGGACAACCGGACACAAGCCAGACCAGGGCGTACAATTTCGGCGATTCCTTCAACATCCACCTGAGCAGGACACTGATGAATGCGCTCTCGCGCGACGCAAGCCGGTTGCCAATCAGTCTCGCCCCCGGCGACTTCGAAGTTTATGACGAGCGGCGCTCGACCGAATGCTCGAATGTCCTCCTGCTCGACCTCAGCTACACTATGGCGCAGAACAGGAAGCTGCAAGCGGCGAAGAAAGTTATCCTCGCGCTAGACAGTCTTGTTCGCACTCGTTTTCCCCGCGATACGCTTCATATTGTGGGTTTCGCGACGTACGCGCGCCAGTTAACGACCGAGGAACTACCGCACGTGAATCTTTCCCTCGGCAACCCGTTCACGAATATGCAGGACGGCCTGAGGCTGGCGGACGAGATCATCTCGCGCGAGCGCGGGAGAAACCGCCAGATAATCATCATTACTGACGGCGAGCCGACCGCTTTTTGCAGGGATGGCGACCTCTACGTGGACTATCCGCCGACACCGGAGATATTTCTGGAAACCATGAAAGAGGTGACGCGACTGACCCGCAAAGGGATTGTAATCAATACCTTCATGTTGGATGAGCGGCCTCAACTCGTGGACTTCGTCGAGCAAATGACTAGGGTAAACAAGGGGCGTGCGTTTTTCTCCACGCCCCAGCGACTCGGCGAATACTTGCTCGTGGATTATCTCGCACGCCGAAGAAGGCTGATTAACTAGTGTCCTGAGTCATTAATTCGTTTATGAAGTTACATGCGGTTTTGTCCGATTTTGCTGAGATTTTGGCCCATGGAACTGATTACGTTTTTATGACTCAGCACACTAGTATGACGTTTCCGAAATAACATAGCATAAGCATTTTGAGCATGAGCCTAACAATAACCGTCATTCTGAGCGAAGCGAAGAATCTCGTTCTTTATGGCTATTGCAACGTTACTTAGGAAGCGCTCTACTAGTAGAGCGTTTCCTAAATAACATGCACTTAACTCGGCGACGTTTCCCCCTTTGCAAAGGGGGGAAGGGGGGATTTAAGACTCTTGTTTTCCAAGGATTTCTGCGACTTCCTAAATCCCCCTTTGTCCCCCTTTTTCAAAGGGGGAGCATTGCAACATTATTTAGGAGGCGCTCTACTAGTGTGCTGACACAGAAACAACAAAACGTTATAAATGGCGCATGAGCGTTTGAGAATCTGAGGCCAATCCGACATTATGGTTCGCAATTAGTTTGTGTCGCTACTAGTCGAAGGGCGAAATTCCTCTCTTTCCCCCTTTAGCAAAGGGAACAGTCCCTCTTTTCCCCCTTTGGCAAAAGGGGACGAAGGGGGATTTGAGAAAGCGTGAAAAGGGAAGAACAAGACCGCAGGGGCGCAAGGATCGCAAAACTGTGTCGGACTGGAGAGATAAAGGAGAAAGATAATGGCCGGACGTTTGGCGAACAAGGTTGCGATGGTGGTTGGCGCGGGTTCGACGCCGGGCGAGACCATGGGCAACGGCAGGGCGACCGCAATCCTCTTTGCGAGGGAAGGCGCGTCGGTGATGCTGGTTGACCGCTCGCTCAAGTCGGCCCAGGAAACAAAGGGCATGATAGACGCCGAGGGTGGCAAGTCTTTCGCGTTTCAGGCCGATGTCACGCGCGCCGACGATTGTAAGCGGATGGCCGACAAATGCGTTGAGGTGTACGGTCGAGTCGATATTCTCCATAACAATGTCGGCATCGGCTCGGCAGGCGGACCGGTCGAGTTGAGCGAGGAGGAATGGGGAAAAACCATCGATACGAACCTGAAAAGCATGTTCCTCACGTGCAAGTATGTTCTGCCTTATATGGAGAAACAGGGCAGTGGCGCAATCGTGAACATATCTTCTCTTGGCGCCGTGAGGTTCCCGCCTTATCCGATGCTGGCGTACAGCGTCTCGAAGGGTGGCGTGAACACGTTCACACGCTCGGTTGCGATGCAATATGCGCATCAAGGCATCCGGGCGAACGCCATTATGCCCGGCCTCATCAAGACGCCGATGGCAATCGAGGGCATCTCAGAGCGTCTCGGAATCGAGAAGGCAGACCTTATTCGCATGCGCGACGCTGCGGTACCGATGAATCGCATGGGAGAGGCGTGGGATGTAGCCTATGCGGCGCTGTTCCTTGCGTCGGACGAGGCGAAATACGTCACGGGCGTCGAGTTGCCGGTGGACGGCGGACTCACGTGTAAGGGGTAATTGCAATAGGCGAAAGGTGAAAGGAAAAAGACGAAAGGGAAATCCTCCTCTTTCCCCCTTTACCAACGGGGGACAAAGGGGGATTTGAGAGAAGGGAAACCGGAAACTGAAGACGCCTATATGGGCCGCCTTATTGCCTTTTCTCGCGTTCATGGCCAGAATTATATGAAGAAGTAATACGGGCGGCCATACGCAAGGCTGCATAAATTATCCCGCATCTGGCAGATGCACAGCGCATCCTGCTTGCGCGTGAGAGGGCGGCGCGAGAGGCGTCGCCCTTTTTGCGTTTGTGCGAATCCGCGGAGTCCCGACTAATCATAGATTTTCTGCATCAGATACACATCGAGAACCTTGCCGAATTTTCGGCCGACTTCTCTCATGACTCCGATGTGATGGAACCCCGTCGACTCATGGAGCCGAACGCTTATGTCGTTGCCTGCGACAATCCGCGCGACCACGGTGTGGAGGCCTGCTTTCCGGCCTTCTTCGAGTATTGCCTCGATGAGTCTTTTCCCGATGCCTTTACGCTGGCAGTTCTCCCTCACGTAGAGTGAGATTTCGGCAGTGCCGGAGTAGGCGCAGCGGTCCGACCATCTGCTGAGAGACGCCCAGCCGACAATGCCGCCCTCTGATTCGGCAACGACAATGGGGTATTTAGACCCATGATTCGCGAACCACGCTTCTTGTTCGACCACAGTCTTCGGCTCGGTATCAAATGTCGCGACCGTCTTTACAATGGCTTCGTTGTAAATGTCCGTGATTGAAGCCAAGTCTCGCCCCGTTGCCCTTCTTACAGTCAGCATTTCAGAATCTCCGACAACTCCACTTCCCTATGAAACCTCGAGAAGTAGAACTTCGCGCCGGGGCATTTCTCCAGGACCGCCGCTCGGTACTTATCCAGGTCCATATACTTCGACAGGGTGTAGGGATTCATGAAATTGTCGAAGTGGTGGACCAGCGTCACTTCCGGCTTGAACCTGTTTATGAGAAACTGCGACTGCTCGATCCATTTGTTGTTTGCCGGGCAGTATGGAATCGCCAGTATGTTCGCGCGGCTGACTCCGCTCAACTCATCAACTTGTTCCGTGAGGTTGCCGAAGTAGAGCATAGTCTTTCCGGCGGGCGGGAACTTGAACAGAAAAGCGAAGCCGTTGCAGTAAAGATGGGTTGCGAGCCACTTGAGTCCGGCTGGAATCGCCTGCGGCCTTCCGTGAAGCCACGGGCGGATAAACATCTCTCTAATGAACCAGAAATCGATTTCCTCTGTGCCTATTTGATAGGGCGTCACCTCGAGATCTGCGATCCGGAAAGCCTTTCCTTTGATATCCTCAAGCGCATGGCATTTCGATTTGTCGAATTCGAGGGCCGACCCGGTGTCGATTCTCCGGATGTCGCGCAGGCATTCTTCCGGCGCGTATGTCTCGGGGTTGTGTTTTGCTGCGAGAAAAGCGAAATCCGCCGAGTGGTCCAGGTGCCCGTGAGTAAGCAGCAGATAGTCGAGCCGCTCCACGTCGTATTTCGTCGCCTCGAGATGCGGCTTGTCGCCCGGCAAGCGCGTGTAGAGCGGGTCAATGATGACGGCCAGATTCCTGTAATAGATGTGGTAATGTGCCGCGCCGTGCCAAACCAAAATCAGCTTGCTATCTGAGTTCATATCAAACTCCCACTCCGTCCTGCGTCGTCCGAATGCTGCCCATGGGGCATCGGCTATTGCATATACTTCCAAAGCCAGAAACCAAGAAAATAGCCGCCCATGAGCAGAACACCCCATGCAACTCCCAAGCTCCGGTGCACGTACCCGCCGACCATCCCGGTTGCAACGGCGAATAAGGCTTTCAGAATTAGGATCAGCACGAAATCCTCCTTTCACGTCATTCGTCCCGCGCTTTGTGGACTCGTCTCGTTTGTGTTCCCGTTTCAGTCAACTGGTTCCAGCTTCAGTTCCCCCCTGCACCCGGGGCATCTCTTTGCTTCGCGGAACGCGAGGGCGCCGCATTCCTTGCAAGTATAATGTGCCGTTTCCCATGTGATCCATTTCTCCGTTCCGAGCTCGCGCCGTCTCTTTGTTCCGCTCATGATGTACTTCTTCGCCACATCGAACGGATAGTTCTCGATGTGAGCGCACGGGAACTCGGAGCACTCGAAGCAACCTTCGACGCCTTTTTCGAGCGCGCACGTTCTGACTGCGCAAGCGCGGCAGAATCCCATGACAACGTCCGAAAGGCATCCCTCGCAAATGATATCCTTCGGCTCGACGCCATAGAAGTTGCCCAGCTTCTCCTTCAGTTTCTGGTTGTTTGTCTTGTAGGCGCGATAGAACCCACAGACGCCGCAATACAGGCCGCACGGCGCCGCCAGCTTTTTCCCGTTATCCATATCATTCTCCTTGTTCGGCCATGCCTCTCCATGATGCAGTGCGTCAACGTCTCCACAATCATATGCGATTTCGTTTGTCAATGCAACCCTGGAAGTCTCGAGTTTCGAGTCTCCAATATCGGGCGCAATCCCGCTGACGGACGGCTGGGGGCATACGGTTGCAGCCTGACGTTCTTATCTACAGATTGACACGGCGCAGCACGGATTCTTGTTCTCTTTTTCTTTCGCCTGTTCTTCCCCTTTCCGCCTTGTTTCTCGGGAGTTTGGCAACACGAGGTTGATTGGTGTATACTTTCGGCGGCGGAAATTCATTTCCGACAAGCCAAGTCAATCGTATCCAACCTTTTCAACCGAAAAAGGAAGGCGCTATGCTACCCAAGAAATCCATGCTGAGTCGACTCGTGGAGACACTTCACTTCGCCCGGGATGTGGCGTTCGGCGAATCCGCAGTTCGTCGGCTCTCTTGCCTCTTCCTCGCTTTCGCTCTGTGTCTCTGCCTCGCGTCAGCCGTCAAAGCCGTGACTATTCCCGGCGCTGGCGAAGACGTTGGCAGAACCGTCATATACCGCGACACGTGGGGCGTTCCGCACATTTATGCCCCGACGCCCGAGGCGGGCGCTTACGCGATGGGATGGGCGCAAGCTGAGGACCGCCCCGAAGAACTTCTCAAAAACTTACTCAGAGGGATTGGCGAGATAGCGAAGGTAGAAGGTCCTGAAGGCATGATGTCGGACCTGGCCGCGCGCCTATGGAATAATTATGACGTGTCGATGCGTTATGTTGACCGCATTCGCCCCGAGGTCAGAAGAATGCAGCGTGCCTATGTGCGCGGTGTCAACGACTACTATGCGGCGCATCCAAAGGACGTGCCCGAATGGTGGGGTGAACGCAAAGTCGACGAGTATATGATTGTCGCTTTCGCGCGCCTCTTCCTATACAACTGGTCGGTCGAGCAAGCTTTTGCCGACCTCGCTCGAGGAGGCATCGAGCCCGGGTTCCCGAAGATCAAGCATGGCTCCAACCAGTTCGCCGTAGCGCCCTCTCGCAGCGCCGAGGGCGTGGCCATCCTCGCCATCGACCCGCACCTATCGTGGTGGGGCGTAAGCCGATTCTGGGAATTCCGAATTCACGCGGGTGACTTGCGAGGCAGCGGCGTGACACTCCCCGGTTTTCCGACAATCGGGAACGGCCACACCGACTACATCGCGTGGGCCATGACTACGGGCGGACCTGATACGGCCGACGTCTATGAACTCACATTGAACGCGGATGACCCGTCGAAATACCTTCATGACGGCACCTGGTGGCAGATGACCCGGCGCGAGCTGACAATCGAGGTAAAGGGCGCAGGGCCTCAAAAAGTCACTGTTTACGACTCGCACTACGGCCCTGTAATAGCGACGAAAGGTGGAAAAGCGTACGCGGCCAAAATCGCTTATGCCGATGCGGTGCAGGCAAGTGACGCATGGTATGAGCTTAATTTCGCAAAAGACTACCGTGGCGCTGTGGCCGCGGCCGAAACGCTCCAGTTCTATCCGCAGAACCTCATGGTTGCCGACACATCGGGGAACATTTATTATCAGCGCGTGGGTCGTGTGCCCCGCAGGCCCGCCGGATTCGACTGGTCCCGACCAGTCAACGGCGCCACGTCGGCCACGGAATGGCAGGGGTTCCATCCCGCCTCCGACCATCTCCAAATCCTGAATCCGCCGCAAGGCTATATGCAGAACTGCAATATCCCGCCCGACGTCATGATGATGGACAGCCCATTAACGCCGGACAAGACGCTCTCCTACATCTACGGCGACATGATTTATGGGCCGCTCAACGGTTGGATTGGTCAGCGCGGCGCTCGTGCGCTCGAACTGCTCAAGGCCGACTCCTCCGTCACTGCGGAGGAAGCGATTTCTTACATCCTCGACGTGCATCCCGCAGGCGTCGACCGCTGGCTGGCGGTTCTCAAAGAGGCCGACGCAAAGTTCGGAACGGCGCGCCGCTCGGACGCTCTTTACAGGACCGGCATAAAAGACGTGCTCGAGTGGAACGGTGAACTGCGGCAAGACTCATCGGCTGCGCTGAAATACTGCTACTGGCGCAAACAGCTTCTCGAAGACCATGGAGCCAAGCCGGGGGCGGCCGAAGTCGCTGCGCGGATTGATAACTTGCTCAGCGCCGCAGGCAAGCCCGCGCTCGACCTGAAACTGAGCGACGAACAGTATCAGGCGCTTCTGGCCTCGTTCGCGTCTGCCATGAAGAAGCTCAAGACCGATATCGGATCACTCGATGCGAAATACGGCGACGTGTTCCGCGTCGGGCGCGATGATGTCTCCTGGCCCGTGGACGGCGGAGGACAACAATCTTTGGGGCTCGAAACCCTGCGCAATGTTGACTACGGTCCGCAAAGGGCAGACCACACGCGCTGGGGCGACGCCGGCCAGACCTCGACACAGATAGTCGTCCTCAGCAAACCGATCAGGAGTTGGACCGCCGTGCCCATCGGCCAGAGCGACCGCCCCGATTCCCCTCACTACCGCGACCAGGCCGAGAAACTCTTCAGCAAGCGCAAACTGAAGCCGACGTGGTACGCCCCCGAGGAATTGGCCGAACACATCGAGTCGCGAGAAATGCTCGAAGGCGCCCCGAGATAAGCGAGAAGGAGAAAATGGGGGACACGATGTCGCATCGTGTCCCCCATTTTCTGAGGCGTCTAGTAGGGGCACGATTCATCGCGCCCGATATGTGTTGGTTGATTGCGGCCATGCCGCGCTATAGATTCCAACGTCCCTTCATCCCTCAGATATTTTCTCGCGTTTAAGTCGCAGTTTGAGCCATGTCTTGAGGCGGTCTTCGAGTGGGCCGACCCATTTCTCGAGGGCCTCGACGTCGCCTGAAGCAAGCGCGGCCCGATGCTCGGGTGTCAGGTCATAAGCGTTCAGCGCACCCGCCGGATTCTCAGCCAGCGCAGTCAAGAAAGCGTTGTCCTCCGCGGCGCGTTCGAGCACCGCGAGAATGGCTCTGACCGACGACACCTTGAATTCGGGAATCTTGGCGACAGGGTCCAGGGCCGGATTCGTCAAGAGATTCGCCGGAGCATCCCACCAATGGAAGGCCATGAAAGCCTGGCCGGGATTGACTCGCCGAGTTTTCCTGGCTTTTGTCTCGACTTTGCCTCTGCGGGAACTTATCGACACGAGGTCGCCTTGCTCGATCCCAAGCTCGGAAGCATCCGCCGGATTAATCTCGACGCTGCTCTCTGATGCAAGCGCTTCGAGGACGCGAGACCGGTGGCTCATGCTGCCGGTGTGCCAATGCTCAAGGATGCGGCCCGTGGTCAGCACAAACGGATACGAGCGACTCGGGAGCTCCGCCGGAGGTATGTCATGCACGACATGGAACTTGCCGCGGCCTCGTGTAAATTGGTCTTTGTGCAGAATCGAGGCGCCTCGCTCCTTTCGACTCTTGCACGGCCATTGAAGCCCGCCTTTTTCGAGACGGTCGTGATGAATCCCACCATAAATCGGGGTGAGCTTCGCGATCTCTTCCATGATCTCGCTGCTCGAATTATAGTTCATCGGGTACCCCAAGCGAGCTGAGATTGAGGCCGTAATCTCCCAATCTGTCCGTGCTTCGCCCGGCGGATCAATTGCCTTGCGAACAAGTTGAACCCGGCGCTCCGTATTCGTGAAAGTCCCGTCCTTTTCCGCAAAGCTTGCGGCAGGCAAAACCACGTCAGCCATTTGGGCGGTCTGCGTCAAGAATACGTCCTGCACTGCAAGGAACTCGAGCATTGCCAGGGCTTCTTTGGCGTGCTCCGCGTCGGGCTCGCTCAACATCGGATTCTCCCCCATGACGTACATTGCCTTGAGCCGACCGTCGTGGGCCGCCTGGAACATCTCGGTAAGCGTGAGGCCGGGCCGGGCGCTCAGCTTCCGTCCCCAAGCCTGCTCAAACTTGGCCCGCGCCTGCAAATTCTCAGTCGCCTGATATCCCGGAAAAACGTTGGGCAGCGCCCCCATATCGCATGATCCTTGCACATTGTTCTGTCCCCGAAGCGGCGCAAAGCCTGTTCCCCGGCGACCAAGGTTCCCTGTCAGCATGAGCAAGTTCGCCACTGCTTTGACGTTGTCCGTTCCAGTAGTGTGCTGCGTGATCCCCATGCCGTACAGCACAATTCCTCGTTTGGCCTTGCCGAACAGTTCAGCCGCATGCCGAATCTTTTCTTCGTCCACTCCCGTAACCTGGGACACCGATTCGAGCGTGTAGCGCTCGAGCGATTTCCGAAATGGCTCGAAGTCCTCGCACCTTTCGGCAATGAACTTCTTGTCGTGCAGATTCTGCCGAATGATCTCGCGCATCATCGCATTCAGCAAAGCCACGTCGGTTCCCGGGAAGTGGTTCAGGTGAACCGCCGCCATATCGCACAGTTCTATCGAGCGTGGGTCGCCCACGATCAGTTTGGCGCCGTGGAACTTCACCGCCCTCTTGATTCTGCGACCGATAATGGGATGGCACTCCGTGGTATTCGAGCCTATGACAAACAAGACGTCGGCGTGATCGATGTCGCTGATGGAGTTGCTCATCGCGCCGGAACCGAATGCCGCCAGCGCTGCGCTCACCGTCGAGGCATGACACAAACGCGCGCAGTGGTCGACATTATTGGTTCCGATCGCAGCCCTTGCAAACTTTTGCAGGACGTAGTTCTCTTCGTTGGTGCATTTTGCCGAACTGACGATCCCGATTGCGTCGGCGCCATTGCGCTCACGAATCCCGCCAAGTTTTTGCGCGACGTAGTCCAGCGCTTCGTCCCAGCTTGCTTCGCGGAAAGCCTTCGCCGGATCGCCTTTGCCAACGCCCCGAGGGACGCCTTCCTTCCGAATCAGGGGGTGAGTCAGACGATCCGGATGCCCCACAAAATCCAGGCCGTAGCGTCCCTTCACGCAAAGCCCTTCTTGATTTATGCCGTTCTTGTTCGAGGCCCTCGCGCGCACAATGCTTCCGTTGCGAACCCCCAGGAAGATGGAGCATCCCACGCCGCAGTATGGGCAGATGGTCTCCACCTCGCGCTGCGGCAGCATGACGTGTTTGGGCATCAGCGCCCCGGTGGGACATCGTTCCACACACTCGCCACACTTCCTGCACGCAGACAGAGCCAGTGGTCCGGCCCCGAACGTGCTCACCAGCGTTTTCGTCCCTCTGTATGCGAAATCAATTGCGCACGTGCCGGTAATCTCATCGCAAATCCTGACGCATTTTCCGCACAGGATGCATTTGTTCGGATCGAAGTCAAACGCAGGGTTCGATGAATCGACGGGCAAATCAAGAGTCCCTCGACGCATTCTTTGCGCCGAATCCGCGGAAACTCCGACGTATCTGGCAACGTTGAGAAGCTCGCACATCTGACTCTTGTCGCACACAAGACAATCGGACGGATGATTTGCGATGGCCAACTCTATGATAATCCGTCGAATCCTCCGAATCTCTTCCGTCTCGGTATGGACAACCATGCCGTCATTCGCGGGCGTGGTGCATGACGTTGGCAGGCCCCTCATTCCCTCTATCTGCACGATGCAGAGACGGCATGCGCCGTAAGGCTTGAGGTCATCATCGTTGCAAAGTGTGGGGACATACACACCTGCCGCCCGGATTGCATCCAATACCGTCGAGCCTTTTGCAAGGGTGACTTTTCGGCCATCAATTGTGAGCGTCACCGTTTTCAATTTTCATTCCCTCCGTGCAGATTCCCACAGCGCCGAATTTGCAGGCGTCATAACATGTCCGGCACTTCGTGCATTTCTTTTGGTCGATAATATGCAACTGTTTCTTTTCTCCCGTGATCGCGCCAACCGGACACTTGCGGGCGCAGACCATGCAGCCTGTGCATCTGCCCGAATCGATTTCGTAATGGAATAGCGCTTTGCACACACCCGCCGCGCATCGTTTCTCGAGTATATGGGATTCATATTCATCGCCGAAGTAACGCAGCGTGGTCTGAACGGGATTAGGCGCCGTTTGGCCCAACCCGCAGAGCGAGGCCTTTTGTACGGTCTCACTCACGTCCGCGAGCAGTTTCAAGTCCTCCGGTTTCCCGTTCCCCTTACAGATATCCTCTACTACATCGAGCATTTGCCTTGTTCCGAGCCTGCATGGAATGCATTTCCCGCACGATTCGGACTGCGTGAACGTCAGGAAATAGCGGGCCATATCGACCATGCACGTGCCTTCGTCCATCACTACCATTCCGCCCGACCCCATGATCGAGCCGGCCTTGGCCAATGACTCGTAGTCGACCGGCAGGTCGAGAAGAGAGGCCGGGATACATCCGCCGGAGGGTCCTCCCGTCTGCACCCCCTTGAACTGCCTGCCTCCCGGAATGCCTCCGCCGATGTCATTGATGATTTCTCTCAGCTTGATTCCCATCGGCACCTCGATAAGACCCGTCCGTTTCACCTTGCCCGCGAGAGAAAACGTCTTTGTACCCCGGCTTTTCTCGGTCCCGAAGCTCGAATACCATTTTGCTCCACGCTCGAGTATGGCCGAAACATTTCCGAATGTCTCCACGTTGTTGATGTTCGTCGGCTTCCCTCGGAGACCGACCTGGGCCGGGAACGGCGGTCGCGAGCGAGGCATCCCTCTCGCGCCTTCGATTGAAGCCATCAGAGCCGTTTCTTCCCCGCATACGAATGCGCCCGCACCCTCTTTGATGTGGATGTTGAAGTGAAACGCGCTGCCCAAGATGTTATCGCCCAATAGACCATACGCCCTCATTTGCTCGAGGGCGATCCGAAGTCGCTGGATGGCAAGGGGATATTCGGCGCGCGCATAGATATAACCCTCGTGAGCGCCAATTGCATACGCCCCGATGACCATTCCTTCGAGAACCGCGTGTGGGTCCCCCTCAAGCAGCGAGCGATCCATAAATGCGCCGGGATCGCCTTCGTCGGCGTTGCAGATTATGTACTTGACTCTGCCGGCGGCCTTTCTCGCGAACTCCCATTTCGCGCCTGTCGGGAAACCGGCCCCACCCCGACCCCGCAAACCCGACTCCTTGATTTCACGAATGATATCATCGGGAGGCAGTTCCAACGCTTTCCGCAACCCACTGTATCCCCCGCGCGCGATATAGTGGTCGATGTCCTCCGGATCGATCAGGCCGCAATTGCGGAGGGCGATGCGTACCTGCGGCTTGATCATGGGAAGGTCCGAAAAACGGGGAATCCCGTCGATTGAACCATTTCCGTTCGTGGAGCCTTCGCCCAGCGTGCATATTGCCGACTGAGGTTTCGGATCGTTATTCAAGAGGTAGCTGACAAGAAGGTCCTCAGTCTTGTCCGGCGTAAGATTGCCGTAGTAGATGAAAGGTCTTCCGGGTTTGCGAACGGCTATCATGGGCTCCAAATAGCACATTCCGATGCATCCCACCCGCAGAATCCGGGCCGGGAGATTCGTATTCTTGAGAGCGTGCTTCACCGCAGCGAACACGTCTTCAGCGCCGGCGGCCCTGCCACACGTGCCCATCCCGATGTGGATGAGCGGCTCGGAAAGGTTCATCAACTCGGCCCACTTTCTATCGGCTCCAGCTTTGATTGATGCGAAATCCATCGCCCTGTTCCTCTTTTCCTTTGACGGTTCGGCATCCCTTTTCAAGGATGTTGCGACGTTTCCTCTCTTTGCTCTTTTCGAAGGCCGTCGAGAAGCTTCCGCGTCTTCGATGAGTTCATCAGTCCGTAAACCGACTCGTCTATCACAACCACAGGGGCCAGCGCGCAGGAACCGAAGCACGCGACAATCTCGAGAGTGAAAAGGCCGTCCTTGGTGGTTTCCCCCGGCTCCACATTCAGATAGCTGCAGACATCTTCCAGAATCTGGGCCGATGCGTTTACATGGCAGGCTGTGCCCCGGCACAGCTTGACCGTATATTTGCCTATAGGCTTGAGCCGGAACTGCGCGTAGAATGTAACAACCCCGAAGACTCTCGCGGCCGGCAGGCTCGTCAACCTGCTTATTTCCAGAAGTATGCCCTCGGGAAGATAGCCAAGAGTTTTCTGGACATACTGGAGCATCGGGATCAGATCATCCGGACGACCCTCGAATTCGTTCCGAAGTTTGTCGAGTAAATGGTTTTCTTCGGAGGCCACATCTGTGTAATCTGGTTGCAGTGTAACTTGACCCATTAGTGTTGTTCTCCTTGGGCATTCGGTTTCTTGGGAGCGCCCGACCCTGCCGGGGCCGGGTTAATTGCGAAATAACCGCAGTTCAAACCACTTGTTATTGCGAACGGAACAAAGCAATCTTTCTGTTTCTTCAGTTTTGTTTCCCTTTCGCCTTGTTCCCTTCGCCTTTCTTGAGTGACGTCGGTCCGGATTACCATGCTTCCCGCTCGAGACGTTTATGGATGAAGCGGAGCTTCTCCTCAGAGAGTTCGCCTACGTTCTTTCGAATCCAATCAAGGTCTCCGGAAACGATAGCGGCCTTGGCTCGCTTGGTCAACTGATAATCCTTGAGGGCCTCAGACCCCTTTTCCATGAGCGCTGTCCAAAAATCAGCGTCCCGCGTCGTTCTATCCAGGACCTGGATTACCTCCTGTTTTTGGACAAGTCTGCCGCGTTCGGTCTCGACAAGAAGTTCTTCCATTGATGCGCCCTGTCTCGATTGGAGCGCTCCTTTGACGGCAGTCTTGAATTCATCCTCTGTGAATGGCTTGCGAAGATAATCGAAGACCCCAATCTTAACGGCCTTGACGGCCGACGCTACGGTCGGGTATCCCGTAATGACAAGCATCCTGGTCTCCGGGCGTTCTCCGCTGATCGTTTCAAGTAATTCCATCCCGTCTATATCGGGCAGCCTCAGATCGGCGACGACGAGATTGAAACCATTGCCCCTGAACGTTTCAAGGGCGGTCTGACCCGTTACGGCCAGGGCGACTTCGTAGCCCTCCTCGGAAAGAACCATTTGGAGCCCTTTCGCTACGTTGACCTCGTCCTCAACCAGGAGGACATGCGGGTGCATGGGGGGTTCTTTCTTGATGGTCTCTTGTGGAGCAATCACGATTACCGCCTCCTTTTGCAGGCATCCGGCCTCAAAAAAAGCTTGCTGTGCCCTGATGGTCGCATAGGCAAGAACGATGCCGCCTGTGTCCGCCGGCTTTTCCTGGCTCAGCAAGTCATTCCTACGATTTGTAAACATTCCAATATGGGCAGACCGCCCTGTGCGAATAAATTCGCACCGTTATTGGGTTTGCGAATCATTGCAGCATCGAATTTATTCCAAGGACTCCGTTACTGGATGGATTCTAATGAGGTTATCGTACGCGGCGACTGCCGCTCTAAACGATCTGAATCCTGTATGATGCATCATACGTTCTATCGTTGGCAGGTAAATGTTCCTTCATTGATTGCAGCGGTGGTGTTCAGTGTATGACTGAGTATACAGTGGATGCAGCTTTTCATACACTTTCCGACTGAAACCGGTATTCCGAGACTCTCCCGCAGATCTGTAGGTGCGAATTCATTCGCACAGGGGATACGAAAAATGGCCGCAAACCTTGCGCGAATTCATTCGCACAGGAATTCTGGCCGATTCTTGCCCCGCGCCTGCGAGTAAATTCGCACTTATGTAATTGCAGGACAAATTCATTGCTTCGGCTTTCTTATGAAGAAGAATGCAAAGGTTTCCGCTCTTGCACCGGGTCCGGCGTGAAAGCGCCGGGCTGTTCTGGTTCATTTCTTGCTCACTCCGACAGCGCCCTAACCCTGAAGTGATAGGGTCCGTTTGCCCGGCAAGAGTTTTGTTGTATAATTATAGATACGGGGGGATGTTGAATGGAGCCTACAATAGGCCTGGGTACCTGCTATTGCGCATTTCGGGATATACGTCTATCACTCCACTCCACCACGTGCACCGCCGACATTCTGAACTTTCTGGCGAAAGAGGCCACCGACAGACTTGGGGCTGAAGGCGCTGTCATCCGCGTTCTCAATCTCAAAACGGGAAAACTCGAGTTCTCAACCGCGTATGGCCAGAGAGAGCGGTACCTCACCAAAGTTTCCCTTTCTCACGAAGGGGGCATTGCGGATTTGCGGTCGCTGCGCAGCGTCCTCATCATAGATGATATTCTTGAGGACTCGCGAATTCAATATGCCGAAGAAGCATGGGACGCCGGCATCAGAATGGTGGTGGTTGTGCCGCTTACATTCGAGAACGAATTGGGGGGTGTTCTCCGAGTTTTCTTCACGCAGGTCAGAGATTTCTCACAAAGTGAAATGGACTTCCTCACTACGTGCGGCGCCTGTGGAGGGTGCGCGATTGAAAGGGTGCGAACTCTTGAAGCGCGAAAATCCCAGTATGACCAGCTTACGCTGCAGGCGCAAAAGCTGTCGGCGGTGGGCCGGATGGCCGCCGGGATTGCGCATGAGATCAACAATCCATTAGCCGGCATCCTTCTCTACAGCACGAATCTGCTGAAAAAGGTTCCGGAAAAGAGCCTTCTGAAGGAAGGTTTGGAGATCATTGTCCACGAGACTACGCGGTGCGGGAAAATCATCCAGGAGTTGCTCGATTTTTCGCGCGGCGGAGAGCCAAACAAGACGCTGGCTAACATCAACGATATTGTTGAGAAAGCGCTGAGTATCCTCGAGAACGAGTTCCGGCTTCACCATATCACTTTGGAGAAAGACTTGTGCGGCCATATGCCGGATATCCTGCTGGACCCGAACCAGATAGAGCAGGTGCTTGTCAATATACTCCTGAATGCCGTTGAGGCCATCGAGGATCGCGGAGTGATCATGGTTCATTCCATTATCGAACCGGAGAAAGAGTGGGTGGAAATAGAGATCGCCGATAGCGGGCCTGGCATCCCTCCCGAGCACATCTCGGAAATCTTCGAGCCTTTCTTTTCCACCAAGAAAAGCGGCACGGGACTGGGGTTGGCCGTGAGCTACGGGATCGTGCGCAAGCATCAGGGCCAAATCTATGTCTCAAGCCGGCCGGGAAGGGGAAGCCGATTCACAATCGAGCTGCCAGTTCTTCAGGCTGTTCAGTCAACATAGATGTTATCAAGATAGCTTTTTGTATGTGCGAATTTATTCGCACACGTTGCGCAGAAAAAGGACGAGAATGTTGCGCAGATAAATTCGCCCCCGTAAAATCGCGGGACAGTCTCTCTGTCCCTTATGCAAGGCGCAGAAAATGGAACCAGCAAGAATCCTGATTATCGACGATGAGCCCGCCATTTGCAGTGGCTGCAAAATAGCGCTTTCCGAGAAAGGCTATTTGGTGGATACCGTCATGAACGGTAAGGCCGGCATGGATGCCATATTGACGGGATCATACGATGTGGCTATGCTGGACATGAAACTTCCCGATATCGATGGAATGGAAGTGTTGAGGACTGCGCGAAGGGAGCGACCGGACGTATATGTGACTGTAATGACGGGTTATTCCAGCGTTCAGAATGCGGTCGAGGCCTTGAAACTCGGGGCATTCGACTACCTCGCGAAGCCTTTTGGCGACGACGAGCTCGTGCTGGCAGTCGGACAGGCGGTCGAGAAGAAGCGTCTTGTGGAAGAGAACCTCTCGTTGCGCAGGGAACTTCTCGGCCGGTTCGGCCTCGACAACATCGTGGGCGAGAATCTGCACATCGCGCGAATATTCGAGCAAATCGAGAAGGTGGCCCCAACCGACAGTACGGTGCTCATCTATGGAGAAAGCGGGACCGGGAAGGAGCTGTTCGCAAGGTCTATTCAGGCTCACAGCAACAGGGCTGCGCGCCAGTTCGTGGCAGTGGATTGCAGCACGCTCTCTCCAAGTCTTCTCGAAAGCGAGTTGTTCGGACACATAAAAGGCGCGTTCACGGGCGCAATACAGGATAAACAAGGAATCTTTGAAGTGGCCGATGGCGGGACCCTCTTTCTGGACGATGTGGCTAATCTATCGATGGATATTCAGGCAAAGCTATTGAGGGTGTTGGAGACACATGATTACAAACCCGTTGGCGCAAGTTACTTTAAGAAGACAAGCGCTCGAATTATCGCAGCCACCAACAAGGACTTGAAATCCATGGTCGACGAGGGGAGCTTCAGGGAGGACCTCTTCTATCGCCTCAGTGTCTTTCCCGTTTACTTGCCGCCACTTCGAGAGAGAAAGGATGATATTCCCAGGCTTGCGTACCATTTCCTGCGGTACTTCTGCCGCAAGACGGGCAAACGGATCGAAGGCTTCACGAATGACGCGCTCGAAACGCTGATCAATTATGACTGGCCGGGCAACGTGAGGGAACTCAAGAATGTCATCGAACGACTCGTCATCATGTCTGACTCGAATACCCTCGATCTGCTTTACCTTCTGGATCACCTGCAAATGAAACACAGGTTGAAAGGTGATGCGATACCGGAAACGCTGGAAGACCTCAGAGCTCTCAAGAAGCATCTCTTTGAAGAGAGCTTCAGCCAAATCCAGAAGGCATTTCTCATAAAGGCGCTCAGAGCATGTGACGGCAACGTTGCCCGCGCAGCCCAAAGGGTCGGCATGAAGAGACCCAATTTCCACGCCCTCATGAAGAAATACCATGTCACGAACGAATCCTTCAAGACATGACCACTGCGGTTTGGGGAGGAGGAACAACCTCAAGGCGGCATGCTGAAGTATTGTTTGTCTTCGACGGTGAAACTCGAGCCGTCAGGGCTGACCACGATCTCGACATCTCCGGCCACAGTAGCGCTGCCAATGTCCCGACTCGGATCACCGCGCTCGGTCAGGTAAACCTCGCTCCTTGCTTCCTTCAGGCGATTCAAGACTTTCTGGCTCGGATGGCCATAAGTGTTGCTGTCCCCGGCAGAGATGATTGAGACTTCGGGCCGCAGGAACTGCACGAAGCGATGGTTCGTGCTGTGGCTGGAGCCGTGGTGGTTCACACGAAGAATTTCGACGTCACCCACCTCATGGGCCACAAAGCTCTCCACATCGTGGTACTTGAAAGAAGGACCTCTTTGGTCTTCGCCGTCCATGTCACCTCCAAAGAACATTTGAAAATTCCCCAGTGAGATGACAAAACCGAGACTGTAGTCGTTCTCCGAGGGAGGATATTTGTCCCTCCTGTGATCGCCAAGTATTTCCGGACGCGCTCCACCTGGCCGAGAAGCGGTCCTGCCGTCCACGGCGACAATTCTCACATCGATCTTCTCCTGGCCAACGTAACCCATGTCCACCTGCGAAGACCCAAGCGACGCGGTAACGGGTTCCAGACGGGAACTGCCTTCGGGTGACTCGAGGTGGGCGCGCCATTTTTCATACGTTCCATCCGCAGTCCCCACGTTATCTTCATAATTCCGAAGCAGCGTCTTTTCTCTTATTACGTACCCTTTATTATTGACGAGGTCCCAAATGCCGCCGTTGCCGACATAACCGACATGATCGAGGTGCATGTGCGTGATTATGACGTAGTCGATGACGTTGCAGTTCTCACCGTATTTCGTCTTGATCACGCTGTCGACTTTGTCCGCGCCCTTGTGGGAATTCCACGAGGTCTCTCCACAATCGACGAGCAACAGGCTCTCAGGACTCGCAACAAGCGTCGCATCCCCTTGTCCTATATCGATTGCTGTTATCTCCAGACTCGAAGGGAGATTGCACTCGCCTGTCTCCAGGCCGGCGGTGTCCGCCTCGGAAACCGCCATTCGCTCGTTTGTTGTGGAGCACGAGACAGAAAACAAGAGGAGCATCAGAGCTATGAGAGTCACGACGGTTCTGCGCAAAGGTAATCACCCTTTCTAAGCGCTGGCGACTCATGGTCGCCGGAACGGAATCCACAGGGCAGATGATTCTTAAGGGGAATCCACTACAGAGAAAACTACCACGGGCAAGGAAAGATGTCAAGACAAAGAGGCAGGATATCCGTGCGTGAAAGAAATCATACTTCAAGGCTGGGCAGGATATAAGTTCGTAGGGGCCGTGCGCCCCTACGGAATTGAGGAACCGATTCTCAATCTGTCACAGCATCTTCAACATCTTAAGGACGGTCACGAGGATGATTTTGGTGTCGAGCCGGAGCGAGCGCTCATCCACGTACTTGAGGTCGTACCGAATCCAATCGTGGAACCAGTTGCTCTCTTTGCCGTATATCTGCCACAGGCCGGTTATGCCGGGCGTCACT
>JACRIR010000099.1 GCA_016215705.1 Candidatus Poribacteria bacterium | reverse complement strand
TCCTTCGCGTTCTTTGCGCCTTTGTGGTTAACGGGTTACTTTACCTGTGCCTGCTTCTTCGATTCCTCTTCTCTCAGCGCTTTCCTCAATATCTTTCCTACCAGCGTTTTCGGCAACTCGGATCGGAATTCCACCACGGTCGGCGCTTTGTATCGGGCCAGACGTTCGCGGCAGAACCGAATTATTTCATCTTCGGTCGCGGTCTCGCCGTCTTTCAAGACCACAAACGCCTTCACCGTCTCGCCGCGATACGTGTCTGGAATGCCGACTGCAACCGCTTCTTTGATCTTAGGGTTCTGGAACAGGATTTCGTCCACCTCACGCGGATAGATGTTATAGCCTCCGGCGATTATCATGTCCTTCTTCCGGTCAACAATATAAAAGTAGCCATCGGAATCCATCTTTGCTATATCGCCCGTGTATAACCATCCGTCGCGAAGCGCCGCCGCCGTCTCTTTAGGCTGGTTCCAATATCCTTTCATCACCTGTGGTCCGAGGATGATAAGCTCGCCAGGCTCGCCCACGGGAAGTTCACGTTCGCCTGTCTCCATGTCGACAATCTTCGAATCGGTATCCGGCAGCGGGATACCGACGCTTCCCTGTTTATACATGCCACTGTACGGATTGCTGTGAGTGCCGGGTGACGCCTCACTCAGGCCGTATCCCTCGAGAATCTTTGCGCCCGTCCTTTTCTGGAACTGCTCGAGCACTTCGACCGGCAATGGCGCTGCGCCACAGTTGCAGCTCTTGATGGAATCGAGCCTATACTTGTCCAGATCGGGATAGGAATTGAGCGAAACCAATATTGTGGGAACCGCCGCGAAAAGCTCGGGCCTGTATTTGTGTATAGCCTTCAGCGTGTCTTTGACATCAAAACGGGGCATAAGAACCATTCGTGCGCCCACGCGAACGCTGCAGCAAAGTGTGCCGGTCAATCCGTAAACGTGGAAGAATGGCAGCACACAGAAAATAGTGTTTTTGCCGGGAGTCAGGTCTCTGGAGCGCCACGCGACATTCTGCTCGACGTTTGCGACAACGTTCCTGTGCGTGAGCATCGCGCCCTTCGAGAGGCCGGTCGTCCCGCCCGTGTATTGCAGCATTGCGAGGTCGTCGGGATGTCCTTCGTCCTTCGGGTTCTGGGCGCCGGTCTTGTCGAATAACTCCCTGAACCATATTACGTCCGGCATCTTTTCAGTGCTCGCGCGCACGCCTTGTTTGCGCATCTTGAGTCTATAGAGAATCCTGTAGAGAGGAGACATCTCTTCTGAAATACTGGTCAGGATGACGTGTTGAAGACTGGTCTTTTGCCGGACGTTCTGAATACGGGAAAGCAAGAGATCAAGCGCAACGATAACCTTCGCGCCCGAATCGTTAAGCTGGTGTTCGAGTTCCCGCTCGACGTAGAGCGGATTCGTCGGAACCACAACGGCGCCCAGCTTCAGTATCGCGTAGAACGCGACAATGAATTGCGGACAGTTCGGCAACATGATCGCGACGCGGTCGCCCCGAGTGACTCCGAGCCTTCTGAGACCGCCGGCAAAGGAGTCAGTATCCGCGCCGATGCGAGCGTAGGTGTGTTTGGAGCCGTAGAAGATTGTCGCGGTCGAGGAAGCAAAATCATGCCGCGCCTTGTCGAACATCTGATAGAGGGTTAGATCGGGGTAGTCGAGCGACCTTGGGACATTGGAATCATAATGCGCGAACCAAGGGCGATCAGCGTCTTTGAGGATCGTGTGCATTTCTCCTGTTTCTGGTGAGCCGGGAGAGATATGCAATATGAGTCAGGGCAATCTGCGGGGTATTCTAACACACGAGCCACGAATTGGCAAACGATTGTCAGGCTTTTTCTCGAGGTTGGCGCAGGATTGCTTGTTCGAGCTTCGCCTTGGTGAGTTCCGCGTCTTCGCGAATGAGTTGGTAGCCTAGCTCGACGATGGGCATCTTAACGCCGGTCCTTTGCGCGAGGCGGTGCAGGGACGCTATTGAATCGAATGTTTCGATGGTTTCGTTTCTCTCCGTGAAGACCTGGAGCGTCTTTCGAGCAGGGCGCTTCTGTCCGAGAACGCTTCCGAATTTGCTCGAGCGGCCGGCCATGGAAGTCGCATGGAAATCGGGCCACCACGCATGGCTTTCAGTGAATGTCTTCGGATTGGCCCCGAGAGCCGTCCCCAGACGCACGATCTCTTCTGTCGCTGCCATCATGAACTCGCCGAGATAATTCTCTCCCATTCCGAAAGCCTTTGCCGCCGCGTATATTGTCGAGTACGGATTCTTGGCCGCACCGGCCAACGACGTGCCTATCGGGTCGGTCGAGACATGCACGATGAACCGGGGGTTCTCGATCAAGCGCTTGAGCCTGGCGAGGCGATCAGGTTTCGAGCCGGCGAGTTGTGTCGAGCAGACTTCGCCGCGAATCACTTCCGACGCAATATTTGCGCCCGAAAGGATGGCAATATGGATTTCGTGAGCGAGCCTGGCCTTTTCGATTCTTGTTCGCGCCACGACAGGCAGAAGGTCCGCGGTCTCATGTGAGAATCCCTTTGTTGCAATGATGAGATCGAGGTCTCGCGAGGCGTACTTACACACATTGTCGATCACTTCCTCGAAGTGGCTGGACGGCGTAACCACGATGACCACCTTGGATCCGCCTATCGCATCCTTGTAGGAGAACTTCGGATAGACGATTTTCGGCGGAACATCCACTCCCTTGAAAAACTGGGGGTGCACCCCCTTGTTTTTGATGGATTCCGTTATCTCCTTGCGCGTATCGTAAACGACAATGCTGTGGTGGCGATAGGCGGGGTCCTCGAGAAACTTGTTTCCGATGATGTAGGCGAGCGTATACCCCCATTGGCCCGCGCCGATGACGCAAACCTTATCATCGTAATCGGGCGAGTATAGCCGGTGATCGCTCATGTTCCCGTAGTAGGCCAGGGCAGGGATGTCGTTCACCAGAATCCGGCTTCTGTAAAACACGCGCCCGCGGCTGATGATCTTCATCAGTCCCAATTCCCTCAGTCCGACCTCCATCACCATTCGGGGTCCCATCTCGAATTCGGATGAGAAGTTGGGGTCGGCGCCGAACGTGTCGCGGTGATACTTGATGACCTTCTCAATCTCCGTCTGTATCTGTTGCAGGAGGTAGGGGGTGGAAATCCTGTTGCTTCCCTCGATTGCTTCGGCCACGATATGACTTGGCAGGACCTTCTTAACTTTCGCGATGCGTCGCATGCTTTCTTCGGCGACGATGCGGGCGGGTTCGGTGGGCTCAGGATGGTTCCACAGGAATTCCTTGATTGAAAATGGTTCGCCGACGCAGGCATATGCCCGCCCGTATATGTCACGGTAACTCATGAGGACGCTGTGGGTCAAGAGCTGCAATGTCCCTTGCCCATTGCCGTAGTCGCGCCTCAGGCGGAACGGACGCCTCCGATGGCGCAGGAAGTAGTACGCGCCGCGTCCGTGTACCAGCTTGTAGTACTCCGGCACTCTCGAGAAGGAAAGCGCTATAGGTATGACCATGGCGTCCTTGGCCGAATCAAGGATTCCGTCCACTACCCGCAGACGCTCTGGCAGCCGCAGAGTGCCATTGCGGCTGCGGGCGCCCTGCCGGTTATTGGCTTCAGGGAAGATGATGAAATCTTCGCCCCTGTCTGTCAGGGCCTCGCATACCTTCTCAAGTATCGTCTTGTATGCTTTGGCTTCGTTTCCTTCGCCCAGCGAGCGCTTTACCTTTATTACGTTGAGTTCCTTCATTATGCGCTCGACCTGCGGCAAGAACATCAGGTTTGCACCGGCGGCGAAGTGGCCCAACCCGAGGCTCAAAGAGTCCGCCAGATCGCCCACCAGAATGTCGTCGATATTCGACGAATGGTTCGCCGCTATGACACGGCTGATAGTTGGGGCGGCGGGAATCAATTTCAGGTTGGCGACATCCGAGGGCCTCTCGGTGAAAAAACTCGAAAAACCGGAGTGATCGAAAAAGAGGTCGAGGAGGAAATATGCTATTGCTCGATAGCGCTTGTGTGTTTCAACATTATAGGTCGGAAGTATGTCCCTCACCTCGGACTCGATGCGACGCCAGTTCGTGTTCGAGGGAAGTTCATCTCCCAATCGCGCCATTACCTCATGAACGATGGCCTCAGTGTCAATCGGTTTTTGGGGCCTGAAAGGATTGAGCCTATCCACAATGCCGCTCTCAACAGTTTCCTCTTCGAGAAATTCAATAAGCGAGTCTATTCTCCGCGAAGCGAGACGCACCAGTCGCTTTCGTAAATCGCTTGTCAGGGTCGCCATATCTTTATCACCTGAACCTTGTCATCAGAACTCTGGATGGCCCGATGGAGTGTGTCCTTCTGAAGCTCCCGATGGGCAATATGGCAATTTCGGTGCCACATTTTCTCATTCTCAGCAAGTGGCTACGCCTCAAAGACATATGAACCTGAAACTCTAGCGGGTGGGACTCTTAGACGTACACTTTTCGCAAGTTTGGGACTGCGCGCTGCAATGAAATCATTGCGCTCGCTCCGGAGCGACAAACCGGGCGCTCATGGTTGAGGTTTTGCATCATACGGCTTTATTAGGCCTCCCTTGTATTCTGTCACAAGATGCCTGTAAACGTCGCATGCGATCCCCGACAATTGCGTTTCCTCTCCTGTTGTTTCACGGACCTTTTTTGCCGGGGCGCCGATTATCATGGAATTGGCGTCGAATCTGTGATTGTATTTTATCAGCGAATGGGCGCCCACAACACTGTTTTTTCCTATCGCGACGCCCGACATAATGGTTGCATGCATACCTATCATGACGTTGTCGCCGATTTGGCATGACCTGATGACTGTACCATGACCTACGGTGACGTGATTGCCGATTACCACCGGTGCGCCGAGATCACTGTGTATAACGCATTGATCCTGAATATTTGTATCCTTACCAATGAGTATTTTCCCTTCATCTCCCCTGATAACAGCTCCGAACCACACGCTCGAACCTGCTCCTATCTCAACGTTTCCCCAAATCTGCGCGCCTTCCGCCACAAAGACGCTCGGATGAATGATGGGTTTCATTGAAGGGTTCTCCTTGGAAAGGTACGTTTATTCGGGGACACGATGTTGCATCGTGTCCCCGAATAAACACGTTGCGGCATCGTGTCGCCGAATGAGCACTACGCAGCGTGGTATTTCTGTTTGAGCGCCGCTCCCTTGAAAAGCAACCCCAACCCGGCGGGGGAAACAGGCTTCGCGGGAATGAGAATAGTGTCAGGCGCCCGCGCGCTTTCGTCTTATGTATCCGATGACAAATGCTGTGGCAAGAAAAGTCGCTACGATGGAAGCTTTCACCCGCCATGGCGGCTCCGAGGCTTCGACCACCGAGGGCACACCGGGAGGATCATATCGGCCGTTTCCGTCTGCGTCGACAAAGATGGGGTTCGTGAATGCAAGTGGCACAAAGTCCGGCGCAACAATGTTATAGAGCCCGCCGGGAGGCTCTGGTATTTGTGATTTCGTCCGATTGGAAGTTGTCGCTTCGGCCACAAGCCATGCATCTTTTTCGAGGGGTATGGGAACACTGCGGTCAAGGCGAACGACGTTCGTTTGAGGACCGGTTTTGAAAGTTTCTATTCTCACGCCATTGGCAAAAACTCGCACCTCGTCAAGCGGCACCCACGGAGCGGCGAGCACCTTTATGTTGAGATTCACGTTTTGGTCATTCACCGTAATTGTGTCGCCGATGCCGGCTTGCGCGTTCACATTGAGCTTAATGACCGGGCCTGTCGTCCCTACGATTTTGTGTTTCTTGATTTGCGCCACGAGTTGTTTGGCGTCTGCTCGTTCCGCCTCCGGATCATCAAGCATGATGTAGTTGCGAGGATATCCACCCACGTTCGCCTTGGTATGCGTATCCGAATTGGCCGTGCCGGTTTTCAGGTATCCCTGATTGAGCAGACTGAACCAGTCGGCCCGAAGGAGAAGATAATCACTATAAGAGGAGCCGTTGAGCAGTTCCATCGCGTCGAAATCGATATCACGTGTGCCGTTTGCGTTTGCGGCCAGGAGCAGGCTGTTCGGGCTGTCGGTCAGCGCCTTGGATGGGTTATATGCCAGGGGTTTCTTGAAGTCCGTGCCGAGGGCATTGAAATATGAAGCTTCGCCGTCAGGGGTTCCTGAGCGTCCGTGATTCACTTGAACCAACGAATCGCCGTCGGCGACTTGTCTGAGGCGGTCGAACAAATCTCGCGGCCTGACTCCCTCATCGGGCGGCATCCCGTGCCTGGGCAACGACGGATTGTAGCGCAGCGGCCATGCGTTGTAATGTCCGATGGTGAACGGGGTGGGGCGCGCTTGTAGCATCGAGGTCGCCTCGACTCCAACAATCGATGTGATACGATCCGAGAGGTTCATCCCGGAGACGATGGGCGCGAAATCCGTCAGTTGGTCGTGATCCGTCGCGATAAGCACGTCCACTCCGTCCGCCACGAAGGAGAGCACTCGCTGCTCCAACGAGACTGCGCTGTCCATGCTTGGCGCGGAATGCACGTGAAAATCTCCACTCACCATTCCACGGCCGTCAATGGCTCTTTCGAGCGATAAGGTGATGCCGGCCTCGCTGCCAGGCACGCTGAGGTCAACCTCCTTTTGCGCGACGGAATACTCGAAACCATGAGTGGCGTAAACGATGTATTTTCCGGGTCGGAGGCCGACGCGGACCGGGGCGGTTTCGTTGCCGTCGAGCAGCAGCCAATTCGCCCGATACGTCGACGGCGCCGGTTTCCCGTCGACAGTGAAACCGAGGAGGTCTGTGCCCAACTCAGGGTCCGGGGTTCCTTGTGTCCCGCGAATGATGACTCTGGCGGACAGATGACGCCGGCCTTCGAAAACCTCGACTGCCAGCTTCGACTGCTGTGGCAGTTGCACTTTTTCAAAATCCGCAAAACCGCTTTCGGAGACTGTGAAATTCCTTGTTATCGGCTCGGGTTGAGGAGTCTTCAAGTTCGGGTCGCGTTGAGCGGAACTTATCTTTGCCACGTATTTGCCAGGTGGAAGGAGGCAACGCGCGATACCTGCCCGCTCGCCCTCGCGCAAGGGTCTGATTTCGGTGACGGGGAGTTCGTCGCCTTCGGTGACTATCAATACGCTGGTGTCGGCATCAGACGGCTCAACCTTGCCGGTGACTCCGGCGTTGCCGTCGGTTTTGCCGAGCAGGCGCAAGAGAGCGTCTGTCGCGGATGCCACGTCGTTACGGTCACCGGCAGCCATCACCCGTTCATAGATGAATTGTCCACCGGGGGGTATGCCGAAAAACGGGGTTTTCCACAGGTCCAACGTCCGATTGAATTCCCCCGTGAATGCCCCGATCGCCGAGACCAGCCGGTCGTTCACGGCCCAAAGCAGTTTATGTTTTGCGTATTCGGTGGGCGAACACACGCCGTACGATACCGGTGGCATTCCCTCCACGCCACCCGCCGCGATATAAGTGAAACCACCAATTGCTTTTACTATGGTAAGTGGGCTCTCGGTGTCCAGGAGTGGATGCTGAAACCCGCGGGGTGTGCCATGCGCGTTGCCGAGCCGTCTTTCACTCGCGCCAAACGGTTTCAGAGTATCGTCGCCCCAATATATCACGTCTGCGACGTGAAAAATCCGAGCCTTCTTCTCTCCATTATTCGTTATGGTTGTTTTCAGACGCAGGAAGTTTTCGCCAGCCACCAGCCGGTATTCGGTAACTACAGAGACTTTCTTTGCAGCTTCCTCACTCAACACTCCAAGGCCCGGGCGCTCCGGCCGGAGTCCATGTGTTGTGGAAACGGTTATCGACGCCGAGTTTTCGCCGGTGTCGGCATGTATCTCATCAAACGGGACAATCAAATCGCGCGTCATATTGAGCAGCGGCATCATCTGCGTGAACTGTTCGCCGCGTCCCGCCAGTCCGATATCCACGAGCGTGCCGCCGGAAGCTGATATGATATTCCGGTTCGAGACGTCGTCGATTATCGCCCAGATGACACCGTTCGACAGGTACCAATCGCCTATGCCGCCCATCCTGTCCGGACACTCGAAGAGATATTTGTCGGCGTTGGCAGCGGTGATGCGCTCGGCGACCATTTGCGCCATAGCATTGCGCGGGGAACAAACGATGAACGAGATGAGGAGAGCGCCAAACAGGGCACACGCGAACAATTTGGTTGGTTGTTTCATGAGATCATCTGCCTCCGTTTCGGCAAAAGAATCAATCAGGGCTTTCGAGCGGAGACACGTCCGTCTCATAGGTTGGTTTCTTGTAGAGAATACGCTCGAGTGCTTTCTGATACGCCGTCCATGGTGACTCGTGGTCTCGGTCCTCGGAAACCGCCCTTCGAATTATATCGACCTTGACATCCAAGTCGTCGGCACGGTGCAGAATTTCAGCCTCGAGAAACATCGGTGGACGGGGGGAGCCCCAGTCGGAGTGTCCGTGGTGCGAAAGCATCATGTGCTCGACGAGCATCCGAAGTTTCAAAGGAAACCCTGGTATCCGCGCGATTCTCTCATCCATCATCTGAATACCGATGGTGATGTGGCCGAGCAGGTTCCCCTCTTCGGTGTAGTTAACCGACGGCAGGGCCTCGATCTCACGGACTTTGCCGATGTCGTGGAGAATCGCCATCGTTATCAGCAGGTCTGCGTTCAGACTCTCATAGTGGTTCGTGAGGTACTCGCAGATGCGAACGGTCGAAAGCGTGTGCTCGAGCAAGCCGCCGACGCAGACGTGGTGTATGCTTCGCGCCGCCGGCGACGCCTTGAACTGTTTCACCAGATCGGCATCATCGAAGAATGCGTTCAGGAGCGCTTTCAAGTGGGGATTATCGAGGCTTTCGATATACGTGCGCAACTCGAGCATCATCTCTTCGACGTTGTGGACCGACTGACGGAGGAAATCAGAGAGATCGAACTCGCCCGGCTCGCTTGTCCGCAGCCTCCTGACTGCGAGCTGCAATTCCTTGTTGTACAATTCAACTGCCGCGTCTATCTTTACGATATCGTTGTTCTTGAACTTATCATAGAACTCGTAAGCGTTGTCCCAGAGCTTGGCGGAAACACTGCCGGTCTTATCCTGGAGGATCAGGCTTATGTAAGGTTTGCCGGACCTCGTGGTGAGAAGTTGTTTCGATTGGACGAGGAAGTGAGAGACGACTCTGTCGCCTTCCGCAAGTTCGTTTATGTATCGTTTTCCCATATGTGGAGGCGTCCCGGCTCAGGCTATCCTGATGAGGGCGCTCTTTTCCTTAATGCTGTTAAGCGTATCAATTTCGGTGAGGGCATTCCTTATATCACGCTCTAAAGCCTCATGCGTCATCATTACGACCGGCACATGTTTCCCGTGATGCTGGGCTTTCTGGATGACCGACGCGATGCTTATCCCGTGTTTTCCCAGAACGCTTGAAATGTGGCCGAGCACCCCGGGGGTATCCAGGACGGTGAAGCGGATATAATAGAGCGACCTTATTTCTTCTATATTCTTTATCTTGCAGTTGTTAGCATGGGCAAACGGCTTGACGCGGAGCGGCGAGCCGAATTGTATGTTCTTGCCGACGTCGATGATGTCGCTGACTATTGCGCTGGCCGCAGCCAGTTTGCCGGCGCCTTTTCCGTAGTACATTGTCGTGCCGACGATGTCGCCGTCAACGAGGAGAGCGTTGAACTCGTCGCGCACGTAGGCCAGAAGCGAGGACTTGGGCACGAGTGTCGGGTGCACTCGAACCTCGATCTCGTTTCCCGTTCTCTTCGCAATTGCGAGCAGCTTGATGACGTATCCGAGATCATCGGCGTACTCGACGTCCTCGTGAGTCAATTTGGTTATGCCTTCAACGTGAATATCCGAAAGATCGATTCGCGTGTTGAACGCGATGGAAGCTAGAATCATCAGCTTATGGGCCGAGTCGTCGCCCTCGATATCGAGCGTGGGGTTCGCCTCGGCGAAGCCTTTTTTCTGAGCCTCCTTGAGAGCTCGCTCGAAACCCATTTTCTCATATGTCATTCGGGTGAGAATATAGTTGCAGGTTCCGTTCACGATACCATAGATGTAGTTGATGTTGTTGCCGGCGAGTCCTTCCCGAAGAGCTTTGATAATCGGGATTCCGCCGGCGACGCTTGCCTCGAAATAGAGATCGACGTTGTTTTTCGACGCGAGTTCCGCCAGTTCTGCGCCCTGTTTGGCCAGAAGCGCTTTGTTCGCGGTCACGACATGCTTGTGGTTATTGAGTGAATCGACAATGTATTCGCCCGCTGGCGAATAGCCGCCGATAAGCTCGACGACGATATCGACCGAAGAGTTATTGATGATGTCCTTGGCGTTCTTTGTAAATACGCCGTCGGGGACTCCCAGTGTCCGGCTGCGCGATTCGTCGAGGTCCGCGACTTTGCGAACAGCGAGCTTCACGCCGGTCCGCCGCGCGATTTCCTCGGAGTGCTGCATCAGCGTTTCGTAAACGCCTGAGCCGACAATGCCCAGCCCTATGATGCCAACGCCTATTTCTTTCATTTCATTTTGCCTCGCTGACACAATCGGCAATCCTGCTCAGGCCCTCACGGATGTTCTTCTCTGAGGTCACAAACGAGAAGCGTATCCGGGTGGAATCGCCGAAATCCGTGCCGGGCACGATCGCCACGCGCGCCTTTTCGATGAGCACCTTGCAGAAATCGTCGGCGGTTCTTATGACTGTTCCCTTGATTTGCCTGTCTATGAAGGCCGCCATACTCGGGAAGTAATAGAAAGCGCCTCCCGGCAAGGGGGTTGTTTCTTTCAGGCACTCATTCAGGCCTTCCGCCAGGATTCGGCGGCGTCTGTCAAACTCCTTGACCATCTTTTCCACAAAGCTATAATCTCCGTCAAGCGCCGCTATTGACGCTTTCTGCGATATAGAAGTGGGATTCGAGGTGGATTGGCTTGTCATGTTGCCGATTGCTTTTATGTAATTCGCCGGTCCGCCTGCATAACCTATGCGCCAGCCGGTCATTGAATACGTCTTTGAGACTGCGTTGACGGTGAATGTGAGTTCTTTGAGTCCTTTGTCGAACGAAGCGATGCTGTGGTGTTCGTTTCCGTCGTAAAGTATCTTCTCATAGCATTCGTCCGAAAGAAGCATTATGCGATTTTTCAGCGCGACCTCGGCGATAGCCTCGAGCTCTTTTCTGTTGTAGACGGCGCCCGTCGGGTTCGATGGGCTGTTGATAACGAGCATTTTTGTTTTGGGAGTGATGGCTGCCTCGAATTCTTTGGCCGACATCTTGAAGTTGGTCGTTTCAATAATCCTGGGCGCGCCGTTGGCAAGGCAAACCTGCTCGGGATAGCTTACCCAGAAGGGGGCTGGAATCAGAACTTCATCGCCCGGGTCGCAGATTACCTGGAAAATGTTGTAGATGATCTGTTTGGCGCCACACCCGATGGTTATCTCGCTGCGTTCGTAATCGATGCCATTGTCCCGTTTGAATTTTCTCGCCACGGCATCCTTCAGCTCAGGCATGCCGGAGGCGTCCGTATATTTGGTGAACCCGCTTCTTATCGCTTCGATGGCAGCCGCCTTGATATGCTCCGGCGTGTCGAAGTCCGGCTCTCCCGCTCCGAATCCGATGACGTCAATTCCTTCCGCCTTCATTGCTCTGGCTTTGGCGGTAATTGCAAGCGTCGAAGACGGCTTGAGGCAGCGTGCTCTTTCTGAAAGACCCATGCGTTAGTTCCTCTCCATTCTATGACTTGGCGCTCTTCTTCGCGGAGGCCGTGACCCCGTTTGCTCTTCTGTTTTCGGTCATCTTTTTGATTCCGCGCAGCGCCTGTTTTATGCGATGTTCGTTTTCAACGAGCGCGAGCCTCAAGTATCCTTCGCCTGAAGCCCCGAAGCCGATTCCGGGCGACGTTGCAACAAGGGCTTCCTCGAGGAGTATCTCAGAGAATTTCATCGAACCCAGTCGCCGGAATTCTTCCGGAAGGGGCGCCCACACGTACATGGTCGCCTTCGGGAGCGGCACATTCCATCCGAGGTTGTTGAGGCCGTTCACCAGGACGTCACGGCGGCGCCGGTATATTGCGTTCACTTCGTCAACGCACGACTGGTCGCCGCGCAGGGCCGCAATTGCAGCCACCTGTATCGGAGTGAATATGCCATAATCGTAATAACTCTTGAGTTTTGCGAGCGCGGCTATCACGTGCCGGTTTCCGAGAGCAAAGCCGACCCGCCATCCCGCCATATTATACGTCTTCGACATGGAGTAGAATTCTATCCCGACGTCCTTGGCGCCTTTTGCCTGCAAGAAACTTGGCGCTTTATAGCCGTCAAAACATATCTCGCTGTATGCGAGGTCATGGACTATAAGGATTTCCTCGCGTTTGGCGAATTTGACGACTTCCTCGAAAAACGCGAGGTCAACAACCTGCGTTGTCGGGTTGTTCGGATAACTCAGAATGAGGATTTTGGGCTTGGGGTATACCTCGTGCGTTACCTTCGAGAGGTCGGGCATGAAGTTCCCTTCGGCCGTGAGCGGGACAGCATGCAAATGACCGCCCGCGATTACCACGCTATAGTAATGTATGGGATAACTCGGGCTCGGAACGAGAACGAGGTCGCCCTCGTCGAGCACGGCAGGGAAGAGATGGCAAATGCCTTCCTTCGAGCCGATGACGGCAATGGCCTCGGTCTCCGGGTCGAGCTTCACATCGAAACGCTTCTCATACCATTCGGTGACGGCGCGTCTAAGGTGCGGGATTCCTTTTGAGGCCGAGTACCTGTGTGATTTCGGGTCGCGGACGACCTCGCACAGCTTGTCTACCACATGCTGCGGGGTCGGATGGTCCGGATTTCCCATACCTAAGTCGATGACGTCTTTTCCGGCTCTGCGCGCATCGAGCTTCATTTGGTTTATGCGCGCAAACATGTATGGAGGAAGTTTCTCCATGTGTTTTGAAATAAAACGCACTTTATTACTACCCCTCTTCCTGAATCTACTCTATCCCCTTCTAGTGGGTCTACTCTTGTTCCAGAAGCGCCAACACTTCTCCGACCTTCACAGTCTCGCCTTCGTCCGCAACTATTTCTGAAAGGACGCCCGACCGCGGGCTCGGCACGTTGAAGGTGGCCTTGTCAGTCGTCATTTCCACGAGGTCGTCGCCCTCATTGATCTCGTCACCTTCATCAAAATGCCAGAAGGAAACGATAGCCTCGTCTCCGGCGTCTTCGCCTAAGTCGGGAAGCTTTATTTCGTACATTATTACACCTCCGTTTACTTATTGAGGACAGACCCAAAGTATGGGTCCATCAACGTAAACCCTGGATAGGGACGGTTCCCAAGCATGGGGGTGTCCCTGTCATGGTCTCTGAGCCTCGTCTTTCACTTCAATAGCATTATAAGAACTTCGAACAAATGGGCCGGATGCAACGGCCCTGAAACCCATTTGTTTGCACAGTCCGAGATAGCGTTCGAACTCGGCCGGCTCGACAAACTCGACCACCGGAAGGTGTTCCGGCGAAGGGCGAAGATACTGTCCGATGGTGACGATGTCGCAATCGGCGCGTCGAAGGTCATATAAGACTGCTTCAACTTCTTCGTGCCTCTCACCAAGACCCAGCATCAGGCCCGATTTTGTCAGCATGTCTGTCCGGAGTTTTTTTGCGAGCGCCAGCACACCGAGCGACGTGCGATAGCCGGCTTCGGGCCTCACTGTCGTGTAAAGCGAGAGAACAGTCTCAACATTATGATTGAATACGTCCGGTTGAGCATCCACGACAATGCGCACGGAGTCCTCGCTTCCCTTAAAGTCGGGGACGAGCACTTCGACAGATGCTTGTGGATTATGCTTCCTCAAAGCTCTTATCACCGCCGCGAAATGAGCGGCGCCGCCGTCCTCGAGGTCATCTCTCGTCACAGAAGTGACGACCACGTGGCGCAGCCCCATTTCCTTTGCCGCCAAGGAAATGCGTTCCGGCTCCGAGTCTTCGGGCGGCGACGGCTTGCCCGTTTTGACGGCGCAGAACCGGCACGAACGCGTGCACACGTTGCCCATGATCATGAATGTAGCCGTTCCTCGGGCAAAACATTCACCAATATTCGGACAATGCGCGCTGCGGCAAACGGTATTAAGATCGTACTGTTCGAGTATCCGCCGCGTGAGATCGGCCACCGGACTGGCGGGCAGCCGCTTCTTGATCCACGGAGGGAATTTGCCTTTTGCCTGAAGCATTCAAGTGCCTGTGTTGGAAACAATTATGCCTATCCCGGCAGCAAGATATCAATCACAAATCATTGCTGTTCGGGGCGCGTGTAAATCAGCGTTGCCTAGTCTAGCATACGCATTTTCCAAATGCAACCAACGAGAGATGAAAGACGAAAGGAACAAGACGAAAGGGAAAGACAAGAGGGACGCTTTCGCCTTTTGCCTCTCCTTCATAGTGTTGCCGCGACAAACTTTCCGTATCCCGATTGCCCGATTATCTTGCCCTCTTCCATGACGATTTCTCCCCGGACGAGCGTCATGACGGGCCAGCCCTTCACTTTCATTCCGTCATAGGCGCAGTAGGAGTAGACGTCATGCATTCGCTTTACATCGAGCTTTTCTTCTCTTTCCATGTCCACGATGACGATATCGGCGTCCGAGCCGGCTTGCAGCGTTCCCTTGCGCGGATACAATCCGAATATTCTGGCCGGATTCTCGGAGCACACCTCGACAACCCGTTCAAGTGTGATATGTCCCGGGTTGACTCCCTTGCTCAGCATGAGGGGGAGCATTGTCTCGACTCCGGGCATTCCCGGCTTCGCGTTCCACAAATCGGTCTTTTCGTGGGCGGCCAGCGGGCAGTGATCCGAGCCGACACAATCGAACGTGCCTGCTCCGAGCTCGCGCCACAGGGCTTCGTTGTCTTCCTTCCCGCGCAGAGGCGGATTGACCTTTCCCCAAACTTTGTCGGTGTCGAACCGCGTCAGTGTGAGGTACTGCGGGCAGGTTTCGGCCCACACGCGGACACCCTCGGCGCGGGCGCGCCGCACAATGTCGCCACCTTCCTTGATTGATATATGGACGACATAGAGAGGACAGCGAGTCAATTTGGCAAGATGTGAGACGGTTGCGATTGCATGAGCCTCGCATTCGTTGGGCCGCGCGTCGTGCCAGTGGGCGTCGGGAGACCCCTTCGAGATGATTTGCCGGCGCAACTGGGAAAAGATGTCATAGCTCTCGCAATGAACCATGGCAAGCGCGCCTGTCGGCGCAATCTCGCGCATTCCCATGTAGATGAGTCCTTCGTCGATGTCACCGACGCCGGGCAGCGCCTCGGTCCCTTTGTAAGGAAGGAGGAACTTGAATGACGTTATGCCCTCTCTTATAAGGGTCTTTATTTCGCTGATTTGTTCCGCTTTGAAAATGACTGCGTGGAAAGAGCAGTCCACGTGAGCGGCCATCTCATAGATTTGTCTGAATACATCGAGACTTGTGGAAATGCTCTCGAGCGAGGCGATGAATGGAATCACTGTGGTAACGCCTCCCGCCGCCGCCGAGCGGGTCATAAGCCCGAACGATTCGTCGAGCGAGGTGTCCATGTATCGGAAATGGACGTGCGGATCGACGAGTCCCGGCAGCACGTGTTTGCCGTAGGCGTCAATGACGCGGTCTGCCTTCGGGAGATCGCTCTCTTTTCCGACGGCGACGATCTCGCCGTCGCCGATGGCCACACCCGCTCGCATTCGTCCGCGCGGGGTAACAAGGGTGCCGCCGTCGATTCTGAGTTTTACGGTCATGTTGATACCGTCCTTTCATCAATACTATCGCAGGTTGATTTGATGGATTTCTTGCGCTATTCTGCGCACAAATCATGCGAATAAATTCGCACCTACAAGGGCGCAATGAATTGCGCCCCTACAAACCGTGACCGAGAGATTTCTGTCGGGGCGCGATTCATCGCGCCCGGTCCGTGTTTATTGGCGTTCATCGGTGGTTCCCGACAAATCCATGTTTCAAATCATTTCTGCGCCGCCGGCTATGTTCAGCGCGATGCCCGTGATATTATCGGCCTTACAGAGGAACACAACTCCTTCGCCCACGTCCTCGGGCGTTTGTGCGCGTCCGAGTGGCGTGTTGCGCTTTACGTTTTCATCGAAGGCCTGTTCGAGTTCGACTCCGAGCAAGGCCGACAGGCCCGGCGAAAGGCAGCCTGACCACATGGTTGTATCGACGAAGCCCGGGCATATCGAGTTGACCGTGACGTTGAAGGGGCCAAGTTCTTCGGCGAGCGATTGGGTCAAAGAGATTACGCCTGCCTTGGAGGCGGAGTATGCCGAGATGCCGGCGTGACCACGCTTGCCCGCGATCGAAGCGATATTAATGATTCGGCCTAGTTTTTGGTCGATCAAGTGGGCCGCGACCGCCTTGCAGCACAGGAATACGCCCTTGAGGTTCACGTTGAGCACTGCGTCCCACTGCGATTCATCGAGCGCAAGCACCGGCGCCGCGACGATGATGCCGGCGTTATTCACGAGGATGTGCAGGCCGCCGACCTCTTTGATAGTCTGTTCGATCATGGATGTGACCTGGGTGAAGTCGGTGACATCGGCGCGGATGGCGGCTGATTTGACGCCGTGTTGAGCGACCATCTGAGCCGTTGTTGCAAGCTCATCCTGTTTGGCGAGCTCATAATCGGGCGCGTGCTTGCCTTTGCCTCCGATATCGGCTACTGCGACGTTGACGCCTTCTGCCGCGAGCGCAAGCGCTATTGCACGGCCGATTCCTCTTGCGGCTCCTGTTACGAGGGCGCATTTGCCTTTGAGGTTCATGGGGAAATCCTCCTTATTTAGCCACAGAGCGCACAGAGTTTTGAGAGACACGACGAAAGAAGAAAAAGCAACCAACCAAAAAAGAAGAAGTCCGGATCACGAATCACACGAATCGCGCAAGGCGCGAGACGAATTACACGAATAAAGAAGAAAAATTCTGGATCACGGATTGCGCGAATTGTACGAATTACACGAATACAGAATCTTGAGTGGCATTCCCGAGAAAGCGGGAATCCAAATTCGAACAACGTGAACTGAAGAAACATGGATTCCTGCCTTCGCGGGAATGACAAAAGAGGCCTGATTTCGCCTCGGTCTCTTACCGCTTCGGTTTTTTGATTTCAACTTTAGCTCACTTTAGGCACTTTAGTTCACTTCGGACTTTCTGGTTCTAACTTTAGCTCACTTTAGGCACTTTAGCTCACTTCGCACTTTTCTCTTTATTCCACCAGAAATACCATTGGCACATATGAAAAGAAGTTCGGGAGCACAAGAATGCGCGGGTCTTCACCCACGAGTTCGACTGCGCGTTCCATCGCGGTTTCAACTGTTGCGGCGTGCTCCGCCCCAATCTTCGCAACAGCCTCCGGATTTTCTGCGGTGGCGATAATGATCCGGCCGGAGTGATCGAGCGCGTATTGGTTTTCATCAAAGAGCCATATCGGATGGACGGGATGATACGCATTATGGCGCATGTATTTGTCCGCCAGATTTGAGTCGGAATACAGGGTTTCGAAGTGTTCCTGTTCGAGGGAGTGCGCGGAATGTGTTTTCTGAAACAGATCGAATGCGCGCGCGTATGACGGATGCTTTGCGGGGTCGATGTATCCATCGCATTTGCTCACTAGAATCATCACGCCGCCTTTTCTCAAGAGCGGTTTGTTGCGCCAACTTCGCAGAATCATGGTTGCGCCCACAATATTGACGATCGGATTTCGGGTGTCGGCATACCACACGTAATGCGGCAAACCGGCAATGACGATATCGGCTTGCGCGACTCCGCGCAGGTGCCGGCGGTCGGCGCATTCCCACGCCGGTTCTTGGATTTCCTTGTAATGCCCCGCGAAAAAGCCTGCCCAATTGCCGACCGGGTCCGGGACCCCGTTCAGGTAGAAGACCTTCTTTCCTATGAACTTCTCGATTCGGTCCATTATTGCGTCTTTATGGCGGCGGAATTCATGGGTGCGCGGGTCGCTGTGAACGGAATCGGTGGCGCCGATCACTTCATATTTATGATGCGAATATATGCTGCGCGCGCTCGCCAAACCGATGGCCGCGCCTTCGCCGCTGTAGCCACCCCAGATCAGCGGCATGACGGAGCCGATGTAAATTGTCAGGTCCGAATCGACAAGCACGCGGTCGTGCTCGACGAGGTCGCCGAGGCGAGACGTCCCCATCTTGATTAGTGTGTCGGGGTTGTGCGCGTCGTGATTGATGAAGCGGTCGGGCCAGAACTCGTCCACGATTTCGTCCGGCAGCACAGGGTACTGGCCGCGATAGAATCCCTTGAAATCTTCCTTTGGTGGTTTGTCGTGCGTGCCGTTGGCGCTCACGAGCGTGATATTTTGTCTTTGCACGCCTGCGCGCTCAAGCTCTTCAAGCAAGACAGGTACGGCCAGATACTTCGGGCTGAATTTGAGGGGGTCGTCGAAAGCGATGGCGACTTTGCTTTTAGGGCCGACGAGTTCACGCAGGGGAGGCATTCCGAGCGGCGCCGCGAGTGCGCGGCGGATGGCGGCGACGGGGTCGTCGAGAGCAGGGTAGTCAGGCTTAGACTCGGCCTGGATCACGACTGAAGATTGCGGGACGGAGATTTCGATGGGCTCATCCCACCGGTCAATGAAGAGTTTTTTCTGAGACATGAGAAAACCTTTCTGGAAGACCACAAGACCAAAAAGCCACAGAGGTCACCGAGATCGCCGAGGTTACGGCGCGGCAAAGCCGCAGCCAAACAAAAGAAAGAGCATTGGGAATCCCGCGAAGCGCGGGACTTCGCGGGGCTCAGCCTACGGATTCCACGGGTTACGCGGATTCGGGGAAAAGAAAAAAGAAACAGAAGGAGAGAAGAAAAAGGAGAAGCGTTTCTAACCACGGATTCACACGG
>JACRIR010000096.1 GCA_016215705.1 Candidatus Poribacteria bacterium | reverse complement strand
TCAAGTACGTCTCCGGCAGATTCGGCATAAAGGACATCAATTTCTTTAACGCGGTCTGCTCGATCCTCGGCTTCCTTGCTGTGGTATTCACCTATTTCGGTGTTAATTTCCTGCTCAGCGGGCTGCACTCATACGCATAACGACTGAACCGAAAAGGGTCACCGACCCGAAGCGAAAGAAAGATCACCGGCCCGAAGCCCAAAGAACGAACAGCCGCAGCCAAAGAGCAGATTGGGCGCGATTCACCGCGCCTCTCAAGGCGACCCGGAAAATCGGGGTTCCCCCTCTTGTGAGTTCCCTTTCGCCTCTCGTCTCATTCTCAGGTTGAAACTTTTGGAAAAGATGCTATAATGTGTCGAGCTTGGGGAATGCCGGGATTCCCCTCGTACGGAGAGGTGGCTGAGCTCGGTTGAAAGCGGCCGACTCGAAATCGGCTAGGTGGGCTAAAACCCGCCTCGGGGGTTCAAATCCCTCCCTCTCCGCCAAAGAATTACAAAGGAATCGGAAAAGCTATGGCGCGAATTCGTGACGAATGGCACGAATCGAAATCTACAGGTTGCCGCAGTCCTTTGCGCTCATGTAAGCGGTGAGGAGCCCTGTGTTTGAAAGAGACTTGAGGATAGCGGAAACCTTCAAGAGATTGGTGGAGCGGAGGGTTCCGGTTCGGAGGATTCTTGCGTTTGGTTCGCGCGCCAAAGGCAACGCAGGGCCCGAGTCCGACCTGGACCTTTTTGTGGAGGTGGAGCAGCGCACTCCGGAGATTCGTGAGTATATCAGCCATTGCGCGTGGGAAGCTGGATTTGACGAGGGAGTCGTCGTGACAACGGTGGTTTTCACAAGGGAAGAACTGGAGAACACCGCTGAAGGGCACTCGCCATTAGTGAAGAATGTGCTGAGGGAGGGAATCGCCGTTTGACAGATGACCAGAAGAGTTCATCGCTCAGATAGACAAGCTCTTATTGAAATCCTAATCAGCGGGAATCCGCGAAATCTGCGGATTCAAAGGCTTTTTTTTGGCTCGTGCTAGATGGGGAGTTAGCGGTGCCCTGTACTCGCAACCCGCTTCAGCGAGGTCGAATTCCCGCTTGAGGTTTCACGGAACAGGTGGTAGCCCCGGATTTGCCGGTGTTGATGGTTGGGTCCTTCGCAACCGGACATTGCCCAACCCCGTCAGGCCCGGAAGGGAGCAGCGGTAAGCAACCGTCCGGTGTGCCGAAGATTTACCTGGCCTGAGCCGGCGGTCCGGCAAGCGGCCTGCGAAGTAAATCGAGGGCGGGTGCACGAGCCTTAATAATTTGGGTGGGAATAGCAGGGAAAAATGTCTTACATCGTTCTGGCCAGAAAATGGCGGCCAAAGGCCTTCAAGGATGTCGTCGGGCAGGAGCACATCACGACTACGCTCCTCAACTCGATGCGTTCAAGTCGAACCGCTCATGCTTACCTGTTCGTTGGCCCACGCGGAATCGGCAAGACTAGCACGGCCCGCATCTTCGCCAAGGCGCTCAATTGTCCTGAATCGAGCGACGGAGAGCCATGCGGCGAATGTGCCGCCTGCCGCGAGATCGCCGAGGCGCGCTCGATCGACGTGATCGAGATTGACGGCGCGTCGAACAATAGCGTCGAGGACGTTCGCATGCTCCGCGAGAACGTCCGGATTGCGCCCGCCTACCTCCGATTCAAAGTTTACATCATCGACGAAGTCCACATGCTCTCGACTGCCGCGTTCAACGCTTTCCTCAAGACCCTCGAGGAGCCGCCTGCGCACGTCAAATTCATCATGGCGACGACCGAGGCCCACAAGATTCCGATGACCGTGCTTTCGCGGTGTCAGCGGTTCGATTTCAGGCGCATCACCTCCCGCCGGATATTTGCGCGACTAAAGGAGATTACGACTGCCGAGACGATACGGATCGACGACCGCGCGCTCTTCGCGATTGCGCGAGCAGCCGAGGGCAGCATGCGCGACGCGCTAAGCATCCTCGACCAATTGGTCTCGTTCAGCGAGGCCGAGATAACGCTCTCCGATGTCTACGCGATGCTCGGGACTGTCGGAATTGAGGTGTATCAGCAAGTCGCCGTGGCTATCTGCGAGGGTGACACCTTCTTCCTGCTCAAGACCGTCAACGATATTGTCGAGAGAGGAAAAGACCTGGCGCAATTTCTCAAAGACTTGACGCTCTATTTCCGGAATCTCCTCGTCGCAAGTCTCGGAGGCGGCGTAGAGTTGATCGATCTACCCGAGGAAGATTTTTCGGCCCTCAAAGACGTGGCTGGGCGTTTCAAACCGGCCGATTTGATCAGGATTGTGCAGGACTTGTCCGAGCTCGAGACCCGCTTTCGCCAGGTGCCCTCAACCCGCGTGGCCCTCGAAACGCTCCTCATGCGAATGGCGCACGTCGGGGCGGAGATATCCATCGATAACTTGCTCTCGAAGCTGACTGCCCTCGAAAAGAAGTTGAAAGGTTCATTCGCCTCGAAGACGGCTGTCTCTGAAAATAAGCAGGAAGAGGCTGCGCCTCCGGACTCTGCTCCTCCGGCAGCGGAGTCGTCAATTGTCGCGCCCTCGCCGCCCACGAGCGTTAAGGAACCGCCGAGCCGTTACAAGACGGCGCGGGGGCATAAGGGGGACCACAAGGAGGAACCGCCTGAAAGCGCCGCGCCGAAGGGCGATCCCCCAAGGCAAAACCTGCCGGAAGAACCTGAAACAGAGCCCGAGGAGGAGTCCGCGCCTCCGCCGGCGGAGGACGACAAACCACAGCTCACGCTCTGGCGCCAACTCCTGGACGAAGTCCGGGAGCAAAGCATGTCCACCTATTCTTTCCTCAGCAGCGGGCGTTTCTGCGGTGTTGAGAATGAGCAGGTCATAATCTGTTTCGACGCGAAGAGTCGCTACAATAAAACACATCTTGAAAGAAAAGAAATCAAGATGCTTCTGGAGGAAATACTCAAAACGATTGTCGGCGCTCCGCTCAAGATCAAGCTGATCCTCGAATCCGACGAAGCCAATATGCCGCCTCCGCCCGCGCCAAAGGAAATGATCCCCGACGGCCTCAGGCCGACACGCGCCGAGGAGGCGACTAAGGAGCGGAAGGAGAAGGCGCTGAACAATCCGATTGTGAAGAAGGTGATCGACCTTTTCAAAGGGAAGCCCGTCTACGTGAGCGGGTAGTGTTTTGCTGCAAGAATCCAAATGAGCGCCATTACGCGAATTCTTGCAGTCAAGCGGCAATCTACTAAAAGGAGTTTCTCAACATGGTGGACATGGGCAAAATCATGAAGCAGGCGCGGCAACTCCAGGAAAGAATGGCGAAAATACAGGAGGAGTTGGCTGCAAAGACCGTCGAAGCCTCGACCGGCGGCGGAATGGTAAAAGTGGTTGCGACGGGCAAGCGCGACATCCAGTCGCTTGAGATATCCAAGGAAGTCGTCAACCCCGATGATATAGAAATGCTTCAAGACCTTGTCCTTGCTGCCGTCAATGAGGCCCTGCGCAAGGCCGAAGAACTTGCCAACGCCGAAATGTCGAAGCTTGCGGGCGGCATGAACTTGAAGATTCCGGGCATGTTCTAGCACATGGTTCCATGGACTCCCGTCATGAAAGCCCGTCTTGAAGGATTCCCCATGTCCCCATCTATCAAAAGGGGGACACCAATCTTTCCGTTTTGGAGAGGCTGTTGGCGAAAATTCGGGAACACGACGCTGCATCGTGTCCCCAATTTTCGCAGCAGCCGTCTTCCTGAAGAGGCGGCAGATGGAATCCTCTCGTGTCCGCTGCAATGCAACACGACTTTGCTCAGGCGAGCAATGGTGAAAGCGCTCACGTGAACATACTGTTTCTCGGCACTCCCGAGTTCGCGGTTCCCACCCTCAAGCTCCTCACGCAAACTCGCCACCGGATACTGGCGGCGCTCACCCAACCGGACCGGCCGAAGGGCCGCGGCATGAAGCTCATACCATCTCCCGTAAAGACAATCGCCCTCGAGTACGGCCTGCTCGTGATGCAGCCCGAGAGGGCGTCGTCGGCCTTCGTCATTGAGGAAATAAGAAATCTGAATCCCGACGCCGCCGTGGTCGTCGCCTACGGCCAAATCCTGAGGAGAGACTTCCTCGATCTGCCGGTGCGCGGATGCATCAATCTGCATCCGTCACTCTTGCCGAGGTACAGGGGACCGACGCCCATACAGTCGGCCATCATGGCGGGCGACCACATAACGGGCGTGACCACGATGCTCCTCGACGAAGGCATGGACACCGGCGACATACTCCTGCAGCGGGAGGTTGTGATTCACGATGATGACACCCTCGGCACAATGCACGATACGCTTGCAGGGGCCGGAGCAGATTTGATGGTTGAGACGCTCGGAGCTCTTGAAATGGGTAGCGCGACGCCTCGCAAACAGGATGACTCGAAAGCGACCATCACGCGGAAACTCACCAGGGAAGACGAAATCATCAATTGGAATCGGTCTCCGGAAGCCATCCACAACCTTGTGCGTGCGCTCGACCCTTGGCCCGGTTGCGCGACAACGTACCGGGGTGAGACTCTCAAGGTGTGGAAGGTGGGGCCGTGGGATGAGCAAACCCGAGGGGGTGAGCCGGGTGAAATCATAATGTCGGCCCGTGGCCTCCTCCTCGTGCGGGCGGCGGCCGGCGCAGTGCGGTTGCTCGAAGTACAGCCGCAGGGCGGAAGACGAATGTCTGTCGAGGAGTATTTGCGCGGGCACGCGCTGGAAGAAGGCGGCGTGCTCGGAAAATGAAACAAAGCGTCCAAAAAGTCGATCCAATTCGCGAGTACGCGCTCAAAATACTCCGCAGAACGGAGGCCGCGCTCTCGTTTCCCAAGCTTCTTCTCGAGTATCAGCTCGAGGAAACAGAGTTCTCGCGGCGCGACCGCGCGTTCACGTATCAGCTCGCCATCGGCACGCTCAGGCATCGCGGGACTATTGACTGGGCGTTGCAGAGACTCTTCGATTCGCCGCTCGAAGAACTGACGCCCTGGATACGCAACATCCTCCGCATGGGAATGTTTCAGATACTCTTCCTCGACAGAGTTCCCAAATCTGCGGCGGTCGATGAATCCGTAAAACTTGCGAAAAAGTACGGCCACAAGGGAACGGCTGGCCTTGTCAATGCCGTCCTCAGAAACGCGCACAAAGAGGCCATTCTCGATTCCCTGGGGGCGCTCGATGAGCACTCAATCACAAACCTTTCGATAAAGTATTCGCATCCCGGCTGGCTCGTCGAGCTTCTCTCTGAAGAATGGGGACGCGAAACCGCAATCGAAATAATGAAGCAAAACAACGCTATCCCTCCGCTCACTGCCCGGGTGAACATAAATCGGGCAACGAGGGAGCAAGTTCTTCAGAGACTTGAAAGCGAGGGAGTCGGCGCGGTGACTTTCCCGTATACCGAAGAAGGAATTCGGTTGCACTCGATTTCCGCCCTCCAAACGCTTCAGGTCTGGAAGGACGGGTTACTCTATATGCAGGACGCGAGTTCGATGCTGGCAGTTCATTGCCTCGATGCTCATCCCGGCCAAAAGGCGCTCGACGTATGCGCCGGACCCGGCGGCAAAACGACCCATATCGCGGCTCTCATGCACAACGAGGGAAAAGTCTATGCGCTCGATATCCATGACCACAAGATTGCGCTGATCGAAGAAAACGCGCGAAGATTGGGAATTACAATCATCGAGGCCCGTAAAGAAGACGCCACTGTCCCGCTGGCGCCGCGCTATGGTGGAATGGACCGGGTCATCGCCGATGTTCCGTGTTCCGGCCTTGGCGTCATAAGGAGGCGTCCGGACCTCAAGTGGCGGTTGCGTCCTGAGCAAATCGAGGGACTCGCGCGGCTTCAATCAGAAATCCTTGAGAACGCCGCTCAATGTGTTCGCCCGGGCGGGACACTCATCTACTGCACCTGCACGATTACGAGAAAGGAAAACGCCGGGGTTGTTGAGGACTTTTTGGGACGCCATCCGGAGTTTGAAGCGTCAGCCGAATTTCCCGGGCAACTGCGGAAATACGTCAGGGACGGCAGGTTTGCGCAAATACTGCCCGGCGACGAGAACATGGACGGCTTTTTCATTGCGAAGATGAGAAGAGTATAATATAATGACAAACTGTGGAAAACACCGGATGTTGTCCACTACGAAGTCTCAAAGACACCGCGAAATCGAAAACAAAAAGGGAACATCTCCTTCCCGGAGGTCCCTGGAGTCTCGGCGACTTGGTGGCTAGCGTGGCTTCTTAGTCAGTGAAAATCAGCGAAATCTGCGGACGAACCGGATTCAATCAATAAAATGGCAATCCAAAATCATCAAGTTCATCTCATTGAGAGCAGGCCCGTAAAATTCATGCTGGGCACGGGCGTCTTCTTCGCGTCGGCCGCGCTCTTCGGGTTCATCGCCCTCAACATAACGGTGAAACACGGCGAGGAGGTTGCAGTTCCCGAAGTCGTGAACAAGAGCGTCACCGAGGCGCTCGATGTGCTGAGCGAACGCGGTCTGGAGCTCAGGAAAGTCGGCGCGCGCAATAACGCCGTCATCCCCGAGAACTTCATCATGTCGCAAGACCCGTCGCCGGGAACGATAGTGAAGGAGGGCAGGCCGATCTCCGTCACCATAAGCCTCGGAAGCCTCACCACGGTCGTCCCGAATCTCGCCGGCAAGTCTCTGCGTGAGGCCCGCGTCGAGTTGAATCGGGTGAACCTCAGGGCGGGTCGCTTCTCGAAGATACACAACAAGAGCGAGAAAGACGTGGTGGTGAGTCATACGCCGCCGCCCGGCCGCGAAGTCAGCCGTGGAACATCCGTAGATATGTTGTTGAGTCTTGGGCCGCCCTCGCGCGAATACAAACTCCCCGACCTCGTCGGCCTTCAGCGCGACAAGGTAAAAGTCGTCCTCGAGGCGATGGGTCTCAAACTGGGCGACATGGCGGTAAGGAAAGACCTTGAGCATCCGCGGGACACTGTCCTCGAGCAGAAACCTGCGCCTGCTTCGCTTGTGGCCGAGGGCTCGACTGTCTCTTTGGTGATAAGCGCCTTGCAGACGAAGGAAGAACAGCCGGACCGAAAATCGACTGTCTTTTTGTATAGTGTCCCGTACGGCTTCTGGTCGAAACCCGTCCGCATCGAGGTCTTAGACGCGGAGGGCTCGCGAACGATCTACGAAGAAGTTACCGAGGCGGGCTCCAATATCGAGTTGCCTTTTGCCTATAACGATCAATGCACAGTGAGAGTGTATCTCGACGGGAAGCTCGACATGGAAAGGACATTCCGGTGAAAGTGCTCATTGCTCCTTCGATTCTATCAGCCGATTTCTCACGCCTTGCAGTGGAAGTCGAAGCCGTCCAGAAAGCGGGCGCCGATATGCTTCACCTCGATATCATGGACGGCCACTTTGTGCCCAACATAACGTTTGGTCCCGCGATCGTCGGCGCAATAAAATCTGTCGCTGCCATTCCGCTGGACGTGCACCTCATGATCGAAAATCCCGAGGACTATGTAGAAGATTTCGTTTCCGTCGGGACCGATATCCTGACCATTCACGTCGAGGCGTGTCCGCACCTGCACAAAGTAATCCATCAGATCAAAGATTCAGGCGTCAAGGCGGGCGCGGCGCTCAATCCGTCGACGCCGATTGATCCCATTAAATACATGGCCGAGGACCTCGACATGGTGCTCGTGATGTCCGTGAACCCGGGCTTCAGCGGCCAGAAATTCATTCCGCAGGCGCTCAAGAAGATCGCGCACGTCCGCGAGCTTGTCGGCGCCAAAGTCGATATCCAGGTCGACGGCGGAGTCACACGCGAGAACGCTCCCAAAATCATCCGCGCCGGCGCCAACATCCTCGTTGCAGGCTCATCCGTCTTCGGCGCATCCGACTACGCCGAAGCCATTGCTTCCCTCCGAGGCAAACCTGCGGACCCGAACAGCAATTAACCAACAAAAGCACTACCCCGCCGCGAACGCCCTCGAAAGCCAACATATGAACAGACGCCCGCGTTTCTGTCGTTGTGTTGCGTCGGGGCGAGGAATCTTGGGGATGCTCCACGGAAGAGACGATTTATCATGACAGTTCTTAGGGCAAGCGCCTCGTGTTGAGGGGGGACGGGTTGCAGTTGTAAAAAGGATTGAGAAAGATAATCGGGAGATAACCATTGAACAAATGGTGGTGCGCATGTGGAACCCGAAGTAACGCCTGTCTCTCCTGCGCCTCTCCAAAGCAGCCAATAACGATTGACTGTGCCGGAAAGCCTGTGATACAATTGATTTACGGAATCATTTGAATCCACTCGACAGTTTCCCCTTCCCCCTGTGCACAGTGGGCAGAGGAGTGCAAGAATCTGATCGCGGAACATACGAGTTGTCGACGAGTTGCCGGACACTTTCTGATCTGCCTCATTGATGATAAAAGCGGTGTAGGTTGATGTCTGTTCTTACCAATAGATTCGCGACTATATGCGCGCGCGTGTGCGTGACGATTGCCCTGCTTCTTTCACTGCCGGCGCTCAACTCGCCGTCAGCGGCTCTCGCTGAACCCCGTCCGGGCGCGTCAGCGCCTCCGAGAAGTGAGAAGGTTCTCGTAATTGCCTCCCACTCAAACTATCCTCCCTATGAGTACTACAATACACTTAAGGGCGTGTTCGAGGGATTCAATGTCGATATCCTCGATGCGATGGCGAAGCAGATGGGGGTGAAGATCGAGTATCGTCAAATGAGCAAGATCGAGGGGCTTGCCGCCCTGCATGACGGGCTGGTTGATGGTGTTCTCGGCGTCGCCTACAGCATCGAGCGCGACGATATGTTCGATTTCACGAGCCCGATATGCACAATCGCCGACGCCATATTCGTGCGCGGCGACAGGAGAGACATAAGCAGCATCGTCGACCTCGAGGGCAGGACGGTCGCAGTCGTCGCGGGCGATTTCATAGGAGAAGTCCTCCAGAGGGGCAAGCGGGTTCATATAGTCACAAACGATACGTATGAGAGCGCGCTCAAGATGCTTGAGCGCGGAGACGTGACGGCGTTCGCGGGCAGCCAGCTCACCGGCCAGTACCTGGCCAACAAGCTCAGGTTTTCGGATATTAAGATCGCGGGGTCCCCGATTCACCAGGTCGGCTATTGCATCGCCGTACAGGAGGGGAACCAGGGGCTGGTTTCCGAGTTCGAAAAGGCATTGAGCGCCATCAAGCAGGACGGCGAGTATGACCGGATTTTTGAGACATGGTTCGGGAAGGGATGGGCCCAAACCTCACTCCTGAGGCGGTTCTTGTTTTGGGTCGTGGGAGTAGTGATTTCGGCCGCAGGCTTCGCCGGCTGGCTGGTGAACCGCAGGCTCAGGCAAAAGGTGGAGGTCAGCGCGAAGGAACTGGCTGAGAGCCGGACTCGCTTCCAAAGGAAAGCCGATGAATATCTGTCGCTATTCGAGGGCGCGAACGACGCTATTTTCATTATCGATCCTGCAGACGGCCACTTCCTCGATGTCAACCGCAAAGCGGAAGAATTGACCGGTTATTCGCGCGTCGAGTTGCTTCGGATGCGCATGAGGGATATTCACCATCCTCGCGACGCCGCCCGGGTTGATAAGAGGCTCGCCCAAACGGTGGCCGACGGCTCAGGCAGTTTCGACGATGCGCCTTTGCTGAAGAAAGACGGCTCTATCGCCCTGGTCGACATCAGCTCCAGCCTCATCGAATATTCCGGCCGGAAAGTATGTCAGAGTTTCTTGCGCGACGTCACCGAAAGACGGATTCTCGAAAGGCAGCTTGTGCAGACCGAGAAACTCGCCTCAATCGGCACTTTCACCGCAGGGCTCGCCCACGAAATCCGCAATCCGCTGAACTCCGTCAACCTGCAGTTGCTGTTGCTCGAGAGGCGGATACGCGACGGTTCGCGGAGCTCGGAGACCGAGTCGCAGCAATTGATAAATATCGTTCGAGAGGAACTGTCGCGCCTCGACAACCTGGTTACCGAGTTCCTGTTCTTCGCAAAACCGCTGAACCTCGATTTTCATCCGAATAACCTTCACCGAATTCTCGACGACGTTTTCGCTCTTTTCCACGCGCGCATGATGCAGAATGGGGTCAGCGTCGAGCGAGAATATATGGAGAATCTCCCGCTTCTTTCGCTCGACAAGGAGAAAATGAAGCAGGCGCTCATCAATATTGTTCAGAATTCCATCGAGGCGATGCCCGACGGCGGCAAGCTGAAAGTTTCCACCTCCGCGAAGCAGAAGAAAGTCATTCTTAACATCTCGGACACAGGGTCGGGAATCCCCGAGAAAGACCTCGACAAAGTGTTCGAGGTGTTTTACAGCAACAAAGAAAAAGGGACCGGCCTCGGTCTGCCTATCGCTCTGCATATCATAGAAATGCACGGCGGCACAATCGAGCTGCGGAGCAAGGAAGGCGTCGGCGCGACATGCATCATTTCGCTCGGCATCGGCCCTGCCAAATATCAGCCGCAGAAAACGGAGCGCCTGTCAAGTGTCTGAAGCTACCATACTCGTCGTCGATGACGAGAAGAATACGCGCGAAGCGCTTTCAAAAATTCTCCGCGAAGACGGGTACGACGTGATTGCCGCCGCCGACGGCTATCAAGCCATGGACCTTGTCACCCGCGAAATGCCCGACCTCATTCTGGCCGACCTCCGGATGCCCGGTATGGATGGCATCGAACTGCTCTCGCGCACGCGCCTGAAAGGCATGGATGTCCCATTCGTGATGATGACCGCCTACGGCACGGTCGAGACCGCAGTCGACGCCATGAAGAAAGGCGCGGAAGATTATCTCACCAAGCCCGTCAACATCGAAGAGCTCGAGATTCAAATCAAAAGGATATTGGCGCATCGCAGCCTCCTGCGCGAGGCGCGAGAGCTTCGCGAGCGACTTCGTGAAAAATACAAGTTCACAAACATTATCGGCAGCAGTCCTCAGATGCAGTCGATCTTCAAGACGGTCGAACAGGTTGCCCCCAGCCGCGCCACCGTGCTCATCACCGGCGAGAGCGGCACCGGCAAAGAGCTCATAGCCTCGGCGATTCACGAGAACGGTCCACGCGCGGATAAGCCGTATGTGAAGGTCAGTTGCAGCGCGCTATCGGAGAATCTGCTCGAGAGCGAGCTGTTCGGGCATGAGAAAGGCTCGTTCACCGGCGCTATGTTCACCCGGCAGGGTCGCTTCGAGGTTGCGGACGGAGGCACTCTGCTCCTCGATGAGATTGGAGAAATCACTCCATCTACCCAGGTGAAACTGCTCGGCTTTCTCCAAAACAGGGAATTCGAGAGGGTAGGGGGGAATAAGACGTTCAAGGTGGACGTTCGTCTGATTGCAGCCACAAACAGAGACCTCGAGAAAGCCGTGACCGAAGGAACTTTCCGGCGGGATTTGTTCTACCGCCTCAATGTCATCACGGTCAAAATGCCCCCGCTTCGGGAAAGGTCTTCCGATGTTCCCTTGCTCGTTGAACATTTCGTCCGCAAATACACGAAAGAGAATGAAAAAAGGATCGATGGCGTCTCGCATGACGCGCTGGCCGCGCTCATGGCCCATAACTGGCCGGGCAACGTGCGCGAGCTCGAAAATATGGTCGAACGAGCCGTCGTTATGTGCAACGAGCGGATCATAGGGCGCCAGTATTTCCCGCTTTTCTCCGGTTCAAACGAAGAGGCCCACTCGCCCGAAATGCCGCCCATCCCCGGATCGTCGCTTGAGGACATAGAAAAGTTCGCCATCCAGAAAACACTCGAGGCCGTTGGCGGCAACCGCACTCGCGCAGCCGAGGTCCTTAAAATCAGCCTGCGCAAGATTCAATACAAACTTAAAGAGTTCTAGCCCCCCGCCTTATGACGAGTTTCCTGAGTAATGCTGCAATGGAAAAATCGGCGCCTGCATTCGTCTTCGCAAGGAACCGGGCCTGAGAGACCATCCCGCAATTCTGCAGGTGCGAATTCATTCGCACACGCGACGATGATTATGCCACGGAATTCAGGAAGTGGTCTGTCCATTAGCGGAAAGTCCAAGAATACTTCATAATGCAATATGAAACCCTGAACCAGGAATCGTTTTCCAAGGAGATCATCTCATGATCCGTTATAACGGTGTCAACCATTTGGCAATGGCGACAGGCAATATGGACAAAACAATTCGCTTCTGGCGCGACCTGCTCGGCATGAGGCTGGTCGCCGGGTTGGGAAAACCGGGCTACAGGCACTACTTCTTCGAAATCTCCGAGACCGATCTGATAGCCTTTTTCGAGTGGCCCGACATACGACCTGTAGCGGAAAAAGACCATGGCGAGCCCGTCAAAGGACCATTCGTATTTGACCATGTCTCCTTTGGGGTGGAAACAGAAGATGACCTTTGGGAACTGAAGGACAAACTATCGGCGGCGGGATTCGATGTGTCGGATGTGATTGACCACGGCTTCATCCACTCGATATACGCCTTCGATCCCAATGGCATTCCGATCGAGTTCAGTCACAATGTTCCGGGCGTTGACGTCCGCAGAAAACCAACCATAGCCGATTCAGTTCCTTGTGAGAACGCCAGGGAAGGGGCGGAGCCGCTTTATGACAAGTGGCCTGCAATAAAACGACACACGCCATCGCAGGAGCGCAAGGTTTATCCCGGGGCCGGAAGCGAGTTGTTTCACGGAGTGAAAAAACCGGGCGCCGAAGCGGCTTTCAAGTTGCGGTGACCCATTCGTTCTCTCAGCAGGGCATTAGGAAATCACGACATCAATTTACAATCTTGAACGTGAGCACTACAGAGAGCATTGGTTTCTCTTCGTTTTCCTCTGCGCGCCTTCGCGTCCTCCGTGGTTAAGGTTTCTTGTTTTGGACGACAGTGATCCAAAACCCAGAAGTGAATTCCCCTTTTCGCCTCGTTCCTTTCGCCTTTCGCCTCTTTACTGGCGGTCTCAACCAAGTGGCGAATCGGAACGTACTTCGGAGGGCTTCTCTTTCTTGAGTTCTCTTACCTCGCGCTGGAGGTCGTGTATCATATCGAGGAGGCAGCGGATGGCCTCGGATGTGGGGTCGGGCAAATTGCCGTGTTCGAGGTTCACCAGAGCGACGTTCTCGCTGCGCCTGCCATAAACCACTTTGCCCGGAATGCCCACGACCGTTGTGTTCGGAGGCACGTCTTCGACCACAACCGAGCCGGAGCCTATCCTGGCATTGTCGCCGACTGTTATGGGGCCCAACACGGCCGCGCCCGCGCCGACTATGACGTTGCTCCCAACCGTAGGATGCCGTTTTTCCTTTTTCCAACTCGTGCCGCCGAGCGTAACCCCATGGTAAAGGGTCACATTTTCTCCGACCTCTGAAGTTTCGCCGATGACTACTCCCATTCCGTGGTCGATAAACAGACCCGAGCCTATCTTGGCGCCGGGATGAATCTCGATACCCGTCAGAAACCGCGATATGTGCGAAACGAGGCGGCCAAGGAAGCGCATTCGGCGTTCCCAGAGCCAATGCGCGACTCTGTGGAATCGGATCGCATGGAAGCCGGGATAACAGAACAGTATCTCGAGCGTGCTCCGGGCAGCAGGGTCGCGCTCGAACACTACTTGTATATCTTTTTTGAGCGTCTCAAACACTCTTTTCGTCACCCTTTCCGAACGATTTACTCTGGAAACAATTATATTGGCTTTCTGAACTTAAGTCAAACGAGACTTCGCCGCAAATGCGCAGAAATCGCAAAGAAGTGGGAGATATATGAACATACGCCATGAGGAAAAGAGAAAGGAGGAGGGAGGACAAAGGGGAGAACGGAGAAAAAAGAGACCTCCTCGAGTTCTCAATCACCGTGAATCAGAATGATCTGCACGTTCAGTATTATTTTCTTGAATTCCTGTCGCAATCTCTTGCGCAAACTCCGTGCACATAGATCACAAGGGCGCAATGAATTGCGCCCTTACAGGCATGAATCAAGAAAATCGGGCACACAATGCCGCATCGTGTCCCCGATTCTCCCCATGCATGAACGAAGAAACATTGTAAGGGCGCGATTCATCGCGCCCGATGTTGCGCTGTTTAGTTAGTCGCGGCTGTGCCGCGCTATGGATTCCTCGCTTGTCTGATGTTTCCTGCAATAACATAGCATTGATTTGGCGACGTTCCGCCCCCTTTGCAAAGAAGGAGGCAAGGGGGAATCTAAAACTCTTGTTCCCAAGGACTTCTACGACTTCTTAAATCCCTCTTTTTTAAAGGGGGAGCCTTTGCAACAAAAACTAGGAACCACTCTACTAATGTTTCTTGAAAGCGTCTCCGTGTTGGAGTTGTTTGAGACTGGCTTCGAAATCGAAGCCTGTGAACACCGGACAGCGCTCGTTGTGGCATTTACGGCATGTCTGCTCAGTCGGAAGCACAAGCCCGTGGCGGACACAGTCATCTTTGACGCCGTACACGTCGAGGACCTTGGCCTTGGCCATCGTTTCGACGTAGCTGTAGCCCCAGCCGTGGCACATTTCACATTGCACGCCTTCCAGTTTCTTGCTTGCCGGATCATCCATCTTGTAGCCACCCGGCGCATTCAACCCCGTAGAATGGCATTCGAGGCATTTCTCGTCGTGAACGGGGTCCTTTGAGAACTTCTTGGCCAGGTCGGTCTTGAGAATCGAGAACGAATTGACATGTTTCAGGATAACCCATGTCCCGGCGGTTTCATCGGCCTTCACATGACAGAACGTGCATTTCTCCTGGCCGATATACTGGCACTTTGGCTGCTGCTTGCTGTGCTTAATCAGCTTGACGGCCTTTTCAAAGTCGAAACCATGAAATACCGGGCATTCTTCGTTGTGACATTTGCGGCATGTTTTCTCGTTGGGAATTACCAATCCTCTGCGCGTGCACTCCTGCTCGTCCAGTTCATGACCCTCCGGCAAAGCCCTGGCCATCTCGCCCTTGTACAATTGGCCGGGTCCATGACACATCTCGCACTGAACTCCCTGGAATTGCTGCGTTGTTTCATCGTCGAGAACACTCCCAAAGTGGAGGGGGTCCGATGCCATGCCGGTCATGTGACACTTGAGACACTTGGGGTCTTCATCCGGAGAGCGGGAGAATTTCTTGGCCTCGGGACTCCGTAAAACCTCGCGCGCGTGCGAGTGCTTGGTGATAACCCACGTCCTGAGCGAATTATCGAGGCGGACATGACAGAATGCGCATTTCTTGACGCCGACATAAACGCATTCCTTGCCCTGCTTGTCTGTTTTCGCCGGTTCCTTCTCTGCCGCGAATGCGACGGAAAGAATACCGACAATCACGAGTCCTGCAAGACCCGAACCAACCCACTTTTTGCGGCGCATTACGAAAACCTCCTTATATCCAGCATACTTGCTCGGTTGCCTGAAGAGGGAATTGCACATTCCGCTTCTAGTATCAGATTGGTACTTGTAGGGGCACGGCGCGCCGTGCCCCTACGAAGAACCGCGCGTCAATACCCAAACATCTTGTCATGACATGATACTAACATGACGTTTCTTAGATAACATAGCATCGATTCGGCGACGTTTCCCCCTTTGCAAAGGGCGGAACGGGGGATTTAGAACTCTTGTTCCCAAGGACTTTCGCGACTTCTTTAATTCCCCTTTGTCCCCCTTTTTCAAAGAGGGGCTTTGCAATAAGAATTAAGTAGCGCTCTCCTAGTCGCTCCCGGCGATTTCTTCACTCGTTTCGGGCACAGCGCCGGCGCCGGAATGATGACCGTCTTCATGGCCGTTGAATGTCTCGATGATTGATCGCGCGGACACATACACCAGCGCAGTGGCTATGACAATCAGCACGGAGTAAAAGACTCCGAGAAAAATCATATGGCCGGTGTCCCAGTTGAATTCAAATATGGTTGGCCACATATGTAGACGCTCCCATCCTAAGAAATATTTGATCCATTCAGCTCATGTTCACGCGGAAACAAGTGCAAGTATCGATACGCCAGCGAGAACACAATCACGCCGTAGCCAATGATAGCGCCCACGATGGACCATTCCTGCCACGTCGGATGATAAATCATAAATCTTTCGAAGGGCAGCACCGGAATTGCTGACGTCTGAATAGCCAGCGAGAAACGGTTGATTACTATCCCGGCGCAAGTGAACAGGCAGCCGATTACCAGCCAGAAATCGGTGTCGCGCGCTTTTGGTATCAATAGAATGATCGCCGGCACCAGCCCGAACAAGTAGAATTCGCAGAACAGCAGCCACATGCCATACGGAGGCCGATAGAAACTTGTGAACTTGAATCCCATACTTGGCGCCGTCACATTAGCCCAGTAGATTGTATCAGCCGCCTTCAGAACCAGATAGACTACCAGCAGAATTGCCGACAGTTTCGCAAGCCTCGATAGCGTGGACCTGCTCACCAGGCGGCGGCCCGTCAGTTTCTGCGTCGTCCAGACCACCAATGTCGTTAGCGAGGGGCCCGCAGCGATGGCCGACAGAATCGAGAGGAAAAATGTCCATGGCCAGATCGCTATGCCCGAGCGGTAAGAAAACGGACGGGCAAAAAGCACTCCGAACATCCCGCCGAGAGACCCCTGGTGGAAGAACGACAAGAACGTGCCAACCAGCGCAAATACGACCATTATGCCGTGCAGATTCTCGCCAAAATACCTCAGGAACGCGATTTCGCGAATCGTCTTATTCTCTGTTATGAGAGGGACGAATTCGATGGTCAGCACAAACAGGTAAGTGGTTATGCAAAAGATCACCTCGGTCAGCATGGAATGCACGTTGGCATGCCAGAAACTGAAATAGCCGCGCAAAGGCTGCCCTATGTCTATTGTCAGCATTCCTACCGCCCCGCTGTAGCAGATAAAACCGATCACAACGGCTGCCCCTATCAACTCCTTGAGGTAATCAACCTTGAGCACGTAAAACAGAAAACCACTGAAAAACGCGCCTGCGCCGAGGCCGATAACGGCCAGATCGACCGTAATCCACAGTCCGAAGACAAAATAGTTATTCATGCCTGTCTGGTTCAAACCCTTGAACAGACAAAGGAATGCCCCGAACAATCCCCATAGCAGCAGCAACGCCCAAAAAGAAATCCACAGAAGGAACTTCTTATTCGAGCATCGCTCAAGTTGTGGTAATTCGTTAGCCGAACTCATGACACACCCGAATGTCTTACATCCAGCGCATAGTTATCCGCCCATCGCCTGATCCATTCCTGCGAGCTCAAGTAGTACACTTTGGGTTCCGTGTGCAGTTTCTCCAGAAGCCTGAACGCGCGCGGACTCTTGACGAGGCCGGCGATCTTATGCTCGGGATCATTCATGTTGCCGAAAGTCATAGCGCCCAACGGGCATGCTTCGACACAAGCGGGCACGTACTCGCCCTCTTCCAGATAACTCCTGCCTTCATTATGAGCTTTGTTTTTCGCTTTGGTGTAGCGGTGTGAACAGAACGTGCACTTCTCCACGACGCCCCGCATCCGGGGGGCGACGTCGGGATTGAGATATTTCACCATATCGGCGGGCCAGACAGGGTCCCACCAGTTGAAGCAACGCACCATATACGGGCACGCCGCCATGCAATAACGGCAGCCGATACAGCGAGTATTTATCTGATCAACGAGCCCCGTGTGCTCGTCATAGTTCGTGGCGCTCGCAGGACAGACCGACACGCACGGCGTATGCCGGTCACACTGCATGCACGGCCGGGGAAAATGAGCGACGCGGATGTTGGGATATTCTTCTCCATTGGTCACCCTGTAAATCCGAAGCCACGCCATGTTGCGCGACTTGTCGCTCTCATCCACCCGAAACGAAACGTTGTTCTCCATGTGACAGGCGACCGCGCAGTTGCCGCATCCGGTGCATCTGTCGAGGTCAATGACCATCGCGTATCGCACGCCAGGTCGGGATGATTCATTCTTCATGACAGCCTCATGCTTTCCGGATTCTTCCCGGCGTTCTCCAGCAGATTGGCAGACCGGTGAGAGAGTCCTCCCGGCACGTCATTATCTGTTGCGCGTTCACGCCTTTGCCGCGAATGAACTCATCGAAGGCAGTATGACCAAACCCCAAAGGTATCAGCGCCACGCCCTCGCGAATTCCCTCGAAAGCGTGCAACTTGACTTTGACCTTTCCCCGGGGCGACTCGAGCATTACGCTGTCCCCGTCTCGCAAGCCCTGGTACATCGCAGTTATCGGGTTTACCTGAACAAAGAGGTCGTTGCCTCGCAGCACGTGATCATCCAACTGCTTTATCAGGAATGGCGGCGTGCCCCTCCCGTTGTCAGACATGACAAGCATGTTCTCCGGCATGATTATCAGATTGAAGCCCTCCGGATTCGCGGCAGGCTCGGCATAGTGAGGCATGCACTTGACATCTTCTTCAAACTGGAACGCTTCCTGCACCCGCTGACTGTAGAACTCGAACTTGCCGCTCGGAGTTCTCAGAATCCTTTCCGGCGCGCCGTATTCGTATCCCGGCTTAAACCAACAACTGTTTTCGAGGAGCTTCTCCCACATCGAGGAGAAAGATGAGTAGTTTGCCGACAAGGACACGCCGGAAATGCGGCTCTCGTCTGTCGAGGCGACGGCCTCCGAAGAGTTTATCATTCCCGTATTGGCGTCATACAGGCCCTCCGCCCTCATCTTGAGCAATTCATGCATGTCGGCCCACGGGAAAGATTCCGCAATGCTTCCGCCTATCTGCCGCGCCAGTTCAATAAGAATGTCCCCGGCATTTTTTGTCGGGTACAGCGGCTCAATGATGGGCTTTGTCAAATTATAGACTGCGTATTGCAGCTCGGGAGCCGCAACCTTGTCATCCCACCTCTCGAAACGGGTCGGAAGAGGAAGTACCAGATCGGCCCTGGCTGCGCTCTCATCCATGTAAGGAGAGAAGCTGACTATGTAGGGAACTTTCTCGAAAATCTCTTGCGCCGTCTGCTGGTTCGGCAGCGTGTACCATGGGTTGGCCTCGTGTATGAACAACACCTTGATCTTGTCGGCCTTGAGGTTTCCCGGCAAATGCCGTGTAAAGGGATATTTTGCGCTTCCCGCTCCATCGAGTCTCTCAACCGCATACCCCCTCTGCGCCTCCTCATCCATAATGGGAGAAGGAAGTGGCGCAACCGGCGCATCGGGCTTGACAAGCACTCCGCCCTGCTTGTTTATGTTGCCTTTCAGAGCGTTGAGGCTGTGTATTGACATTACCTCATAGAGGTCAACGAAAAAGTCCCCATCGCCCTTTCCGCATACAGCGAGCGCAGATTCGCTCTCACCGAATCTCCGGGCGACTTCCTCAATCATCTTTGCGGGCGCCTTTGTAATCTGTTCCACCGAAGAGGGCGAGTAATTCGCCAGAACTTCGGACTTGAAACCGCTATGCTGCTTTCCGTCGGCGCCTTTCCAATCATCAAAACCGAAACAATGCTCCTCGACGAACTCCTCGTCGTAAAGGCCGTCTCTAATCAGCACGTGCGCGATTCCGAGCGCCAGCGCGGCCTCCGTGCCGGGCGCAATCGGTACCCATTGGGACGCTTTTGACGCCGTCATCGAAAGATTGGGTTCAACCTGAATAATCTCTGCATGGCTTCGACCGTCGGCAGACCACTCGGAGAACGTCCGGTACATTCTCCCGCAAGTGCCCCATCCTTCCAACAACGAACAACCGAAGCTCAAGATCAGGTTGGCATTCTCAAAATCATAGGCCATGTTGCCGTCGACACCCTGCATGACCTTGAGCGCTATGTTGCGGAGATCCTTTCCTGTGTTGACTCTTGCGTAGTTGCGCGAGCCCACTGTCTGGAGGAAACGCTCAAAAAGCTGGTTTACCGTGCTTTCGGAACTGCTGGTGATGCAGGCAAGACTGTGCGATTCCTTCGTCTCGTGAAGCGCCTTGATTCTTCCGGCCACTTCCCCTATCGCTTCTTCCCAGGAAACGGGCTTCCACTTCCCGCTTCCTCTTGCGCCTTCCCGCTTCAAGGGCTCTTTGATTCGCGATGGCCCATAAAGCGACTGCAAACCCGCTGTCCCGAGCGGGCAAACCGAGCCGCGGTTGACAGGGTGATTCCTGTCTCCCTCGATGCGCACCAGCCGACGGCCGACTTTCCTGACATTCAGTCCGCAGCCGCCTTCACACATCCCGCAAATGGTTTTCTCTTGCGATGGTTTCCCTTGCGCGGGCACAGGAACCCATGGCCAGTTCTGCGTCCATCGGGCAAGGTCCCGGATGACTTGCCACGGCAGCGGTGAGGTGATCAGTCCCACGGCGCCTCCGCCGGCAAGCGCCAGAGCCTTGACGAATTTTCTGCGGTCAATGTTCATTTTCTTGTTATTATTTCTTCTGGTCGTTCATTTATGACAAATAAAACACGCAGTGCTTGTGCCTCGAGCCCGGTGACAATTCGCGCACTGGTTCATGGTCATGGTTCCCCACACGTCTTTGTTTTCGCCGTTCACAGCGGAAGAACCGTTCGGGGCGGCATTGTTGTCATAGACGACATACGTGTATTTGGTGATCCAGTTGGTCATGTATTTCTTGGGCCGTTTGGATAACCCCTGCGGACCGTGGCATGTCTCGCACGCAAGCTTCGCCCTTCTCACGTGAGACGAATGCGAAAATGAGACACATTGAGGCTGCCGGAAGTACAGGCCCCACGGAACCTCCCGATTCTTCTTGACATACTCGTTCACAAACTTCTTCTCGGCGGCTGACTCACCGACCACGTCACTGTGACAGCCGGCGCAAACCTCCAGCGTCGGAATGCCGGACCAGTTGCCGTTTTCGTAAAAGAAGTGACAGGTGTCACACGTGACACCCACGTCGCCTCCATGAAACACATGGTTGAAATCAACCGGCTGGGCATGCGTCGTGTACATCAAGCGGGGCAAGACTTTCCGTCCAAGAAAATGGAAAGTCACCAAACTGGCCAAAAACAACGCCAGAACAACGGCAGAGTTTCTACCGATCTTTGAAGCTCGCACTAGTCCCATAATGATTTCTGAAACCTTATGAAAGGCGGAAAATCTCCCCCTGTCCCCGAATCTACACGGGGTGGTTTTCGCGTTTCTTTACAGGGACAAGGGAATGAGGATATATCCGTTCAATCCGGCAACCACAACCATACTCTCGCTCTTCCGAATAATACTCCCAAGCCGGCAAGCGCTTATCAGTGCATCTTTTGTGCCACTGCTTAAGTCCGGCAACGTGCACGTTGCTACTCCCACACATGCCCCTTCGCCGGGTACGCCCATCTCCCACCCATATCAAACATGATACATGAATTCCCGATTATTTGCACATTTCCCGCGTGTGAAACGGCGAAACGGCGACATTCTGAACATCACTTGTTTGAAACCCGCAAGAAATCGTCAAACCGATGCTCTTGAACAATTCGCAGGATGTTGATGGCGCAGGCCCGCACAGGCGCGAAATACCCCATCGCATTGGCTATTTCACCCAAACAAATTAGATCAGCAACCTGCATGAAAGCCAGCGGAAACCGAGGTTTCCCACTTCGGGAACACATGATACCATACTCAAAACAAAAATGCAAGATATCCATAAAATCCATAATATCAATTCAAGAAAACCCGATGCATGAGTGACACCACAAGCGTAGCGAACAGCCGCACCCAAAACGTCACTTGAACATAGGGTGTGCGACATGAAAGGTGGTTAATGATAACTTCTTCCGTTCGCGTCGTATTTTCGTAGCGAATACTACTGCCAAGCGATTCATAATGCGACTGCAAATGCGTCTGCTGCACTTTTGTAGGGGCACGGCGCGCCGTGCCCCCTACAAGAATTCTATTGCCTTGACCAATTGTTATGTCGCACACCCTTGAACATAAATATGCTTGCAATCGAGGGTGCGATACCGTAAAATGAAAACGACTCTTTTCCCCCTTTGGGTCACGGCCCATTGACCCTACGGAGTGACGATTTGGCTTCTTCCAATCCGAAATCCGAAAAATGTCCTCGACTCCGATCGGGGATCCAAAATCCAAAATTCCCCAGGCCTCTCGACCCCCTGTGGGGAATGTTCTCCGCCTCAATCGTTCTGCTCGTCCTCTTATTGGTCGGCTACAGAATATGGGAGCCGGGGAAGGACGTGCGCGACGGCCATAACGATCGGCTTCGCAACGGAATTTGGCTTCAGCACGGATGGCTTGGCGACGACAGTTGGTTTTCGCGCAATGGGAAAGAGGTTCAAATACAATATTTTCGGAGCCTCAAAAACCTGGAAACGCTTGCGGCTTCGCTGCGCGAGCGCCACATCCTATATATATTCCCGCACATGGCGCCCACTTCAACGGAGGGAGACCTTTCATTTATTGATCCGGAGCAGGCACGCCGGTTCTTCGGAGTCTTCAGCCGGTTCAAGGTCATGCCGTGGGTCGGCGGCATTGAAGGCAAACAGGTCTTCCTCAATAATCCTGCCTGGCGCGAGAACTTCGCCAAATCCATCGGAAAGTTTCTGCGCGAGTATCCCGCTGCTTCCGGAATCCACATAAACATCGAGCCGATGCGGTCGGGAAACCAGCCATTTCTCGCTCTCCTCGAAGAGGTGCGCCGACAAATGCCCCAAGGCAGGACTCTCTCGATCGCCGCCTATCCTCCATCCACCCTATTGCATCCCTATCCCGACGTTCATTGGAACAAAGGATACTACAAAGAGGTCGCGGCGCGATGCGACCTGATTGCCGTCATGATGTACGATACCGCTTTGCCCAACAAGAAACTCTACCGCAATCTCATGGCCGAATGGACGCGCAAAACAATCGGTTGGAGCAAGGGCGCAAAGATTCTTCTCGGCCTCCCCACGTACCACGATGCCGACAGCGGCTACCACAATCCCAAAATCGAAAACCTTGAGAACGCGCTCCTCGGAGTGCATGCCGGTCTCGACCGATATTATTCCATTCCCGAAACCTACGAAGGCGTCTCCCTCTATTGCGAATGGGAAATGGACGACTCCGAGTGGCGCCACTTCGAGGAACATTTCCTGAAGCCTAACTCGGAGCTCGTTACAGACCCGATCACGTCGAACCCGGAGCCATAAAACGTCGCCCCGGTGGATATCAATCTATTGTGCCCCCTGAATTCCTATCGAGATATTGCGCCGAAAAAGGGGACTCTAATCTCCTTCTGATACTGGTTGTCGGTCTGAATCGAGCCTCGACGGCGTGACGGCTACCAGTGGGTCTACTACTATCCGCCCTACAGCATGAAATGCGCCAGGGTGACGTATCCCGACTCGACATATGACACCATTGCTTATCCCTCGTCGAGCCAGACGGATTATACGGACGCCAGGGGACGGACGAGTTCGTACTACTACGACGCGAATTACCGGGTGACCCAGAAGACCGACATGAACGGGATAAACACTTATTACTTCTTCGACGCCAACGGCAACAAGACCCGCATGACTGACGGTCGCGGGCACAATTTCTACTACGAGTACGACGACAGTTACAACATGACGCGCGAGACAAAGCCGGGAAACATCATTACGGACTATACGCATAACAGCTTCGGGCAGGTGGAAAGCGTTCTCGACCCGCTCAACCGGCAAACGTATTACTATTACGACGCCAATGGCAACCTGACGCGGGCCGCGGATGAATCGGAAAATGAGACCAACTACGCCTATGACGGCATAGGCAATCGCACGTTGGCGACGGACGCGAACAATAACACGACGTATTACGGGTATGATGACTACGGGCAACTCACGGCGGTGGCTGATGCCGAGAACAATGTAACTGCGTATGCATACGACGCCAATGGCAACCGCACGTCGGCGACGGACGGCAACAACAACACGACCACTTTCGAGTATGACGCGATAAACCGGCTCACGAAGATAACTGATCACCTCGATAACTACGTGACGTATGAGTACGACCGCATCGGCAACCGCACAAAGGTGACTGATCAGGAAGGCAAAGACACGGTATATGAGTTCGATTGGCGCGGTAAAGTGACGCGGGTGACCGACGCGCTCAATCAGCAGACGAACTTCGCGTATGACCAGATAGGCAACATGACGCGGATGACGGATGCGAGGAACAACCCCACGTACTTCGCGTACGAATTCGGTGTGGGCTGCGGATGTGGCGGAACTGGAAGCGCCGTCACAAGGATAACGTATCCCAACAACGACTACGAAACATTCGCGTATGACGCCAACGGGAACCTGACCCTCAAGACCGACTGCAACGGCGCTCAAATACAATACGCCTATGACGCTCTGAACCACTTGACGCAGAAAACGTATCCCGGGAGTGGCACAGCCACGTTTGCTTATGATAAAATAGGTAACATGACATCGGCCACGGACAGCGATAGCGCGGTCACGTTTGACTACGATAACCTCTATCATATGACCAGCACAACCCAGCAAATCGAGTCGAATCCAAGCAAGACCATCGCCTATGCCTACGATCCAGTCGGCAACCGGACAGCTATGACCGGTCCGGATGACATCGCAAATGCGTATACGTATACGCTCATCAATCAAGTGGCGAGCATCACGGATGTCTACAACAACGCCACAAACTATTATTATGACGACGGCGGGAGACTCACGCTCCGGACTTACGGCAACGGAACGAAGGCTGCGTATTCGTATGACGAGGCGAATCGGTTGACGCTGTTGGCAAACAAAAAATCCGATGACAGCGTGCTGTCCAGTTTCACATACGAGCATGATAAGACGGAAAACCGGACCAAACGCACAACCGCCGGAAGCGCGGTGACCGCGCAAGCGCTCAAATACACCTACGACAACGTCTACGAAATAACTGAGGTCTACCAGCTTGAGCCAACCACCGAGACGCTTGAAACTTTCAGCTACGACGGCGTGGGTAACAGAACGATCGACACCGATTACTCAGACTACTCTTACAATACCAACAACCAACTTGCATCCTACGACAGCATCACCTTCACCTACGACAAGAACGGCAACCTGACCAAGAAGACCGAGAACGAAACGAATGACACGACATACACTTTTGACTGTGAGAACAAGATCACGCGGATAGATTATCCCGATGAGACTTACTCTGCATACAAGTATGATCCCCTCGGCAGAAGGATTGAGAAGCGCGACCGGAGCGGTAACATGAGCCGATATGTCTATGATGGACACAACTTAGTCACGGAATATGATGGAGGGAATAGCCTCGTAACGAGTTATGTCCAGAGTTTAGGGACGGACCAGCCCGTAAGTATGTATCAAGGTGGGCGGATGTATTGGTACCATTCAGATGTCCTCAGAAGCATTTACAAGATGACAGATTCAGATCAAACTGTCGTGCAAAGTTATGATTACTTGGCCTACGGCAGAATCGTCTCACAATCGGGCATTCTTTCCAATCCCTTTACGTACACAGGCAGAGAGTACGACTATGATAGCGGCCTATACTACTATCGGGCGAGGTACTACGACCCCGCAATTGGAAGGTTTCTGAGCAGAGACCCTATTTCTGATAGTAACTTGTATATTTACGTTAGAAACATGCCAATCATGATGATTGATCCAATGGGGATGAAATCCGAGGACTGCGACCCACTGAAGGATCCAGAAACCAGATTGATCGTGAAGGAGACGATGGGAAGGATATACGACTTACTAAGGCAAGGAAACATAAACCAGGCATTGCAGCTTCTCAGAACAATTTCCAGGCTTATCTGCATGACTAACGATGATCTTACAATTATAAGACGGGAGTGTACACCCGTATGTGGCGAAACTCCCTTTGACACCTGCTACGCTTGCTGCTGTGCGATCATGACGTACACTGCATTGAATCTCTATCTAAGCTGTGAACATGGCTGCCTGATTGGATGCACAACTGGAGAAACCGACGATACGGATGACCTCGTTGGGAGCGGGTATTCTATATGAAAAAGGCAGTTTTGATAGTTCTCGTTCCATTGTTGATTAGCGTCCATGGAGGCTTTCTGTTTGGGGAGCGGGTGAAGCATTTTGAGGCAAAACCGATCACTCCTTACTCGGGTCAACAGATCATGTCTCTCAAATACTCAAGATACAGTGGGAAGGTTTTCGGCAGCCGAGCGAAGCCACCCGAGGGCGGTGATCCGAATTCAGCGCGAGGGTCGTTCATTGTTATGGATCTCCAAGGAGAGACAAGCGTTGAAAAGGAGGTCACCTTCACCGAGGCTTTTTGGACATCGCGAGATTGTAAGTGGCCGGAAGGCTCACGGAAAGTTTACTTCTTGAAGTATGTCCTGAAAGGCCAAACAAATCCTGTCGAATTCCGCATGCTGTATTCTTTTGACACTGAAACGGGGAGCATCGAACCTATCAGCCCTGAGGGCTTTTATGTGGTTGATTATGACCTATCCACTCAGAGCGATGCAATGCTTTTGCAGGGTTTCGCCAACTATAGTCCCGGCAGGTCAGTGCTTAAAGGTGCCGGGATTTATTTGCTTAGTTATTTGCGGTCCGACAATCTTCAGCACTTTCCCATTCCCGATGCGAGGCTCTTGGGCGTCGCATTCGGAAGGGACGGCGATTCCGTCCGGTATTTTTCACGACGGGGAAACCGAACTGAGCTGAGAGAATTTGATTTAGCCAGACCCGGCTATCGCAAGACCCTGTGGAAGGTGGAAAAAAGGGTCTATCCTAACTCTGTGGAATGGTCTCCGAACAAATACCTCTTTATGTACTCGTACTCGATTGGCGATCCCTGGGATACCGACCACCGCAAAGAGGGTCTCTCGATGTCAAGTATCAAGGGACTTCCACTGCAAGTCTACGCAACTTCGCAGCGCATACTTGAGGCAAAGTGGTCACCGAGCAGCAAGTATTTGGCGTTCGAAACTTGTATGAATGGCTCGGAGTCTGCTCGAAAAGTCATTGGCGTTTACGAAATCGAGACAAGGCGTCTATTTTGGATTTCCAAGGACGGGGAGTCTTTGGAATGCTTCGATTGGATATCGGACACTGACCTTGTATGTGGAGTGAGGAACACTTCGCAACCAGAGCCAGACTCGCAGTGGGCAATATACAGAATATCCATTGAATGGTGACGGAGAACTGATACCTACAACAAGAAAACGCAGGGGTCAGGCCTACATATTGATTCTGCTGCAGAACCCCCTCTTTTCAAAACAAAGGGGTCGCGTCTACACTCTTGATTGCGCTGCAGAATCCCCGCTTCTCTGATGCGCATGTTATCAAGCGTTAGGGGAAAGCAAAGGAGTCATCTCAAAGAAGAAGAATCTATCCCTTTCTACTGAATCAATTAACCC
>JACRIR010000094.1 GCA_016215705.1 Candidatus Poribacteria bacterium | reverse complement strand
TATATCAGCGCTACTATCTATTTCTGCCGGCCTTTGAGTGTTACGGTCACCATTTCGGCGCAATCGCTCAACTTGAGGGACAATTGCGAGCGCCCTTGCGCAGAACTCTCCACCGCGAGCGCCATTTTGTCGCCTTCTTCCGAGAATCTGAAGTAAGACGTCAGGTCGGGAACGCGCGCGCAACCTAGTTCCATGTTCCAGTAGCCTGATGCGTCGGATACTCCAGAGACAAGCGTTGAGTGGCCCGAATCCTCGGCTCCGTTGGCATCTAGGATTTCGGCGAGCGCCACCGCGTTAGCCACCGGGGTTGTCCCGTCCGATTTCACTATCTGGCCGTAAACGGTTCTGAAGCCGGGCAAGCCGATCTCAGGGCCGGTCGTTTGTATCTCCGGACTGGTGGTCGTTTTCGAGGGCATCACGCGGTAGTAATAGGGAGTTGAGGCCTTGAGGTCCTTGAGCGTTACATAGTGCAAAACATCTTTTGTGTCCTTGCCTCTCACGTCGTATGCCACCGAGCCCAACTCCTTTGTCTGGCCGTATTCTATCCACCCAGCCTGCGGAGTTTTGGTCTTCCACAGAATGGTGAACGAACGGTCTGTAATGTTGCTTATTCTGACCGCTATTTCTGCCGGCCATGAGGCACGAGATACAAGAGATGTAACGACAATCGCCAGAATCAATACAACGATGGTTCTTCGCATAAGCATCCCTCTTTCATGAAAAATTTGCGCGCCGGAAGTTTATCACCCGCTTAACGCCTTGTCAAGCAAAAAATTACCAATATAATTATCCAAGGGAATAATTACCTTGACTCCGGAAAGAAACGGTACAAATGGTTCATTCTTGGATTCTCGGTCATTGCTGTCCAAGAAGAAGAATCTGAACCGCAGAGGGCGCAAAGGGGCGCAGAGGAAAACGTCCAGAATGTCAATATTCCCCATGTTCTCACCGTCCTCCGCAGTTAATAGTTAGTGTAGTTTGTTTCATTTTCACTGTTCTCGAAAAAGAGGTTTTCCATTTCATGAGAGCCATTTTCACTCCATGGCGCCAGGCTCTTTCGAGAACTCCGTTCTGTTATCCTGGACAAGAGTGATTCTCGATCTTGGATCGAAACCACTCCCCTTTCGTCTTTTGTCTTGCTCCTCTCGTCTATTCAAGGATTCAAACTCATATCCGGCGATGGGGCGTCGTTGGACGTATCAACGGTCTGCGAGGCTTTGCCGTCGGCAGCGCCGTCGGCGTTGATCACAAGATCGTCGCCGCCTTCAGGGGAATACATGAAGTAGGAACTCGAATCAGGTATTCTTGCCGTCCCGAGCTCGACCACCCAATAGCCGGACGCTTCCACTAGATCGGACAACAAACTTGAGCCGCCAGTGCTCCCGAGTCCGTCGCCGTCCGCAATGCGCACATATACAATCGTTCCGTCGGCAACCGTCAGCGCATCACTCAAGAATACGCGTCCGTACGCCAGATCGAACCCGGGCAAGCCAAGGTCGGTGCCTGTCATGAAACTAAAATGGGCGCCGCCATTGTTGTCGGTCACTTCGCCCGTAATCACGTCGAAATAGTACATCGCTGAAGCCGAGAGATCAGAGAGAACGACGTAATGAGCGTCGTCCACCGTCGAGGTCCCACGGACATCGTCCACAATGTTGCCGAGAGCTATGGAAGCTCCGTACTCAATTTGTCCGGTGGCCGGCGTATCGCTCACCCACGAGTTCGTGGCGGAACTATGGGTCAGGTTGCTGATCACCACCGGCTTCATGACGGAGAAGCAATGCGCTGAACGGCTCCGCACAAAATACGCCACTCCAGGATTGATCATGAAATTGTTGAATGGCAGGCCGCAGATGTGCGTCTCGTACATGCCTGTGGCCGTGTTGTATCGGATTACCCTGTCTACATCGCCGCCGGTGGAGTTAATGAACGCGCACAAATCCTCGGCATTCATGTCCTCGACCCAGCGAGGCAGTGAAATCGAGTTGTACCCGACTAACAGGCAAATTTCGAGCGGAGAGGGAATGTCGCATCCCTGCTGAGCCCACTGGCCGCTTGCGGAACTGCGGATGAAGTAACCCTTACCCGAATAAACGTCGAAGTTGTTGAAGGGCAGACCGCAAATATGCGTCTCGTACATGCCCGTGGAGGTGTTATACCGAATGACGCGGTCGACGCTCCCGCCTGTGGCTGAAATGTCGGCGCACACGTCCTCGGCTTTTGTGGGACCGAGGTCAACGGCAGGCCCAACCGGATTGTATCCTCTCGCCAGAGACAGATCGAACGGCGGACAGGGCGACGGTCCGCAATCCGGGTCGCAGTCAGGATCATCACAGTCAGCGAGCGTGTCGCAGTCGTCGTCAATGCTATTGCCACAGTCCTCGATAGTGCCCGGGTTCACGAGCGGGTTCGAGTCGTTGCAGTCGGTGCATTCGTCCACATAGCCGGGAGGCGGCTCGCAGGCTAACGTATTGTCCAGCGGATCACCGTACTGGTCGCTGTCGGCATCGCGGCAGTACGCCGTGCAAACCATATCCGGATCATCACAATCAGTCAGGCCGTCGCAGTCGTCATCGATTCCGTTGCAGACTTCAGGCCCACCAAAAACGTGGCCGCAAGTATCTGTTAACTCATCACAGGTATCTGCT
>JACRIR010000092.1 GCA_016215705.1 Candidatus Poribacteria bacterium | reverse complement strand
GCCGATGAACGCAGACGAGAAAAGGGGAAAGGAGCAAGGAGTAAAGACGAAAGGAAGCGTCTTACCACCAAGATCACCAAGTCACCAAGACCAGAAGAGGGATTTTGCCACGGAGGGCACGGAGAAGACGGATTTTCGCAGATTCGGGATAAAGAAAAAGAGAAAAAGAAGAGGCGGTCTCAACCACGGATTGACACGGATTTTCACGGATTAAGAAGAAAAAAGGAAGCACTTGGAACGCGAATTACGCGGATGCAAGCAGGGTAAACCGCGGAGGGCGCGGAGGGGCAGCGCGGCGAAGCCGCAGCCAACCAAAGAAGAAATGGGAATCCCGCCAAGCGCGGGACTTCCCCCGCTCAAGCGGGGTCAGCCATGCAGATGAACGCGGACAAGGAAGAGACATCTCACCACCGAGAGGATTGACAAAGGGGGTAAATGGGGAAACGGGCGGAGAACAGGCGAAAGGAAGAGTCTTACCACCAAGATCACCAAGTCACCAAGAAGAATTGAGACACAAAGGCGCTTTGTGGAGATGCTTGACATTGTTGAGTGAAAATAGCAGTCTGTGGTTATCAAGAATCGAGCGTATTCGTATTGCCGGGGCGGTCACAGACGGGCACGTTCAAAAATACAGATAATCATCAACTGCTATCGCTTAATTCAAAATTCAAGACCTGACCCCGGAGGATACTAATAATTAACAAAAAGTTCGTTGCTCAACCTCCCCCCTTTTCGCAATAATGCACCCAGTCAAGTGAAAGAACGCCGGTCCTCGTGGGCCAGTGGCCTGGTTGGCGCAGGAACGCGTTCCATGAACAACGAAGCGCAGAATGAAACCGCGCAAGGCGCGGGGTTTCGAGTTTCGGGTTCGACGTCTCGCGACAACAAATCGCATGAAGGGGGAATCCAGAATCGGAAATGGAGAGTTCAACTTGACGAACCGTCATTCGACGGTATACAATTCCATCAATACAGGAATTTCATGCGTAAGGGGAGAACAATGCTGCAAATTCGTGAAGTAGAGTTGTCCCAGTTGAAACCCTGGGAGGGCAATCCGAGATTGAACGACCAAGCGGTTGACGCGGTGGTTCGGAGCATCGGCGCATTTGGCTTTAATGTTCCGATCTTGTGTGACCAGAATCTGACGATCATCGCCGGCCACACCCGATGGAAGGCAGCAAAGAAACTGGGCATGAACGCAGTGCCGGTGATCGTCTTCGAAATGACGGATGCGCAACGACGAGCGTTCTGTATTGCCGACAACAAGGCGGCAGAAATCGCGGATTGGGATTTTCCGAAGCTGCGAGATATCTTGGCTGAGTTGAGTTCCGAGGATATTGATCTAACGAATCTAGGTTTCAACGACGAAGAACTGCGCCGAATTTTGAAGGACGCAGAGAAAGACGAGGACGAGCTCCCGGAGGCGGAAAGCGAACCGCAAACAAGAGTCGGTGACCTTGTAATTCTTGGATCTCATCGTCTGGCCTGCGGTGATTCGCGGGACAAGAAAATGACAGAGGCCCTCACGGATGGAAGAAAGGTCGATCACGTGTTTGCCGGACCACCCTATTTCAACCAGCGGGAATACGCCCATTGGGATGAATATCAAGATTATCTGCTTGACATGCGGAAAATTGTTGAGAACTGTCGCGATGTCCTCGAAGACGGTGGCATGCTCGTGTGGAATATCGCAAACGAGTCTTCCTCGAACTATGACCATACGAGCCACCATTCTCTACTCCTGGAGGAATCAGGGCTGCATTACCTGGATACCATCATATGGGCAAAACGAGGGGCAAACTATGCCATTCCGAGAAATTGTCATATTCAGCGCAATCGCTGCTACTTTCCGGCTTTCCAATGGGAGGCGCTGTTGGTCTTCCAAAGACCAGGGAATATGCCGAAGATGACACGCGAGGGCGCTGAATATATGTCAAACTACCATACGAACGTCTGGGATATTGCTGCCGTCATAAATCAACTGAAGACGTTTGGGCATCCAGCTGTATGCCCCGTTGAAATACCCTACCGTTGTCTCCAGGCTTACACCGGAAGCAATGCCAGTGTATTCGAACCGTTTGGTGGCTCTGGGACAACGTTGATTGCGGCTGAGAAGGCATCGCGTCGAGCATTCATCATGGAAAGGAATCCTGTCTATTGTGACTTGATCGTGAAACGTTGGGAAAATTTGACCGGCGAGAGGGCAGAGCGAAGAGGATCTCTTTCGCAGAGGTCGTAGGCGGATCTAAGGAGCCGAGGATAATGCCACAAGAAACAAAAACACTCTTTGCCGAATCTGCATCGTTTCAGCCGTCGTTGCCGCTCCATTATGAGGCCGTTCGTCCAGAGGGCTTCGACGTCATGCGGATTATACTGGCCAAAGGGGGCCAGACCACGCCGGAGCGCCGCCGCTTCATCGAAGGAATCTGCTCGTTGTATCCATCGGCTTCGTTGACCGAATGCCCGAAGACTCCTCACAATCGGATCGATCTCGGCGAAACCGGTCCAGTCGCGTTGCATCGTGAAGGGGTGCGGACGCTCGTGTTCGGAGAGCTTAAGAGCGCGGTGCGAAAGAGCGAGGAAACCGGCAACACCTGTCCCAACTACTGGCATTTCTCGGTTTACGGCTACTGCTTCTATGGCTGTTCCTACTGTTATTTGGCCGGCACGCGCGGAGTCTGGAACTCGCCGACAGTAAAGATATTCGTCAATCTGCCGGAGATACTCCGAAAAATCGACCAATCCGCGAACAAAGCGAAACGACCGATTGCGTTTTACCATGGCAAGCTTCAGGATGGCCTGGCACTCGACTCGCTGACTGCCTATTCGACGGTATTGATTCCCTTTTTCGCTCAGCACTCGTTTGCCCGGCAAGTAATCCTCACCAAGAGTAACATGGTCGAAAGGCTTCTCAACCTAGATCACCGTGGCCGCACGATCCTCTCTTGGAGTCTTAATCCGCCGGACATCGCCGCACAATTCGAGGCGAACGTGCCTCCGGTCGAGGCACGAATTAAAGCGATGTGCGAAGCGGCGGAAGCCGGCTACCCCATTCGGGCGGTCGTCATGCCGCTGATTCCCATTCCAGGCTGGGAGGAGAAATACGACGAGTTTCTCAGGGACCTGCTCTCGCGTGTGCCTATTAGGCGTCTCACACTCGGCGGCATTTGCAGTTATCCGAATGCACGAGTGCTCATGGAGCGCAAACTCGGCAGTGAGAACACGATTTCCCGCAATATCGCAGAGGACGAGGCGACAGGCGACGAACGCGCGCGCTATGACCGCGCGCTTCGAATCAGGATGTTCGCGCATCTGGCACACGTCGTGAGAGAGACTCGCCCAGACATCGAACTCGCGCTATGCCTGGAAGATCAGGCCGTGTGGAAAGTGGTCAACACAGAGTTTCGCCTGGGTCGCTGCAACTGCATCATTTAACGGATTGCCGCCGAAAGGAGACATTCAGAATGGTCGAAGATATTTATGCGGAAAAGCTGGCGCACTTCAAAGAGAACGAAAAGGCTGAGGTCGCGCTTCTTATCGCCGACGAGCCGCAACTGATCAAGATAGTAGTCGCATGGACGAACACATCCGTCATGCGCGCGAAGAAGCTCAGTCCTATTCGCGGCGAGTCCGAGAGCGAGACTTGGGAATGGCTGTGGAAAAACACGGTCTATTCGCGCGAGGACCTGATCGCCAAGAGCGCGGTCGCGGAATATGGACTCGAGAGAAAAATGTCGCCGCTGATCGGCAACCGGGTTCTCTATCCGGACGGCACGATCAACTCATTCGTGCAACGCTACTTGCGTGACCGCGTTCTGAAACTCTTCGAGGCCAAGCCGAAGAAGTCGGCAAAGAAGGAATGATATTCATCCTCAGTCGCGTTGAGACATTGTTCCCGTTGACCAGGACACGAAGCAGGATTCCATTTGCCACTGAGAGCACAGCGCGGCGGAGCCGCAACCAAAACCGAAGAAGAAAAAGAAACAGGGAATCCGCTGATTTCGCAGATTGCGCGGATTTTTGAAAAAGAAGAAGGGGAAAAGCATTCTCAGCCACAGATGCATCCGGATGGACACAGATTCCGTGAAAAGGAAAAAGAGGACATGCCCCGCTGATTTGGGCTGATTTTCGCAGATTTTCAGGAGAAGAGGAAAAGAAATCGCGACAGGAATTCACGATTTTCAACGTGAGTAGTGCGGAGAATATGGTGCGGCAAAGCCGCAACCAACTGCACATATCGGGCGCGATGAGTCGCGCGTCAGAAAATCGGGGACACGATGTCGCATCGTGTCCCCGATTTTCTTCATTCATGTCTGTAAGGGCGCAATTCATTGCGTCCCCTCGATTTCCGGCACACACTCATTGCCAGCGAAGCAATCTCAGCACTATTCAGAGATTGCCTAGTTGAAATGGCGTCTTTCAGTCCATGCCTTTCGACGGTGCAGTAACGGCGTTTTAGTTGCGGCTATGCCGCACTGTGTTCCCACTTTTGTTCTGTTTTACATTTCCCTCCTTTTCATGGTAAAATAGTGCAATTTCGACCTCGGTTTATCACTGCATAGCAATGCCCTCAGAGAGACAGGGGTTTTGTCCTTCAGCCAGTAATGAATTCCGGAGGTTAGCGCCAGGGGCGAGGTATATATGAAGTATTGGAGAACTCCGCTGGACCTGCATACGATTCAGCCTAGCAGGGGCAAGGTGGTCGTCATCGAGGAGAGGTGCAAAGGCTGCGAGTACTGTATTACGTACTGCCCTCGAGACGTCCTGCGGCTCTCGAAGTCGTTCAACGCGAAGGGGTATCATTTCCCGGAAGTCGCGGATGAATCGCAGTGCGTGAACTGCCATTTCTGCGAAGTGCTGTGCCCCGACTTCGCGATCTATTCGGTGGAAAAAGAGGCGGAACACAAATCGCACGAATGAAAAGAACGAATAACAAGCGCGCCAAAGCCGCAACCAAGAAAGAAGAGGGAATCCGCAGATTTCGCAGATTTGCTCGGATTTAGGAAAAGGAAGAAGAGTTGTATTCAACCACAGATTGACACGGGTTAACACGGATTTGGGAAAAGAAGAAGAAAAGAAAATCACGACAAGAATTCACTGCTGTCCAAAGCAAAAATCCTGAACCGCAGAGGGCGCGGAGGGGCGCAGAGAAAAACGGCAAAGAGCCAATGTCCTCAGCGTGCTTAGCGTACTCTGCGTTGATGATTTGTGCAAGTTGTTTCGCCTTTGTTGTTCATGACAAATAGGTTTCCTGGTTTGTGCATGTCAATGTTACTCAGTAATAACGGGCTCTTTCGAGGATTCCTTTCTGTTATCTTGGACAAGAGTGACAAGAATTCATGATTCTGATATTGAGTAGTACGGATTTCACTGATTACACAGTTTTGAAGAAAGACGATAGGGACCAGGATTCCAAAATCTAAGCGGAGCGAACGTTGGCTGCTAAAGCAGTATTGACCGGAACACATTTCATGAACGGCGATTACGCCTGCTGCGAGGGCGCGCTCGCGGCGGGCTGCCGCTTCTTCGCGGGATATCCCATCACGCCTGCGACCGAGGTCGCCGAGCGAATGTCCGCGCGCCTGCCCGATATAGGCGGCGTTTACATCCAGATGGAGGACGAACTCGCCTCTATGGCGGCGATCCTCGGGGCCAGTTGGGGCGGCAAGAAAGCCATGACGAGCACGTCGGGCCCGGGTTTTTCGCTCATGATGGAGAACATCGGCCTCGGCCTTTGCACCGAAACTCCGTGCGTCGTCTGCAACGTGCAGCGCGCAGGCCCGAGCACAGGGCTGCCGACGCTCGTGGCGCAGGGCGACATGATGCAGGCGCGCTGGGGCTCGCACGGCCACTATGAGATCATAGCCGTCGCTCCCTCGAGCCCGCAGGAGATGTTCGATTTTACAGTCTGGGCCTTCAACCTGAGTGAGCAATACAGGGTTCCCGTTTTGATAATGGCTGACGAGGTAGTCGGCCATATGACCGAGCGCGTCGTCATCCCGCCCGAAGACAAGATCGAGGTTGTATCGCGCCGCAAGCCGGCCACGCCACCGGAAAAGTTTCTTCCTTACAAGGCGGCGGACGACGGAGTCGCGCCGATGGCTAATTTCGGGGATGGATACCGCATCCACGTCACAGGACTCACACACGACGAGCGTGGGTATCCCCTCATGGACGCATCAGCGCAGGCACAAATGATGGACCGGCTGGTGCAGAAAATCCGAAAGAATCTTGACAAGATCATCCGTTGCGACACTATCTCGATGGACGATGCCGAGGTGGCAGTCGTGGCTTACGGCATAGGCGCCCGCTCGGCCAAACGAGCCGTGCGCGAGGCGCGGGAGCGCGGTCACAAAGCCGGTCTGATTAAATTAAACACCGTTTGGCCGTTTCCGGAAAAGCTGATCCGTGAGGTGGCAGGCAGCGTCCGCGCCCTCATTGTGCCGGAGATAAACCTGGGCCAGATGGCTCTCGAGGTGGAACGCTGCGCGCAGGGCCGCTGCCCCGTGCGGCTGCTCGCCCATGCAGGAGGCGGCATTCACAGCCCGCGCGTGATTTTGAGCGCCATCGAAGACGCGCTGAAGCTGAAATTGAAGAAGAGGCGATAACGAGAGATTAAATCTCCCCTCCCCCTTTGTCAAATGAGGGGAGAGGGATTCGCCTGAAAAAAGAGAGGGGCACTGCCACGGGCATAGCCCTAATTCGGGAACCATGTGGCATGCGCTAATTCGGGGACACTATGCGGCATGGTGACCCCGAATTAGCGCGTTATTGCTGGAAGGAACACGTAATGACCGTGAAGAAGACCAAAAACCTCGTTGCGCCGCATCCGCAGGACGACCTGCTGAGGACCGACCGCATCCCTCACATCTGGTGCACGGGCTGCGGCATCGGCTCGGTATTCGGCTGTGTCCTCTCGGCCATCAAGAAGTCCGGTTTCCCGCTCGATGACGTCGCGATGGTTTCGGGCATAGGCTGCACCGGCAGGATGGCAGGTTATATCAAACTGGACTCGTATCACACTACTCATGGGCGCGCCATCCCGTTTGCCACCGGATTGAAGCTTGCACGGCCTCAATCGAAGGTGCTCGTGTGCTCGGGCGACGGCGATTTGCTCTCCATCGGAGGAAATCATTTCATTCACGCCGCGCGACGCAACATCGACATCACGGTCATTTGTGTGAACAACTTCAATTACGGCATGACCGGCGGTCAACTCGCACCAAGCACGCCGTTTGGCGCAAAAACCACCACGAGCCCCGTCGGCTGCCCCGAAGAGCCATTTAATTTCTGTTATATGGCGGCGGCGGCGGGCGCCGTGTATGTGGCGCGATGGACGGCGCTCCACATCCGGAGGCTCACCGACTCGATAGGGGAGGCGATGCAAAAGCGCGGCTTCAGTTTCATTGAAGTTCTCGCGCCGTGCCCGACCTCGTTTGGTCGCCGCAACAGAATGGGCAAAGGACTTGACATTATCAAGTTCTACCATTCGAAATCCGTGATCAGAAACAACATCGATCCCAAGGAAGCGACGGTGGATTTCAGCAAGAATCTTATTGTCGGCAAGTTCGTGGATATCGAGCGGCCGACGTTCCTCGATAACTATCAATTGGTAAACAAACGCGAACTGGCCGACTGGCCTGCGCGACAGGAGAAGAGCGCGGCGACCGAAAAGAACAAATGATCAAATCCCCCTTTGCAAAGGGGGGTTAAGGGGGGATTTGACCGCTTATATGTGGCGGTCATGATTCCCACGGCTCAGCACAAGCTATTTGAGACTAAACTTATGACTATGAAGATCGAAAAAGAAATACTCATCACGGGTTTTGGCGGCCAGGGCGTCGTCCTTGCGGGAAACATTCTTGGAAAGGCCGCAGCCATCTATGACGGCAAACATGCAACCCTCACCCAATCATATGGCCCCGAGGCGCGCGGAGGCGCCTGCTCGGCTCAGGTCATGATAAGCGACGAAGAAATACTGTTTCCCTGCGTCGAGCAGCCGCAGGTGATAGTCTGCATGAGCCAGGAGGGCTATACAAAGAACGCCGCAATGCTCGTGAACGGCGGACTGCTCATTTGGGACTCAGACCTCGTCAAGACAGGCGAACATGACCCGAGCTGGGTTACGTATCATATCCCGGCAACCCGATTTGCCGGCGAGCTCGGCAACGAGATGATGGCCAACATTGTTATGCTGGGCTTTCTTTCGGCGGTGAGTGATCTCGTGACAGTCGGCGCACTACGAGATGCTGTCCTGAGTTCGGTGCCTCCAAAGACGAAGGAAAAGAACGCCGGCGCGTTTGACCGCGGCCGCGAATACGGCGAGGCGATACTAAAGAGCCGCGCGATGCAGGAAAGACCAGATTAACCGCAAAGACGCAAAGAGCGCAAAGAAGAACGATGCGATAAGGAATGAAACAAAGAACTAACCGTGAACACACGAAGATCATTTCTTTTCCTTTGCGCACTTTGCGTCTTTGCGGTTCGATTCCTCTTGTCGTTCCAAAATCCAAAATCTAAAATCCAAAATAATGTTAGAGGCACATGGCCTTGTGACTATGGTTGCTGACACTGAAAAAACAACGCCATTGAGAGCGGTCCTTCTTGTCGGCTCCGGCTACGGAGCGCTGAAAGTCGCCGAAGACCTTGCGCAGTCCGGCATTCCGGTGGTCTGGGTCACGCGCGCTCAGCACTTCTTGAAATTGCCGGAAGGCGCGAAAAGCTTCATCGAGTGGCCCGAAGACATAAATTTCCAGTTTCGGCCTCTCTATTTGCGTGTGACACGGCATCCTCTCGTCACGCCGCTGACCCGGGCTCGCCTCGAGATTCTCGAACGTGAAGGCTCGAGCTACCGGGCTGTCATAACTCAGGACCCACACTTCATCGACTACGACCTTTGCACCGGATGTGGCAGGTGCATGGAGGTTTGCCCGCTTCAGAATACCGCGAGTCCGCCACTCTCACGCAGCCCCGCCTATTGTCCGTCGCGCGCCCTCGAGCTCGACAAGCGCAAGCTCGGCGCATGCCGTGTCAGTTGCCCGCTCGGCATCAACGTGCAGGCATATATGGCGCTGGCTGCCGCCTCACGATTCGACGAGGCATTGCTCGTTATCAAAGAGGATAATCCCTTGCCCGGCATATGCGGCAGAGTCTGCCATCATCCCTGTGAGGAGTCGTGCCGCCGTCGCGACCTCGATCAGGCGGTCGCGATCCGCGACATCAAGCGATTTCTTGCGGACTACGAAGCCCAGCGCGGCCCTGTCAAACTCGACATACCGGCCAAGCCGAAACGAGGCGAGCGCGTGGCGGTAATCGGTTCCGGGCCTGCGGGCTTGACTGCGGCGCATTTCCTCAACCGCGCCGGTTTCGCAGTCACGATATTCGAGGCGCTGCCCGAAGCCGGTGGAATGCTCCGGGCGGGCATCAATACGTTTCGTCTGCCGCGCCCAGTGCTCGATGCCGAGATAAAGGCGATATCGAACGCCGGAGTCGAAATCAGAACAGGCGTCAAGATCGACTCGATTGATTCATTGTTCGCCCAGAGGTTCAGCGCCGTGTTGCTCTGCACCGGCACACATCGCGACCTGCGACTGAATATCCCCGGCGAGAACCTCGAAGGCGTTGTCCACTGCGTGCAATTCCTGAGCGGAGTCAACCTCTACGGAACCGGGCAGGTCGGCGCCCATACCGTCGTCATCGGCGCCGGCAACTCCGCGATGGATGCCGCGCGCACGGCGTTGCGGCTCGGGGCTGAAGAAGTCACCATTCTTGCTATTGAGACCGAGAAGGAGATGCCTGCCCATCCGCGCGAGGTGCGCGAGGCGCGCGAAGAAGGCGTGCAATTCAAACTCGGGGCCGCGCCCATTGCATTCGAAGGAGATTCAGGACGCATGCGCCGGATTATCTGCCGCCCGGCTCACTGGAGCGAGCCCGACCCGGCCGGCGCTCGACGCATCGTATATGATTCGGAACAAACTTTTGCGCTTGATACCGACACCGTAATCGTCGCAATCGGCCAGCAACCGCATCTTGAGGAGATGGGCCTCGGCGGCTCCCTTGCCACCGGACGCGGCGGAAGAGTGGCAGTGAATGACTTGCTGTCGACTTCACGTCCGGGTGTCTTTGCCGCCGGAGATGTGGTCACCGGCCCATCGACGGTCATCGGCTCGATGGCCTCCGGCAGGCGCGCCGCCGGAAGCATAATCGAATATCTTACCGGCGAGCCGTCGCCGTTCGCGGACATCACGGCGGAATCGCGCGGGGCCGGCGAATACGTGGAAATCTCCGAGGATATCCCGCGCCAATGGCGGCCCGAGACGGCTCAGCGCCAGCCGAAGGCAAGGCGCCGTGATTTCGACGAGGTGGACTTCGGGTTCACCACCGAACAGGCCCTGGCGGAATCGAAACGCTGTCTGCAGTGCGGCGCCTGTTGCGAGTGCCGCGTGTGCGAAACCGTTTGCACGGATATCGGCGCCGTCGATCATTTCCGCCGATCGAAGCGATTTGATATCGTGTCGCCCTGCGTGATCGTGGCCGACGCCAACGAATTGCCACGAAGCGATGCGCTTGACGAGGAAGGCGTTTACAGGGCGGGCGAATTCAAGACCACAACCGACATCATGAACGTGCTCGTCGCCGGGAGCGCAGCCGCGGGACAAGCGATGGCGCAAGCCGCGTCGCTCAGGGTCCCGGTCAACCTTTCCGACCACGAGCCGGCCAAGGTTCTGGACAAAGGTTCCCTCGGATTCTTTGTTTGCGCGTGCAACGGCGCAATGGCGCCTGCGGGGGTGCTCGAGCGGATTCGCAAACTGGCCGGCAGCGTGCCAGGCGTAGTTCACAGCGAGCAGATCTTCTCGGCCTGCCATCCTCGTGGCTCCGACCTCATCGCCAGGGCCGTGCGAGAGAAGGGTCTCAACCGCGTCATCCTGGCCTCTTGCGTCTGCTGCCCGCTGGAGTTTCACTGCATCTCGTGCAACGACCAGCGCAGCCGGGCCCGCATTCATTTGTTCGATCGTCTAGGGCTCGCGCGCAGCAGCTTCGAGATGATAAACATAAAAGATCACATCGCGACCGGCGGCCTGTCCGAGGACGAAATGTTCGGACGGGCCCGCGACCTTTTGCGCGGAGCGTTTGTCCGGGTCCACCTCATGGGGCCGCTCGGGCAGGGCGCCACTGACATCGGCAGCAAAGCATTGATACTCGGAGGCTCCCAGGTAGGCGTCAGTTGCGCGCTTAACCTCAGCCTGCAAGGTTTCCACGTCCGGCTGGTGCATCGCTGCAAGCTTGCGGATGAGCCGGAATTGTTCGACGCGATCCGGCAGAGGCCCATCGAGATATCCGATAACCGCTCGATCACCCACGTCGATGAGGCGGAGATACACAGAATCAGCGGCCACGTGGGCGATTTCAAAGTTGTTGCCTTCGAGAAGGGGAAACGGCGCACGTGGCGCGCCGACGTCATCTGCTTGACCGATGAGAATGTGTTGCCTCTCGCCATCCAGGAGGACTGGATGGGCCTGAAGAAGCTCTACCGGTACGATTTCTCTTTCTTCCACACGCCGCAGTTGGGCTTCTACCGTGTAATGCCGAGAACATTGAAGCGGGTGAATGCTTTCGAGGCCGGCGCTGCGCTCGCCGCTCAGGTTGCGACAGTGACCGCCGAGGCTTTCTTGAAAGACCACGAGCTCAGCCCGCGAATCGATCCGCACCTCTGCCGTGGCTGCGGCCGGTGCGCCGAGATATGCCCGTTCGACGCCATAAGAATGGTCGCGCTGCCCGACGGAATCTTCACCGCCGAGGTCGTGCGCCATAACTGCGTCGGCTGTGGCGGTTGCGTGGGCCGGTGTCCCGTGACTGCGATGGACATTCCGTATTTCTCGAACCAACTGCTGGAAGAGATCGTGGTGAAAACACTCGCCGGGGAACGCCATCATGAAACCCGTTAACCTCCTGGGCATCTGCTGCAACTGGAGCCCATATGCCTGCTATAACGCGGCGGGAATGGCGCGCCTGAAAATGCCGCCGAACTTCCGGCTCGTGCGGGTGATGTGCATCGGGCGCATAAACCAGGCGCTCATTCTAAGGGCGTTTGAGTACGGCGCAGACGGCGTGATCCTTCTCGAATGCAAAGACGAGGATTGCCGCTATGGCCCCGGCCCCGAGGTCGGACACGTCAACGTGCAGCGCGTGCGCAAGCTGCTCCGTCTCCTCGGAATCGGCCAGCAGCGGCTGATCGAGCGCCATTTCGCATCGCACGAGAAAGAGGAACTCGTCCGCGCACTGTGGAAATTCGACGAGCTCATAACCGCGTTGGGACCGAACCCGGCCAAACCGCGCCAGGAACAGGAAGTGTCGTGAGCGAGTACGAACAAAAAATCGACAAGATCATCCGCGATCAATCGCTGTACCAGTGTCTCGAGTGCGGCAAATGCTCCGCCTCGTGCCCGCGTCAGCTCGCCGGGAAAGAATATTCGCCGCGACTCCTCGCGCATAAGATCATTGCCGAGCGAGAAGACGAGGCGTTCATCGAGAATTCCATATGGGAATGTCTGACATGCGGCCAGTGCGGCGAGCGTTGCCCCTCGGGAGTGGATTTCAGTCATTTGATACTCGAGATGCGCACCTTGCTCGCAGGAACCAAAGGACTCAAGGGATACCGCTCACACGACGGCGCGCTGCACTCATGGATGCGGTTGATGACCTCGCCGAACCTCCAGCAGGAACGGCTCGGCTGGATCGATACTCGAGTCAGGGTCGCCGCTTACGGAAAACTGGCCTTCTTCACCGGATGCGCTCCTTATTTCGACGTCTTCTTCTCCGGCATCCGGGTGGATACGCTCTCGATTGTCCGCGACAGCGTGCGCCTGCTGAATTTCATGGGCATTGTGCCTGCCCTGCTCGCAAATGAGAGATGCTGCGGTCACGACTTGCTATGGACGGGCGACCGCGAAAACTTCGAGACGCTCTGCCGATTGAACTACCACGAATTCAAGGCAGCCGGAGTCGAGGAAGTCGTGGTCTCGTGTCCGGAGTGTTTCTACATGCTCAGCGAGTATATGCCGCAGGTCGTCCCGGAGTTCGACATCAAGGTGACGCTCCTCATCGAGTTGCTCGAGCGCGAAATGAAGAAGGGCGGCATGGCGTTTCGGCCGCTCAAACGCAAAGTGACGTTTCAGGACCCGTGTCGCTTAGGCAGGATATGCGGGCGCTACGATACGCCCCGCAGTCTGCTTTCCCTCATTCCCGAAATGGGTTTTCGGGAAATGGAAAACTCAGGCCGGAGCGCCGTGTGCTGCGGCAACAGCGGATTCATCAATTGCGACGCCTACTCGAAGCGCATTCAGGTGCAAAGACTGCATGAGGCGAAGGCGACCGCGGCAGACTTGCTCGTCACCGCTTGTCCCAAGTGCATGATCCACCTGACATGCACCATGCGCGACCCGATCAAGCACGGCTCGCTCGCAATGGAAATTCGAGATTTGGCCTCTGTATTGGCAGATCAAATCGAATGGGCAGCGAAGTAAGAGGCGAAAGGGAAATTCGCAAAGGGGGAGAGGGGAAAAGGTCAAAAGGGGAAAAGGAAAGAGAATGACGAAAGGGAAATCCACCTTCATCCCCCTTTGGCAAATGCATTCGTATGAGTCTGAAGCTGAAAAGGAAGGACCTATGATGCAAGAGCAAGCACCGAGTAGTTCGTGTCGTATCGGCGTGTACGTGTGCCATTGCGGGTTGAATATCGCCGCCGCTGTCGATTGCGAGGCGGTGGCCGAATCTGCGGCGGGCCTGCCCGGCGTAACAGTCTCGCGCCATGACGGCTACCTGTGCTCGGAGCCGGGCCAGAACCTAATCAAGAAGGACATTAAGGAACAGGGGCTCGACCGTGTTGTTGTCGCCTCGTGTTCGCCGCGCCTGCACGAGCCGACGTTCCGCCAGTGCATCAGCGAAGCCGGCCTGAACCCGTACCTGCTCGAGATGGCTAACCTGCGCGAGCAATGCTCGTGGGTTCACAGCCACGACCGCCCGGCCGCGACCCTCAAGGCCAAAGACCTTGTGCGGTCCGCCGTGGCGCGCGCGCGGCGTCTCGACGCCTGCGCCGAACTCGAGGTCCTCATTACGCGCTCGACTCTCGTCATCGGGGGCGGTGTCGCGGGCATACAGGCCGCGCTCGACCTTGCGGACTCAGGCTACAAGGTGGTACTGGTCGAAAAGGAGCCGAGTATCGGAGGTATAATGGCCAGGTTGGATAAGACGTTTCCAACCATGGACTGCTCGATATGAATACTCGGTCCTAAGATGACAGATGCCGGTCGGCATCCAAACATAACGCTGCTCAGCCTGAGCGAAGTCAAGAAGGTCACGGGATACGTGGGCGCTTTCCATGTTCATGTCCTGAAGAAGGCGCGATACGTGAAGGAAGGGGAGTGCACCGCCTGCGGCGATTGCACCAAGGAATGCCCCGTTGTTATACCCGACGAATTCAATATGGGCCTGAGCTCGCGCAGAGCCATTTACTCGCCGTTCCCGCAGGCCGTCCCTTCGGCCTACGTCGTCGACATCAACCATTGCCTCGGGCACAACCCTCTCATCTGCGGCAAGTGCATTCAAAAATGCGAGAAGCATTGTATTGACTTCAACATGAGCGATGAAGAGCTAGAATTCGACGTCGGCACGATCGTGGTGGCAACGGGCACGGATATCTATGATCCGACCGCGCTCGACGAATACGGTTACACCCGCTTCGAGAACGTCGTGACGAGCATCGAGTTCGAGCGGCTAGTCAACGCGGGCGGCCCGACCAAGGGTGAAGTTGTCCGCCTGACCGACAAACAGCCGCCGAAATCAGTTGCTTTCATCCAGTGCGTCGGCTCGCGCTCGCAAAAGCGCGGCCAGCCCTATTGCTCGAATATCTGTTGCATGAACACGATCAAGAGCACGCTCGCGCTGAAGGAGCATTATCCCGATATCGAGATCAAGGTGTTCTATATCGATATCCGCGCCTTCGGAAAGGGCTTCGAGGACCTGTTCCGCCGAAGCAAAGGAATGGGCGTGCGCTACATTCGCGGCCTCCCAGGCTCAATCAAGGAAGATGCGAAAACCCGCGACTTGATTCTGACCGTCGAGAACACCGAAATCAACAAGCTCGACACGCATCGGGCCGACATGGTCGTGCTCGCCGTCGGGCTTCAACCACCCGAGAACATGACCACCGTCCAGGAGATGCTCACACTCCAGAGAACCTCGGACGGTTTCTTCCTCGAAGCGCATCCGAAGCTGCAACCGGTCGACTCGGCCACGCGCGGTATCTTCTTCGCCGGCTGCGCAGAAGGCCCGAAGGACATCCGCGAATCGGTCACGCAGGCGTCGGCCTCGGCCGCCCGCGCTATGCGCCTCATGAATCCCGGCCGGTTGAAAGTCGAATCCATCACTGCGGAGGTCAATCCGGAACTGTGCAGTTCGTGCGGAATCTGTGCAAAAGTGTGCCCGTATAGCGCCATAAGCGTTGACACGCGAGCCAAGACTCCGGCGAAAGTGACGACCGCCGCCTGCGCGGGTTGCGGCACATGCGCAGCCGAGTGCCCGTCGGACGCCATTGAGATGCATCACTTCACGGACGGCCAGATCGAGGCGCAGATAGACGCCATTCTCGAGGAAGACCCTGCTGGGCGAATCGTCGTCTTCGCATGCAACTGGTGTTCGTACGCGGGCGCCGATTTTGCGGGCGTGTCGCGACTTCAGTATCCGCCGAACAGCCGTCTGATCCGCACTATGTGTTCGGGCAGAGTGAGCGAGAAGTTTGTCTGGCGCGCATTCGAGAAAGGGGCGCCGGTCGTCCTCGTTTCCGGCTGCCACATCGGCGACTGCCATTACATCAACGCCAACCACTGGACCGAGAAGCGCCTCAATAAGATGTGGAAGAAAATGGAAAAGCTCGGTCTGCGGAAAGAGCGCCTTGGGCTCGAGTGGATCAGCGCCGCCGAAGGCGTCCGATTCCAGGAAGTGATGACGCGCATGGAGCGCCTGCGCCAGACAGTCACACTCGAGGAAATCACCGATACCCAGCGCATCCTGCGAGAAAAGAAAAAGCCGGAACACGAATGACGCGAATCCGCAAGGCGCGAGATGGATTGCACGAATACGAAAAGGGGAATCGTTATCCGCAGATTTCGCAGATTCTCACGGATTAGTAAACCATCTTCTGTTTTGACCACGGGGTCCGCCGGCCCCAGTTCCCACATTTCCACGGAGTCGGATGCGGATGCCTTCGTAATCCACCGCTTCGGTGATTCGCTCACCCGAGACGTTTTCATCATCGAAAACAATGCCGTCGGAAGCTACTTTCTGATCACACATCTTTTTCATTATGCCAACGACTTTGTCCCTGTCGTTTCCGAGCCAACCAAGAAGGTCAATATCCATTGTGGGACGAGCGCTCGGGGCTTTCCATACGGCAAGCATTAAGGCGTCTTTCAGGATGAACTTGTCGCCATACTGGGACTTGGCCGACCGATACAGAAATCGCTCCATCGCGAAGTATTGGAGCAACTTGCTGAAAGGGCGTCCGCTCTGGCGCGCCTTGTTCAGCAGTTTCTCACGCGCAGAAGCCGAGACATTTTTCGCGGGGCGTTTGGTCACAGAATTGCCTCCAGATAGGGCCGACTGCCGGCTTGTTTCATGACATCCTTAAGCTCTGAGAGCAAACCTCGGGGCAAATGGAGATGCGTGAGGTCTTCCCCATAACATTTGACAAATCGGGGTGTTCCATACGTCGAGAGACGCAGCTTCTGCTTTTTGTGGAACTCCGGGTTGTGGAGACAGGCCAAATGCTTGACACGCGAAAGCAAGGATGGAGGAAGCCCGGACTTTTCAACAGAAATCTGTGCTCGAAGCACACACCGTATTTCCGCCAGCGGCGGATGTTCCTTCTTGGAGGGCTTGATGACTATTCCGAAACTCTCAGGACCGACGGTAACGGGAGGCAGCAGTTCCAAGAGCGCCTCCAGTTGCTGAAGCGATAGACGCTGGATCCTGCTGAGAAAAGCCCATTGATCCGGCTGCGTCTCAGCTTGATCATCAGATCAAGGAAAAGCTATAATAACACAAGGTTGGCGACTAGATAAGAATAACGAACCATCTACGAGCTTTACGGGATGATTCTGCGGCACGCGGTGATGAGATCGAGGTGAGACGATGGGAAAAAGGGCGCATATCGCAATACCCAAGAAAGAAATAGAAGATTTCTGCAAGGAGAATCATATCCGCAAACTCTCGCTCTTTGGCTCTGTGCTGCGCGACGACTTCAGGGAAGACAGCGACGTTGATGTCCTGATTGAATTTGAGCCGGGGCAAGCAATCGGCTACTTTCGCATGGCGGGCATGGAAATAGAGCTTTCCGAACTATTTGGCTGCAAAGTAGATTTGCGGACCCCCCAGGAACTGAGTCGCTATTTCCGGCAAGAAGTGCTGGAGTCGTCGGAAGTTCTTTATGCAAAAGAATGACCTCGTGCGTCTGCGTCATATGCTTGATGCGGCAAGAGAGGCGACCCTTTTTGCTCGAAACAACACACGCAGTGATCTTGACACCAACCGAATGCTTACCCTCTCCTTGCTGAAGTGTATCGAAATAATCGGAGAAGCGGCTGCAAGAGTTTCAAAGGAGTGCAGAGAGGAACATCCCGAAATCCCCTGGGCGGTTATTATTGGAATGAGAAATCGGCTGATACACGTGTATTTCGATATTGACCTTGATAGAACATGGGATACGGTCACACTGGACCTTCCACCCCTCATAGTCACTCTTGAGCATCTCCTCGCTGTCGAAGACCACGGATAAGTCTTCTGTCTTCTTTCCCTCCCCCGCGAAGCTTATACCCTTTCGTGGCAGGAAGTCGTGCTTGCCGGCTTTGCGAGATACCTCCCCGTGCTTGTCCGAATGTTATATTGCGAGACCTGACCCCGCGAAGATGTGAGCAGAAAAAGAACCCGGCGATTGTTCAAAGTCTTGATATGACCCAACCGATGAGCGCCAACGCAAGAGGAAGAATAATAAGACCCGCCATTATGATCTTGCCATGGGGGTGAGCCATGTTCGGCGTTGACCCTACCCCGAATCGTTTTTCCACCCATAGCGCCGGATCATCCGGATTGTAGTAGAATAATCCAAAACGCCAATACCGATCATCGTTGCGGTTGATTTCCGCCGGAGTCGGCTGAGCATCCTCGGGCAGGCGGGGAGAGACTTTCAACCAGACAGGCAGAAAAATCGCCAGCATTGCCATCGGCGACAAGATATGCATAAGTATGATCGGACATATGGTATTGGGAGTCCCAAACGGCAACATGACTGACGTCAGGCAGAGGGGCAGAACAACGGCCCACATGGCGCCGATAATCAACAACTCAAAACCAAACTTCCGGCGCGGACTCATATGTGCAAAGGGTTTGAGTTTCAATAGCGCAAAGAAAATGGCCCAAATCGCCGCGGTCAAAATGGGCAGTCCCGCGAGAGACCATATCGACCGGCCACCCCATCTGTCGACCTCGCCGCGGATATTCCAGTGAAGAGGGAAGCGTTCCGGAATATGATCCCATTGAAGAGCTAAATACGCAGTCGAGACTGCAATCGGCAGCAGCGGCGACAGCGTCAGGAAACGCTTCAGCTTTTGCGCGGGTTCGGGCGGACGTCTCAGGTGTCCCCGCCGCAAATTCATATCGATGCGCTCCGGTTCCACAGGCTCGAATCGATGACGCACGATCAACCAGACAGTCGCCAGCGCCAGTGGCTGCAGTATGCTGAAACCGATCCAAAGTGACAAGCCGTATCGGGAACCATGTTCCGGAGAATGGCTCGCCCACAAACCGCCGAGAATCGATCCAATGAGGCATGCCAACGTGACGACAACGACAGCCCGACGCCACTGAGTGACCATTCTTGGGATTGCCGGTGTCTCGCTTGTCCGTTTCCCGAAAAAGATGCCCTTGCGCTCCATAGCAGGCAGATAGAACATGAACGCGCCCAGAAGCGCCTGCTGGAAAGCAATCAGAATGACATATAGCCGCATCGCAGATTCCCTCCTGTTTCTCACCCTCCTCGATGTCAACCGGACAATATCCGCCGCGTCATATTGATGATCTCTTTCGTCTGCACGCCTTCGGCCCGGCCCTGAGCAAGCAGTTGCTGAAGCCGATTGAAAAACCGATCCCGCGATTCGGTTTTCGCTTGAGCAGATGTGTCTTTTTCAAGCACCGTGGCGCCGTGCCGCCGCCTGAGTTCGAGCCACCCTTCAGCAGCCAACCGGCGATACGACTCGGCCACCGTGTTGTGGTGGACGCCCAGTTCAGCCGCGAGCTCTCGCACCGTCGGCAACTGCTCGCCGCGCTTTAGTTCTCCACGGACCAACCAGACGCGGATGGCGTCGGCAATTTGCTGGTAAACGGGTTTGGTGGTATCTGCCAGGTCGATGCTGATTTGTAACGAATCGGACATAGGTTTGCCCTTCCTCATTGTCTATTGTATAGATACAATATACAATAGAAGAGGCCGCGTGTCAAGTCCGCCGCAAGACGTCGGCATGAAACTGGGTGCGAATTCATTCGCACGGCACTGCAGGCGCGATGATCTTTTTCCCCCTTTCGCCTCTGCTGCTCTCATCCGGGAGATGTGTTATATGCGTCATACCGAAACGGGACAACGGGTTAAGAGGGAAAACCAGACAGCGCATGGGGGATTTCGGAGAATCTCGGAAGCCGCCGCCTCGTTCTTGACACATCTTTGGGGCTTTGCTATACTCTTGAACATTTCCGGGGAGTGGTTTACTGCTAAGGCCGGACGTGGTAAGATATTATGATACGTTCCGTTCTTGAGGTGCAGGCTCTAAAAACAAGGAGACTTCTCAAGCCGTGGCAAAGTTAACAGAAATCAGATGGCATGCGCGCGGGGGACAAGGCGCGAAGACCGCCTCGACGTTTCTGGCGGAGGCTGCGATTCATGCGGGCATGTACAGTCAGGGTTTTCCCGACTACGGCCCTGAGCGTATGGGTGCGCCCATACGGGGATTCACGCGAATCAGCGACCAGCCGATAAGGCTCCATTGCGCGATTGATGAGCCGGACGTCGTGGTAGTTCTGGACGATACGCTTCTCGACAACGTCGACGTCTGCGAGGGACTGCCCGAGACGGGCATTGTCCTTATCAATTCGCATAAGGACGCGGCAACGATCCGCTCGAAGATTAAGTGGAAGGGCAAGAGTTTGTTCATTGTTAATGCGTCGGGGATTGCGCTCGAAGAGATGGGCCGCCCGATACCGAACACGCCGATGCTCGGGGCGCTCGCGAAGATTTCCGAGACGGTTGCGCTCGACGCCTTGCTTGAAGATATTCAGAAGAAATTTGCGAAGAAATTCAAAGCGCAGGTGGTTGAAGGCAACCTCCGCTCCATTAAACGCGCATACGAGGAGGTGCGGGCCGCATGAGCAAACTCAAGGGATGGAAAGACATACCCATCGGCGCGATTGTCCCTCACGGCGGGACCGCGTTCGACTATGAAACGGGCTCGTGGCGGTCGTTCAGGCCGGTTCACGACCGTGACAAATGCATTGATTGTCTCGATTGCTGGTTCTGCTGCCCGGACAACGCGATTCTCGCGGAAGAGGGCAAGTTCAAGGGATTCGATATGATGCACTGCAAGGGATGCGGCATCTGCGCCAAAGTGTGCCCTCCGAAGGTGGGCGCGATAACCATGAAGCCGGAATCCGATTTCCGGGAATAGTTGGAGCAACCAATGGCGAAACGACTATCGACAAAGAGGCTGGCGCTCACCGGAAACGAAGCGGTGGCCGAGGCCTTCAAGCAAGTGAATCCGGACGTTGCGGCGGTTTTCCCGATCACGCCGCAAACCGAATTGATGCACAAGTTTGCCGAATACGTTAACGACGGCAAGGTGGACACCGAGCTCATAGCGGTCGAGTCTGAGCACAGCGCCATGAGCGCGGCGGTCGGCGCCGCCGCGGGCGGGGTGCGCGCTATCACCGCGACCTCGGCCAACGGACTTGCGCTTATGTGGGAGATTCTCTACATCGCAGCAGGTATGAGGTTGCCGATCGTGATGGCTCTGGTCAACCGCTCACTCGGGGGGCCTCTCAATATTCATTGCGACCACGGCGACGCCATGGGCGCGAGAGACGCGGGCTGGATTCACATTTATTCTGAAAACACTCAAGAAGCATATGACAACACGCTCCAGGCATTCCGCATTGCCGAGCATCGCGAAGTGATGCTTCCGACCATGATAACGCTTGACGGTTTCATCATAAGCCATACGACTGAAGTGCTCGAGATTCTCGATGACGAGACGGCAAAAAGCTTTGTCGGAGAATATAAGCCTCTGACTTCGCTGCTCAACCCCGATCAACCCGTCACGATGGGTTCTCTCGCCCTACCCGACTATTACTTTGAGCACAAGCGCCAACTTGTGGAAGGCATGTACAACGCGCCACGCGTGATCGAGCAGGTCGCCAAGGAATATTACGAGCTAACAGGCAGGCAGTACGGCTTTCTCGAGAACTACCGGATGGAAGATGCCGAGGCGGCGATTGTCGTGATGGGTTCGGCGGCTGGAACGACGAAAGAAGTCGTGGACTCGTTGCGCGACCGCGGAGTCAAGGCGGGGATGATAAAGCTCCGCGTATTCCGCCCGTTCCCGCACGAACAACTGGCCAATGCGCTCAGCCACTTGAACTCGGTCGCCGTGCTGGATCGCTGCATATCGTACGGAGCGCAGGGCGGGCCGGTCTTCGGCGAAGTGCGGTCTGCGATGTACGGGAAGACGATTCCTGTTCACAGTTATATATATGGATTGGGCGGCCGCGATTTGACGCCGCATATGGTGGAGTCGGCGTACAATGATCTGTTTGAGGGAAAGAGCGACCCGAGGATGCGGTATTTGGGGTTGAGGGAATAAGGAAAAGCAAATCCCCCCTACCCCCCTTTGCAAAAGGGGGGATATTAGGGTGTGGTACCTGGGAAGGTGAACACATGACATCAGTCAAAGAATTATCGAAACGGAAAGACATTTTCTGCGCGGGCCATCGCGCTTGTTCCGGCTGCGCGCCCGCGATAACGATGCGCCAGGTCACTCTGGCGGCTGACACCAATCTCGTCGCCGGGCTCTCGACCGGCTGCATGGAGGTCGTTTCCTCCATCTACCCATATACTGCGTGGAGGAGTTCATTCATACATAACGCCTTCGAGAACGTGGCTGCCACGATTTCTGGCGTTGAAGCTGCCTACCGCGTCTTGAAAAGGAAGGGAAAGCTGAGCGCCAACTACAAGTTTATCGCATTTGGCGGCGACGGCGGCACATATGACATCGGGCTTCAATCGCTTTCGGGCGCGATGGAGCGCGGCCATCAGATGCTCTACCTCTGCTATGACAATCAAGGTTATATGAACACGGGCATCCAGCGCTCAAGCTCGACTCCGTTCGGCGCGGCCACGAGCACCACTCCTGCAGGCGTCAAGATTCCCGGCAAGCAGCAATTCCAGAAAGACCTTACCGAGATAATGGTCGCCCATAATCTCGCCTACGTGGCTCAGGCATCCATCGGTTACTATCGCGACCTCAACAAGAAAGTGGAAAAGGCGCTTGCAGCGCCAGGCCCATCATTCATTAATGTGCTTTCGTGTTGCCATCGCGGATGGCGCATCGATCCGGCTGACTCGCTCAAGTACTCGAAACTCGGCGTGGACACATGCCTTTGGCCGCTCTATGAAGTTGAGGACGGTGTCTACAAGCTTTCGATGAAGCCCCGCGAGAAGCTGCCGCTCGAGGAATGGCTCAAGGGGCAGGGCCGCTTCAACCACTTGTTCAAGCCTGAGAACGCCGACATGTTGAAGAAGTTTCAGGAGTACGTTGACAAGAAGTGGGAGCGGCTCCTGTGGAAATGCGGCGAAGGCAAAGAGAAAACCAAGGAAGCAGGGAAATAGGAACTGGAAATTCATTCGAAGGCAAAATTGGGGACACCATGCAGCATGGTGTCCCCAATTTTATGCGCTCATGCGAATAAATTCGCACATACAAGACGGCCCCGAACGCATAATTGCCGGACAGCCTCGCAGAACCGAGGGACAGGCTCATACTTCGGATTCGTCCCCGGACTATTCGTCGTATAATTTCTCGAGTAAGTCCCTGTATTTGTTGGCCACGAACTTGCGCTTGACTTTCATGGTGGGGGTAATTTCGTTTGCCGCCTGCGTGAGGTCGTGCGGCAGGATGACGAACTTCTTGATTGTCTCGTAGCGAGCAAGCTCGCGGTTCTTCTGTTCCACGATTCTTTCCACGAGGCTGACGATCTCCGGATGGCCGGCTAACTCAGCGAAGTCTTTGTGTTCGATCCCTCTCTTCCTCGCATGGGCGATCACTTCCGCCTGATCGAGCGCAAAGAGCGCCGTCAAGTATTTCTTTCTGTCGCCGTACACCATCACCTGGCTGATATACGGTTCCCCTTTGAATAAGTTTTCGATATTCTGGGGCGCTACATTCTTGCCGCCGGCCGTAATCAGGATGTCTTTCTTCCGATCCACGATTCTCAGAAAACCCTCTTTGTCGATCGTAGCTATGTCGCCCGTACACAGCCAACCATCGGCATAGAGCGCCTTGGTGTCTTCCGGCTTCTTGAAGTATCCCTTGCATGTTGTCGGGCCTTTCACCAGAAGCTCACCGTCTTCCGCAAGCTTCAGTTCCAGGCCGGGAAGCGGTTTCCCGACGGCGCCTATACGGAAGTCGCGCTCGGAGTTCGTCGTGATCATGCCTGCGGTTTCCGTCATCCCATAGAGCGGGATCATCTTCATGCTCAAGGCGTTGAAGAACTGCTCGATCTCGAGCGCTATCGGAGCCGCCCCCACAATAAGGACCCTGCAACGTCCCCCGAAGAGGGCACGAATCTTCTTGTAAACCATTGCATCCGCGATCAAGTATTTCAGCCCAAGCCGGAGCGGGAGCTTCTTATTCTTTTCCCCGTAGGGGTTTGCTTCCATTCCGACCTTCAATGCCCAGTTGAAGACTCTCTTTCTGAACGGCGAAGATGATTCAATCTGAGCGAGGATTCTCGAATGGATTTTCTCGTATGGGCGGGGCACGCTGCCCCAGAAGGTGGGCCTGATTTCCTGCAGGTTCTCAAAGAGCTTGTCGATGCTCTCCGCAAAAGCGGCGGCGTAGCCCACATAAATTCGGCTCATGTGGCCGATGATTCGCTCACCCACGTGCGCGAGCGGAAGGAACGATACGGTAATGTCGTCTTCGAACAAGGGGGTGACCTGGCACTGGCCCCGCGCATGCGCGATGATGTTTGCGTGGGTGAGCATCGTGCCCTTGGGTGGGCCGGTCGTGCCCGAAGTGTAGATGATGGTGGCGAGATCCTTCGGCTTGACGCTGCGCACCCGCTCATCGAAGACTGAGGGATTGCGTTTCTCAGATGCTTTGCCGCTCTCAATCACATCCTCGAACGAGATGACCTTGCCCTCCTTCGCTACGCCGTCCATCTCGATGACGATGATGTTCTTGATGCGGGGAAGCGTCCCAAGATGCGTGAGCACTTTGTCGAGCTGCAGCTTGTTTTGGACTACGGCGAACTTCGCTTCGGAGTCCTCGAGGATGTAGCGAACCTGTTCCGGCGTGTTGGTCTGGTAGATCGGCACAGTGACAGCGCCGATCGACATTATCGCCATGTCGGCGTATATCCATTCCGGCATATTGTTCCCGAGAATTGAGGCCGTCTCTTGAAACTCCAACCCGAGCGCGAGGAGGCCGAGGGCGAAGTGGCGCGCATTCCGGCCATATTCGCGCCATGTGATATCGGTCCACTTGCCATCGACCTTCCTCTTCATGGCGAGCCGTTCGCCCGAAAGGCGCAGCCGTTCCTGAAAAAGTTCCGCAACGGTTTCTGATTTCATCTTTTCTCCCGGAGCAATCAGAATCTCTGAAGACTATCCGTGCGCCATTATCGCCAAGAAGGCATAGTCTCGTCAAGTTTGAGGGCAGTTTACGGATCACGGTTCACAAATTGCCGTTAGCGATTGAACTGTCAAAGCTAAAATGAGCCTTAAGAGATCACAGCGCGGCGTAGCCGCAACCAAAGAAGAAAAAATTTGGATCACGAATTGCACGAATTTGACGAATTACACGAATACACACTCTTGAGTGTCATTCCCGTGAAAGCGGGTATCCATTTCAGGACAACGAGTTATCCAAATGGGTTCAAGAAAATCACGACAGAATTTGAAGAAACTAAACGTGAGTAGTACAGCACAGCCACAATCAACAGGGCCCATTGGGCGCGATGAATCGCGCCCCTACAGGACAAATTCTAGAAACTAACATTGAGTAATTAATATAGAGCTACTTCCCAGAGGAAAGTCGATGGTCCTCGAGATGCAAAGTCACACACCGGAACAAACTTCGCGGCTTATGAGACGTGATCCTTCATGGTTTGCCCTTGTCGTTGAAGCTCGTATTCAATACTACCGGGACACTGGTCAAATCGGCGGATCTTGCGATGAGTTGCGAATAGAGCGGATTGGTCTTTCGGTCGACGGTTTGTACTCTCGAGGTCTTGTCGCGGAATCATTGCTCCGACCAACGACATTATTGAGCGTCCACTCCCCCCAAGCACAAAGCCCTCGTGGGCAGCCATAGGCAAGCATACGGCGAAAATGGTGCTAGACAAGCTGAATCTCCTCGAGCCTGTCATGCGACTCCGGGGCAAAGCGTAGCGGTCATTCACACCACTTCCTGCGGCGCCTGTGCTATTCCGTCACATATTCAAGTCCCAGGTCAGCGAGTTTTTCCTTCGTGGGAATGCCGGTTTCAAGGTCCCATCCTCTGGCTGTGTAATATTCGTCGAGCATCAAATCCAACTCTTTTTGGCTGATTAGACTGCCATCACAGGGACCGCCTTTCATTGGTTCCGTCATGAGTCTTTCGGGAAGAGAGTCATCTTTTCGCGTGAAACCTTCCCTGGCGTTGAACATCCTGGCCAGGTTATTGATGCGTTCGCCAACTTTGAGGATGTCGTCCTCGGTATAGGTATTGCCCGTGACGGCTTCCAACAACGCCGAAGTGTTCGAGAGAGCGATTGGCATTAGGGCCATTGGCAATATGAAAGAACAAATGGCCGTGCAGTCGCACAGGGCCGTCTGCGCGTCCTGATTCCATTTGGTGAGCTCACCTTTCTTTTCGACGCTCAGCCCATTGGCGGAAAAGGGAATGGGGATTCCCATGATTTCTTGAAATGCGTAGCCACGGTTGTGGTCTGCGCCGGTATATGAAGTAGCATAGTTCAATCCGTGGGCTTTCGCCCCTCGCACGTCGTATGCGGGCAGCTCGAGGCCTTTCACGTGCATGGCATATTTTTCTGATCCTTTTCCGATCCTTTGGGCGGCAACTTTCACTCCGTCGGACAAAACATCGCCGAGTCCTTCGCGAAATGCTATCATCTGCAACAGCTTTACCATTGCTTCGTGATTGCCAAAGCGAAGCTCCAAGCCATTGGTGTGCGCGGGAGCAAGGATTCCCATCTCATACAATTCCATTGCAAACCCGATTGCGACTCCTGCCGATATCGTATCCAGGCCGAGTTCGTCCGCGAGCCTGTCAGCGGCAATGATGCTGTCGATATTATCGACGCCGGTCTGTCCTCCGAAGGAATAGAATGTTTCGTATTCCGGACCTTCGGCGAGAATGCCGCCGTAGGGCGTCCCTTTCGCCAGGTGCAACTGACTGCACCCGACGGGACAACCATAGCAGTGAGTCCGGCCAACTTTTCGGGAGTCCTGAACTTTCAACCCGAGTGTTTCCTCGATGGTAAGCTCGGCGGTCGCAGTCCAGTTCTTGATGGGGAAAATACCCATCAGGCTCATGTGTTCGACGCCGAGTGGAGTGCCGGCTTGCGCGAACGCTTCGTAGAGGACAAAGCTCTCTTTCATTGCCTTTATCATCTCGCTTCTTGTCGCCTTGAATTTATCTTCCGAAGCAACCCGGACCGTGTTCGTCCCGCGAACCGCGATGGCCTTCAGATTCTTCGAGCCCATGACGGCGCCCAGCCCTTTGCGTCCGGCCGCCCTTCTCTCGTTTATGATGCAGGCCATTTTGCTGAGGTTCTCGCCGGCCGGGCCGATGCAGGCAACTCGCGCGTTTTGATCATTGAGTTCATCTTTGATGATTTGCTGGCAATCCGAGGTCTGTGTTCCCCACACGCTGCGGGCGTCACGCAGGCGGAATTCGCCGTTCCTGATCCAGAGGTATGTGGGCTTGTCGGCTTTGCCCTCGACTATCAGGGCGTCATATCCAGCCTTCTTGAGTTCAACAGGGAAATATCCTCCCGCGAAACTTGCGGCGATTGTGCCGGTCAATGGCGATTTGCTTACGACTGCCATTCGGTTGGCGCAGGGCACAGCGGTTCCGGTATAGGGCCCGACGGCAAAGATCAGTTTGTTGTCCGGTCCCAAGGGGTCTGTTCCGGCCTTCACTTTGTCAAAAAGATATTTGACGCCGATTCCGACGCCACCGATGAAATTCTTTGCGATCTCCGGAGGCAGGTCCTCTTCCCGAAACGCGCCCTCGGTAAGATTGACCACCAGGACCTTTCCCCAATAGCCGCCTTTATACATTGGCATTTCTCCCTCCTTTTCAATTCATAGGTACTTTGCCACGAAGCACACGGAGAGCACAGCGCAGCACGGCCGCAACCAAACAGCACATATCGGTCGCAATTCATCGCTCCCCAGAAAATCGGGGACACGATGCGGCATCCCCTGATTTTCTTCATTCTTGCCTGTAGGGGCGCAATTCATTGCGTCCGTGTGATTAGTATGCGTTAGGTTCGAGCATGAAAATCACGACAAGAATTCGCGATTTCAAAAAAGAGTGGTACGGCGCAATGTCAACTTTCTCACTCGCGCTCATAGACTGTCTTTCCGCCGATAATGGTTTTCTCGACGACAATGTTGCGGATATTGAGAGGGTCTCCGAGAGGGTCGGCGGAAAGCACGATGATGTCCGCATATTTCCCTGGTTCAATGGACCCGATATTCTTCTCCTGAAAGACTTGCCATGCCGCGTCAATCGTCATCGCCCGGAGCGCCTGCATAGGGCTGATTCGCTCATCGGGACCGACTACCCTGCCTTCTTTCGATAATCGGTTAACGGCGCACCATGCGAGAAGCATGGGCTGCAGAGGCACGACTGGCGCATCGAGGTGGGTGCTGAAAGTGATAGCACGGTCGAGCGTGGATTTCGCGGGACATATGCGGCTCGCTCGCTCCGGGCCAAGGAAGATTTCCCAGTGCCGATCACCCCAATAGTATGGGTGGATCAGATGATACGTCGGCGTCATGCCCAGTTCCTTCGCCGCATCCAGTTGCTCTGGCCGGATCAACTGGGCGTGGACAATGATCGCGCGAGGGTCGCGACGATAATACTCCTTTTGTGCGCGCCCGAACGCATAGATGAAATTCTCGATGGCTGCGTCGCCGTTGCAATGAACCGCTATCTGAAGGCCGGCGCGATGAAGCGTCATCACCTTCTCGGCGAGCTTTTCGCGCTCGATTCTCGGGTATCCGCTATAACTCGCATCGCCGTTGAATGGAGTATAGTAAGGTTCCTTCAAATATGATGTGTAGGCTTGTGTCGATCCGTCTTCGATGAGCTTGACGGCGCCGATGTGAAACTTCTCAGAGTCATATTTGCGAGGGTCGAATTCCCGCCTCACGATTTTCATTCCTAACTCTTCATCGGGCCACACGATAACCCGAAGCGGGATGAAGCCGAGGCGGCTTGCCAACTTCAGGTTCTTGACCCGCTTCTCGTCGGCCAGGCCGTCTTGCGCGGTTGTCATCCCGGCGCGCAAATGGTCTTGGACGGCCCTGCGGACGATTCTCAGAGTGTCGAGCGTCGAGAAATCAAGCAGCGGCATGAAAATCTCGAGCGCGCATTCCTCGAACACGCCGGTCGGCTCACCGGTCAGCGGGTCTTTTCTAATGACGGCGCCCTCGGGGCTCGGTGTTTTGGAAGTAATGCCCGCCTTCTGCAACGCCAGGCTGTTGACAACGCCCATATGTCCTGAAATGTGAAGGATGAAGATTGGGTGATTCGTGGATGCCTGATCGAGGTCGTGCCTTGTGGGGTGACGCTTTTCCGGCAAGAGAGTGTCGTCGTAGCCTAGCCCGAGAATCCATTCGCCGCTATCCGTGGCCGCAGCTTTTTCTTTCAGCGCTTGAATCATCTGCGGAATGTCCGTTATGCGTCCGATTGGCGGGCTATTCAGGTCAACGCCGAAGGCATAAATGCCTGTGCCCGGGAAATGGCCGTGCGCGTCAATAATGCCGGGCATCATGGTTTTGCCATGCAGATCGAATGTGGCGGTGCGACCGGGAGCAGACTGTCTCACTTGTTCATTGGTTCCGACTGCGACAATGCGGCCGTCGCGGACGGCTACCGCCTCGGCGATGCTGTTGCCCGGGTCCATGGTCAGGACCTTGCCATTGATATAGACTTGGGTCGCGCGCCGCGTGAGAACGATTCGCAAAGCAAGAATCGCAATAATGGCTACTATGATAATCAATCCGTATGTGACGAGTTTTTTCTTCATTGCATGCATTCGACGGCCGTGGGTTTCTGTAGGGGCCCGGCGTGCCGTGCCCCTGCGTTTGTCTGTCCTTCTCAGCTCCTGTTTGATGCGATCTTATTTGCAGAGATACATAAGTATACATCATTCTCCCATTGCGGCAAACCGAAGTGGAGAAAAGCCGGGACCGTGATTTCCACGAATGCGGAACCATTTGACAACCCGAGACTGAGGTTATACAATTTACCGCTAGAGAAAAATATTCTCAGCGCGTGGCGCGTTTCAGGAAGGATGTCGGGCAATGCCCGTCCGCGAACGGAGGGAGACAATTGATCTCAAAAGAACAGGCGGCACATTTTGCTCATGAATGGATAGAGGCGTGGAATTCACATGATCTCGAGAAGATTCTGGCCCACTATTCCGAAGATTTCGAGATGACCTCGCCGTTCATCGTCGCCTTGATGAACGAGCCAACGGGAACGCTTAAGGGCAAGCAGAGCGTCAGGGCCTACTGGGAAAAAGCTCTTTCACGCGCGCCCGACGTGAGATTCGAGCTGCTGGAAACGCTCACGAGCGTCGCGAGCGTCACCATCTATTATCGGTCTCACAGGCTGGGCGCCGCGAGGCTTGCCGCCGAAGTTTTCTTTTTCGATGCCACCGGCAAAGTGTCCAGGTCCGTTGCGCACTACGGCGAACCTTAGCGAGACACCATGAACGCGCCCTTCTCTACTTCTTTGTTGCGCTGTAGGCGCTCGGGTTCGGGCTAAGTTTCGTGGGGCGAGTGCGCGCAGTTGCGAGCGGTTATCATGATTCGCGACCGCAAACATGATTTAGAGAATCAAGGAGGCGTGATGTGTGAGCGATTGAAGGACAAGGCGGTGATTGTGGTCGGCGCGGGGCCCACGCCGGGCGAGACTTTGGGTAACGGAAGGGCTATCTGAGAATCTGTGAATTCTTGTCGTGATTCTTGGAAGACCTTGTCCGAAGATTGCATGGGCGCACTGAATCGCGTCCAGGCTGCTCTTTGGTTGCGGTTACGTTGCGCTGTGACCTCGGTGAGCTCTGTGGCAAAAGAGGAGGAGCGAGATGCGCATACGCAAGGCGAGGATTGAGGACGAGAGTCGGGTGATTCGGCTTTTGAAGGAGCTCCTTGTGGCCGGTGGAGAAGTGAATGATGACTGGAAAGACGAGGCGCAAATGTTCCGCCGGGTGGTCGAGAATCCTGAATTGGGGACAATCCTGATAGCAGAAGAGAATGGGGATGTTGCGGGCGTGACGACGCTGTCGTATCCTGTGGCGATCAGATGCAACGGATTGTATGCCTGCATCGAGGAGAATATTGTGGATGGCCGATTCCGTGGAAAAGGGGTGGGGACCAAACTGCTGGAAGCGGTGATGGCGGAGGCAACTGCGAGAGGATGCGACGAGATTCAGGTGAACGCTCCGAGCGAGATGGGTTATCCTCTTTATATGCGGCACGGTTTCAAGGACAAGGGCAAGAAGCATATCAAGGCGAAGCTGCCGCAATAGGCGAAAGATGAAAGGGGAATCACAAAGGGTCGCAGACCCAAGGCCCAAAGTTCACAAAGAATAGACAAAGAGTCGGGATCACGAATCACGAACAGGAGTGAATTCCGGGATTTGCGGAAACATGAGGGGGAGGTTGAGATTCTTCGCGGAGATTCTTCGCTTCGCTCAGAATGACAGCGAGGGACTCCAAATGACGGCGAGGGATTCCAAGAAACCGGCGAGGGATTCCAAGAAACCGGCGAGGGACTCCAAAAAACCAGCGAGGGACTCCAAAAAACCGGCGAGGGATTCCAAGAAACCGGCGAGGGATTCCAAGAAACCGGCGAGGGATTCCAAGAAACCGGCGAGGGACTCCAAGAAACCGGCGAGGGACTCCAAGAAACCGGCGAGGCACTCCAAGAAACCGGCGAGGGACTCCAAGAAACCGGCGAGGGACTCCAAGAAACCGGCGAGGGACTCCAAGAAACCGGCGAGGGACT
>JACRIR010000091.1 GCA_016215705.1 Candidatus Poribacteria bacterium | reverse complement strand
GAGGAAGGGCTCGTCGGAAGAGTTTTTGGCAGAGGCGATCCGAGAGGCAGCCGAATCCGCTACCGATTTCTCGTGGCTGTCGGAGGGCGACACGGTCTTGATCAAACCGGTCGTGAATTCGGGCAATCCGTATCCGGCCACCACAAACCCGACTGCCGTCCGCGCAGTGGCGGCGCTCCTGAAGGAAAAGGGAGCGGACCGCGTGATCGTCTCCGACACATCCGGCATCGAGAATGTGCGGTTCTTCCGCAATAGGTTGACGGGCAGTTCACGCGAACTCATGACGAGGTGCGGGATAGCGCAGGCTGCCGAAGCCGGAGGCGCCGAACTTTTCTTTCCCGAGGAGCAGGGATGGGAGGCGTTCTTTGAAGACAGCCCCGCGTCAGGCTCGCACTGGAAGGCGAGCGTCATGATGCCCAAAATAGTCAGAGAGGTCGACCACATCGTGCTCATGCCCCGCTGCGGGCGTCATATTCTGGCAGGGAGCACGCTTGGCCTGAAGGCAGCGGTCGGATATTGGCGCACCGACACGCGCCTCGAGTATCATCACGATGCCGCCACCTTCCATGAAAAGACGGCAGAGGGGAACACGGTTTCCTCGCTTCGTGAGAGACAGCGCCTTGTATTGACGACCGCGACGCAAACCCTTGCCACTTTCGGGCCGGATAAGGGATACATGACCGAGCCGGAGACCGGCTTGATTATCGCTTCCGAAGACATTGTCGCCCACGATATGGTTTCACTGGCATGGCTGCTGGAGAATCAGGCGCTTGCCCCCGAAAGTGAAAGGAGCGCTTCTCGCGATCCGTACAAGTCACAATTCGTTGTCAATCTTGCCAACCGCGTCGTGACCAGGTGGCTTGGGGGGATGGGCTCCGCCCTCACTGCACAACGGCTCATCAGAAAAGATATCGACACGATATGGGATGACCGGGCGCTCAACCGCGCCTACCGGCTTTGGGGCGGCATTCCCCAGGTGACCATATCGCCTGCAAACGAGATGGTTCCAACCGAAACCAGACAAAAAATTTCCGGCATGGTATCCTTACCCGCGGCCACAGTGTAAGAAGAAAACCGTCTATGCGCCTACACCTTCGAGCGGCCGGATTGGCCCTGAAACCGGCGAGGCTCTTCCTTATTTTCGTCTATGTCGTCCTCATGATTTGCCTCACGGATTGGCTCCTCTTTTCCCGCGGGCTGCTTTGGAAAATTCCTCCTCCCCGCCACGGAGTCACCGGTCTGCCACCCGCTTTCTCGGACAGAGTCAGGGACTCCGATTTCTTCAGCGTAATGAATATCAACAGCGATATTCTCAGAATCAATTCCTCGAGGAAGAAGAGCGGTGACCGCATCAAGATTCTGTTTCTCGGAGACTCGACCGTCGGCGCAGGCGTCGATCATCAATGGATCAAGAGTCTGCTCTATGAAAGATTCAAGGGCAAGTCGATCCGATGTTACAACCTCAACTGCGGCGGCCTTAGATGCTACGAGACCCCGTTTATCACAGATCAGATCGCCAAGAATGGCATTGACATCCTGGTCTACGGCGTTTTCTTCGGAGACTTTACGCATGTTCCCGACTATCCATCTGCGCCTGTTCACGCCGGCATCTATTGGAACAAGCCGCTAAGCGTGGAGAACGCTCGACTTGACAAGATGAATGATTATGCCGATGAAATGCTTCGGCGTCACTGGAGTCTCTACAGATACAAAGGATGGCTGAAAGAATTCTCCTATTGCCGTCTCGGCGCCTACTACTACCAGTTCTTCCCGCCCGTCAGCATTGCTGCGGCCTCGAACTCTTCCCCTGACCCGCATTGGCAGAAATGGCTTGAGACCGGCGACATCTCCGCCTACCGCGACTACCTCAGCGGTATTCGAGCCAAGGTGTACATGGATTTTTTTCTCGATAGCAGCATATACGATCAGGCATCTGCAAAAATCGAAACAAACTTGAAGTATCTGGAGCAAATGATCGCCATCTGCAAAAGCAAGAACATTCATCTCGTGACAATGCACATGCCGGTGAACCCTATTCTCGGCGACTTCGGAATTCATACGCCGCGAGAGTTCGTGGATTCACGGCTGGCGCCTTTCTGGAAGAAGAACAACGTAACCTTCTATGATTTCAGCGAGCATTTGAGTCGGGACTGTTTCCTGGATTTCAACCACCTGAACGCTGAAGGGCGGAAACAGTTTTCGCTTATGCTTGCGGACACGGTCACTGACGAGATTTCCAAGAATGGGTTCGCGCGTCTGTCCGACGGGAATGCGGGAAAGCAACTGTCTTCTCTGAACGAAAAGGACTGAAACGTGCTTTTTAATACATTGGAATATGGCGTATTTCTCGTGGTGGTTGTTGCGCTTTACTATGCGCTAAGTCCGAGGGCCCGAACTTATCTGCTCTTTGCCGCCAGCATCTTTTTCTACATGAGTTGGAAAGCGGAATACATCCTGCTCCTGCTCGGCACCGTGACACTTTACTATGTCTTTCTCCGGCAGATGTCCAAACGGGAGACAGGGAGAAAGTTCTGGCTGATACTCTGCCTCATCGTCGCATTGTCGCCACTGGCGTATTTCAAATACTCGAGCTTCCTCTATTCCAATGCCGTTTCGGTTTTCAACGTGCTGTTCGGCTTCGACCTCGTCAGCAGAAAGTTCAACCTCATCCTTCCCTTGGGGATTTCTTTCTATACTTTCCAACTCCTCAGTTACGCAATGGACATTTACCGCGGGAAAGCCTCGCTCGAAAGGTATTGGGTGTTCTTGCTGTACATACTCTTTTTCCCGCATCTTATCGCCGGGCCCATCGTCAGGGCGCACATACTCATGCCGCAGATTGCGTCACGCTCTTGCGCAGCCGACAGCAAGCAGTTCGACGATGGGATCACCCTGATACTTTTCGGCCTCTTTAAGAAGGTCGTCATCGCTGACTATCTCGCATCCCTCGTAGATCCTCGCTTTGTCGGCAAGGCTTCGATTCCCTCGAGCGGATTGGATTGTCTGCTTCTGCTGTATGCGTTCAGCTTCCAGATTTACTTTGATTTCGCGGGATACTCCGACATCGCGAGGGGCTCCGCAAAACTGCTCGGGTTCGAACTGCCCGTCAATTTCAATTTCCCTTATGTGGCTCGAAACGTGCGCGAGTTCTGGCGGCGGTGGCATATCACGCTCTCGACGTGGCTGAGAGACTACCTGTACATTCCCCTTGGTGGCTCCAGGAAAGGAGAACTGCGACTGTACTTCAGTCTCTTCATGACGATGGTCATTGGAGGGCTGTGGCACGGCGCCGCGTGGACTTTCGTGTATTGGGGCGCCCTTCACGGAATCGCTCTGATGATAACCAGGTTCTTTCAAGAAAAGCGCCGGGCGTCCGAAAAAGAACCCGCTGAGGACAGGGGCGGCCCCATGCGCAACTTCTTCTCGGTGCTTCTCACCTACAATCTTGTGTGCCTGGGGTGGCTGTTTTTCCGGGCGCCCGGCCTCGACTTTGTCAAAGCCTTTCTCAGCCAACTGCTCCACTTCGCGCCCGGCTACCTCGAATCGAATCTCCCGCCGACGCTCGGCCCGCTGTTGCTTTGCCTCTTCGTCGGGCAGTGGTTGATCCATTCGGTAAGGGACAGAATCCATCTGCCCGCCCCTCGGCTCGCTCGAGCATTCGTCTTCGCAATACTAATAATTGTGATAACGATCTTCTCGCAACGCGGGACGAGCTTCCTCTATTTCCAGTTCTGATTGCGTGGTCGGAAACTGTGCTACTCATGTTCGAAATCATGAATTCCTGTCGTGATTCCTTGCGCGAACTCAGTGCATATTAATCACACGGGCGCAAATGAATTGCGCCCCTGCGGACAAGAATGAAGAAAATCGGGGACACGATGTCGCATCGTGTCCCCGATTTTCTGAGATGCGATTCATCGCGCCCGATGCGCGCTGTTTGGGTGCGGCTGTGCTGCCCTGTGCTCCAGCGCACTCTAGGCACGTCGCGCTTTCTCCCCCTTTCGCCTTTCGCCTCTCTTCACGGATACTGCTTCGGCGTCCGGCTTATCCCAAGCATCTCGCGCGCCTGTGCCGGTGTGGCGACTTCGCGATTCAGCTCATGTATCAATCTGACGGCTCTCTCGACCAACTGAGCGTTGTTTTTCGCTTTCTCACCCCTGCGATAGTAGACGTTGTCCTCGAGACCAACCCTCAAATGGCCGCCCATGATCAAGCTGAGCGTGATAATCGGAAGTTCAAGCGAGCCTGTTCCAATGGCCGAAAACATTGAGTTCGGCGGCATATTGGCTATCATGTCCATAGCCGACATGACTGTGGGCGGACTGCAAGCGCCGTCTTGCCCGAAGACCAACTGGCACCAATAAGGCGGCTCGATAAGCTTCCGGTTGATGAGATTGTCGACGAACCACCAACTCTGGCTATTGAAGACCTCAAGCTCGGGTTTTACGTTGCCGGCTTTCATCGCCCGCGCGAACTTCTCGGTCTTCGTGTAACCGAGCATATCAACTCCCTCGTATTGGAGCGTCTTCTCGTCAACGATGGTCAGTCCCCTCCCCTTCAAGAATTCGATTGTGTTTTCGTCAGGGTCGGAAAGCGGGAACGGCGATTTCACTCTCATGCGCATGTAGAGCATACCGACATCGAGCGAAGCGACCTCCGGGTTGCAGTCGGCGAAGAATTTCGTGATTACGTCCTCATTGTCCTCTTTGAACAAACCCGAGCACGTGTTGTTGACGATAAGGTCGGGACACCGTTCGCGGATGAGATGATTCGCCTTATAAAAGTCCTCGCCATTCGCGGAGTTCGTCGCATAGTTCATGTTGGGATCCCGGGCATGAATATGCGCCATGCTTGCACCCGCCTTGTATGCCTCGTACGCGGAATCAGCCTGCTCCTCCGGTGTTTCGGGAAGATTCGGATTCGCAGCCTTGCCGTGTACGCCACCGGTTATCGCGCACGTAACAATGACCGGCGGCCACTTCGCAAAATGCTCGCGCCATTCGCGATTGTCGGTGAACCTCCAACAGGTATCTGCCATACCGAGCGACATATTTTCGTTCCTCCTCATTCCTTTTCAAAACGACACAAAGAAGATATGAATCGCGGGTGCACATAGAGCGGCGCAATCATCATACTCGACGACATTCTTGATTTCAAGGCCAAAGACAAAATGGATTCCCGCTCCCCGATCGGAGTCGAGGACAGGCTTCCCTCTTTCATGGACGCCTTGCCAAAGGACAAAACACCTTGCACAGTTGATTAAGGAGGTTTTGAATGACTATGGTGAATGGAACAAAAATCATGCTGCTATGTGCCTTTCTGGCATTTGCCGTGTACGGATGCCAAAAAATGGGCATGGCTCAGCATGGGGTGAATGACGACATGACTACCGAGATCAAAACGAAACAAGTAGCGACCTTTGCGGGTGGCTGCTTTTGGTGCGTGGAAGCTGATTTTGAAAAATTGCCCGGCGTCGTAAAGGTTGTTTCCGGCTATACCGGCGGCCAGAAGGACAACCCGACCTATGCGGAAGTCTCCTCGGGAACAACGGGCCACCTCGAGGCTGTCCAGGTTTACTACGATCCTTCTCGGGTAGCATACGAGAATCTACTCGACTTCTTCTGGAAGCATATCGATCCGACGGATGCCGGCGGCCAGTTTGTGGACCGCGGCGCTCAGTATCGGAGCGCCATCTTCTACCACGACGATGAGCAAAAAAGGCTGGCAGAGAAATCGAAGGAGGCGATCGGAAGATCCGGCGCCTTCCAAAAACCGATCTCGACGGAAATCCTGCCGTTTACCAGGTTCTATGAGGCCGAAGCGTACCACCAGGATTACTACAAGACGCATTCCTTGAAATACAAGTTCTATCGACACGGCTCCGGTCGTGACCAGTTTCTAAGTGAGGTGTGGGAAAAATCAAAGGAAAGCGTAATCTCCGAACAACGCGATGTGTACAAGAAACCTGATGATGCGACACTGAGAAAAACCTTGTCTCCTCTCCAATACAAGGTGACCCAAAAAGAAGGAACTGAACCGTCCTTCCAAAACGAGTATTGGGACAATAAGAAACAGGGTATCTACGTCGATATTGTGTCCGGCGAGCCTCTGTTCAGTTCGCTCGACAAGTACGATTCGGGTACCGGCTGGCCGAGTTTCACAAAGCCGCTCGAGTCCGGCAACATCGTCGAGAGAGAGGACAGGCGCCTGTTCGTGAAGCGTGTCGAGGTGAGGAGCAAGCACGCTGATTCGCATCTCGGTCATGTGTTTCGGGATGGGCCGAAACCGACCGGACTTCGCTATTGCATGAATTCAGCAGCCTTGAGATTCATACCCAAAGACGACTTGGAGAAAAACGGGTACGGTGAGTACGCGACACTGTTTGACGGCAAAAAGGAGTGAAGAATCGGGGACACCTTGCGGCAAGGTGTCCCCGGTTTTTCCATCATTCCAAGAGCCCAAGCCCGTTTTCAAAAAAGACTTTTCGATAGAACGCATCTCCCAGATTCATCTCCTTCAGCGCGCGGATTTCCATGTCCCAATCGAAAATGAGGTTGGGGAAATCGGAGCCATATACGATTCGGTCCTGGTGACTCACGAGGTCATCCGGCGTCACCTTGTATACCCTGTGTTGGCTTGGCCAGAACGCGAATGCCGTATCGAAATACACACCCGGATATTCCGCAAGCAACTCAAGAAACTGCGGTATCTCGAGTTCGCCCATGTGAGGCACATTCACTTTGAGTTGCGGGTATCGCGCCAGAAGCTTGCGAAAATGCGTGATACCCACGAACTCGTTGCCTATGGGGCCGGTCCCGACATGCATCAGAATACGCTTTCCCGCCCCGATGACGGCCTGGTAGAGCGGGAAAAGCCTCTCATCGTGGGGATAGAACCTCTGCACCAGGAGTTGCAGCTTAAACCCTAGCACCCGTGGATGTCGCAACAATCGCATGGCGTCTTCCATATGATCCGGATCGTCCGGATGAAACGCCGCAAAACAGTAAAGCTCAGGCTCTTGCTCCAAAAGCTCAATATTCCAGGAATTCAGCGCCTTCGCGACGCCGGCCTTATGCGCATAATTGGAGTAGACGATCTTCTTAACGCCTCTCTCTCTTAGAAACCGAATGACTTGTGGAGTGTATATTTGATATTTGACATTCCATTGGTAGTTGACTTTGAACGACTTCCAAATTGCCTCGAAGAGCTTGTCGGGGAAAAGGTGCACATGAAAATCTATTATGGGAAAAGGGAAGGGTTTGTCTGTCACAATAATCTCCGTTTCATGCCCATCTCGGCCCAGGTTCCTAAAATCCGCCGCCTCTGATGTCCGCGTCCGCTCTCTGTACTACGCACATTCGAAATCTCGAATTCCTGTCGCGATTCTCATGACATACCGTATGAAACTCACACGGGCGCAATGAATTGCGCCCCTACAGGAGTATACGAGGGATTTCCGTAGGGGCGCGATTCATCGCGCCCGATGTGGCGTTTTGGTTGCGGTTCCGCCGCGCTGTGTCACAGGATCACCAGAGATTCCTCGAAATGTCCCATCATGATACCTCTCTTGACGAAAACAGTCAAAGAGAAAATGAGGCGAAAGGGAAAAGACGAAAGTGGGATAGGAGGACTGTCCCCTAATCCTGTACGTGCGAACTTATTCGCACACTCGACGCGGAAAGCGTCCGAAAAGTTTGTGCGAACGTATGGCGCCCACAGAATCCCATCCCGATTCGCAAATCACGGAACAGTCTCCAGGAGGAATCGAATATCCCTAGTGTCGGATCAAGTTAATTCTATGGGTGCTTGTAGGGGTACGGCGCGCCGTGCCCCTACGAAGAACCGCGCGTCAATACCCAAAGATATCGTCATGGCATGATACTAGTCGAGAATCCGAAAGAAGCAAAAGAAGAGCAAAGATAGACAGTATGATATAATTATTTTTTGAGATGAGTCTCTTTTCGTCTGACAAGCAGAATGCGAATGTCTATTCGAGCCTGAACCGGCCACAATGAAGATAACTCGCGACGCATTTACCCACCGAAAAAAGGGAGAATGGTCCGCGCTTGTCTTCAATGCGCGCTTCTTGAGTATTGCAATAATCATCGCGTTCGCCTTCATTTTCTGGTGGGCAAGAGTCGAGCACACGGACGCGAAGCAGCAACTTCCCGCCGGCTCGAACATGGATATGTATGCATATCACTTGCCGGCGCACGAGTACGGGTTCACACAATTGAAAGCGGGCAGAATGCCTTTGTGGAATCCGTACACAAATTGCGGAATGCCCTTTCTGGCGACTTACCAGCCCACGGCCTTGTTTTATCCACTTGGCTTCTTTCATTGGTTTCTGCGAGTCGAACTCGCTTTCAGTTTGACCTACCTCCTGCACTTCGTTGTCGCGGGCCTTTTCATGTACTTGTGGATGCGTGAGCTCGGCTGCGCCCACGCCGCTGCCGCTCTTGCGGGAACGGCGTATATGCTTTGCTCGTTCGTCTGCTACCCACTTACCTGGCCGCAGAATGTCCTGTCTCACGCATGGATTCCCATTATTTTCTATTTCATTCACCGAACCTTCTTCCATTCACGGTGGACCGATTCCGTCTTGCTTGGCGCTTCAGTCGCCTGTCAGTTCCTTGCAGGCTACGCGGACGGATTCGTGTACACTGTGCGCGGCGCAATCGCATATCTGATTTTCCTCTCTCTCGTGAGAGTTCTGGCGCATGAACGCGAGCCGCGCCTCTTAGGTCGTTCCTTCGCGCTTGTCGCGGTCGGGCTTATCGCAATACCGGCGATGCTTGCGGCAATTCAATGGATACCCACTTTCCAACTCTCGAGGTTGAGCGCCCGTCCGCCGGGAGGATTGACTCTCGAGGCGGTTCTGTCCGGGGGCTCGCTCTATCCGTCGACATTCTTCGCTGCGCTCATAAATCCGGGTTCTTTTAAATGGAGCCAATACGCTTTGTACCCGGGTCTTGTGACGCTTATCATGGCGGCGTTTGCGTTTGTCCAGCGGAAACGGTGGCGCGACCTCGTGTTCTTTTCGGCGTTGGCCGTAATATCGACATTGATTGCGTTTGGGGCGCACACGCCTTTGTTCAATCTATATTTTTCCCTTCCCATGGGCGCATGGTTCCGCCTTCCTAACCGGCAGCTTATACTTACTGCCTTCTCGATCGCCACTCTAGCCGGCATCGGCTGTAATCACCTTGTCGAGGACGTTCTTGCAAAGCCAAAGCCGTTCAAGAATGCCGCTGCTCGCTACGGAATCCTTCTCGCTATCTGCGTCGCTTTTCTTCTTCTGATTCCAAAGGCCGGCGCAGTATTCGTGGCAATTCTGCTCGTCGGCTGTCTCCTTGGCGCCAGCGGCAGGTCGGCGAACATTGTTGGATTCCTGGCAATCTTGCTTGTGGCGCTCGACCTCATCTTGTACATTTCCGACCCTGTAACTTACCCGTGGATTACGCGAAACGTGTTTCCTGACTTGAAAGAAGAGAGGGAGTTCCTGCAGAAAAACGTCGGGCTCGACCGCGTTCACGTATTCCACAGAAAACGCGATTGGAAGAACTATCTGGTTAACGCGAATTTCGGACTGGTCGAAAGAATTCGCGAAACCAGCGGATACGAGACGCTCTCACTTCAGCGGTTTGCTGAGTTCTGCGCTTATCTCGATACGGGAGGCGAGCCGTCACGTGAATTGCCCTTCACCGGCGCGTTACACTGGACATCTGAAAGCGTGAATCCGCGCATGCTCAACGTGCTCGGCGCGCGCTACATAATCGACGACCCGGGTCGCGATCTTTACCCCGAGAAAGTCCCGCTTCAGCGCATACCCAAAGGCTTTAATCTTAGACGGGTATTCTCGGGCAAACTCACCATTTATGAAAACCCCGACGCTCTCCCCCGGGCCCTATACGTCAAGAACGTCGAGGTGATTCAGGGAAAACACGCCGCCATCAAACGGCTGGCAGACCCGTCATTCAACTATCGGAAGACGGCAATTCTTGAGGAAGAACCCGAACCGCCGGCCACCGCTCCGGAGCCGAGCGCTGTTCCAGACAAGCTGTCCTCTCCCGAGTTGATTGTAAAGCCGAGAACCGAAGGCGAAACCGATATCATCGTGGATGTGCCGGAGCCCGGATTCGTTCTCGTGAACGACACTTATGTCCCCGGCTGGCACGCAAAGGTGGATGGGAATCGATCGAAAATATATCGCGCAGACTATCTTTTCATGGCAATTCCCGTCGGCGCGGGAAAGCATGCGATTGAGTTGGAATACAGACCGCTCGGATTCCGCATGGGCCGCTGGATAAGCATCCTCTCGGTCGTGGCTTTTTCCCTGTCTCTCGCGTTTGATGTCGCGCGCAGGCGCGCAAGAGAAATGTCGCCGTGGGAAACCGAGCCCGGAAAAACGGCGCAGCCTCGCGGCAAAGAAAGACGAAAATATGCCCGGCTGCTGCCCCGCGCTCCGGGCGCGAGACAAAAACCGTAGCGATTATGTAATCGACTCAGGGTTGATTGGCGCTTGCGCGTCGTCGGAGGCATACGTCGAGAGCGCAAACTGCATTATCTTGACGGCTTCATCGCCGGATAGATGCGGGCTCGAGCCCTCGAGCAGGCAATCAATGAAGTGCCTATTGGAACCCTTGAAACCCTCCTCCCATTCGGCCGGAATATCGTTATAGCCGCAGGTCTCGCCGTCGCGGCACATTATCAGCGCCGGAATGTCCATAAGTTGGCCCGTGCAGCGAGTGACCCACAAGATTCCCCGTGAACCGGTGATTTCGAACCGTTCCTCGCAGTTGTAATACTTCGTCTTTATATACAGATCCGAGGCGTGAACGCACTCCATCACGCCGTAGCGCTGGTCGGCCTTGTGTTTCCACATGACGGTCGCCGGAGCGTCAACGAAAAAATCGCGGTTCTCGATGAACGCCGACACTTTCTCGACATCGCCTCCAAGAAAGAGCGCGACCGCAAACTTGTGGTGCATATCATCGAGCATGTTGCCGCCGCCGCTCGTGGTCTTGTCGAAGCGCCACATCCACGCGCTAGGGTCCACCTTCCAGCCGCAGTCCATGCTCCCCACCGTCGTGCGCACGCGAATCATGCTCACGGCGCCGATCTCACCGGACTCGATCATCTGCTTGGCTTTCACAATCGGCGGATAGAAAACGTAAGGGTCGTTCACCCGAAGAATGACTTTTGCGGCGTCCGCCGCTGCAATCATCTCGCGACATTCCGACACGGTGCGAGCCATCGGTTTCTGAACAGAAATGTGCTTTCCTGCCCTCGCCGCGTCAACCGTCATCGGACAATGGAGATGGTGTGGGGTGATTATCTCGACAGCCTCGACACCCTTGTCACCAAGCAATTGTCGATAATCGGTATAGACTTTCTCCGCGCCCCACTCGCGGGCCTTTGTTTCCGCCTTGCCCTTGTCCGAGTCACATACCGCATGAATCCGGACCCGCTCATCCTCCCGGTAGCCCCAAACGGTCAGGTCCGAAATCACCCCGCACCCGATTACTCCGATTCGCACCTTCGACATTGTGGACGTCTCCTTATCCCGTCTTCAGCATCCGGAAGAAATGCCGTATCGACTCGCGCCAGCGCGTAAGCTTCAGTTTCCGGAACGCAATCACGGTCATCTTCAGGAGGAGCCAGCCATGCTTGAATCGCTCTATCTTGATGTCGCCATACGTGCGAGCGCGGTATCGGACGGGTATCTCCGCAAACTTCAGCCCGAGACGCGACGCCCCGAACAGCAGGTCGAAATCCCCGAACGGGTCGAAATCCCCGAAAAAACTTCGACCATCCTCTATTCGATGATAGTCCTTTTTGAAGAGCACTTTCGTGCCGCATAACGTGTCGGTTGTCCTCTGCTCGAGTAACCACGTGAACGCATAGCTGAAAAGCTTGTTCGCGATAATGTTCAGAAGGCGCATCGCCTGCTTTTCCATCGGATACACCAGTCTCGAGCCGTTTATGAACTCCGCTGTCCCTTCTGCCAGAGGCGCATAAAACTTCGGCAAATCTTCCGGCGGGACCGTAAGGTCGGAATCGAGGATCATGAAAATGTCGCCTGTCGCAGCCGCAAAGCCCTTGCGAACGGCGTCGGCCTTGCCGGTCGCCGGCGACTGGCGGATGAATTTGATCCGGCGCTTGCCCTCGTATCGTTGCATCATCTCCTGTATCTTTTCGACCGTCCCGTCGGTCGAATCGCCGTCCACGAAGATTAGCTCCGTCCAAAGCCCGAGTTCGGGCGTCCGCTCGAAGCACCCTTCTATGTTCCCCGCTTCGTTGCGCGTGGGAACGATTATCGAGCAAGAGTATTCTTTTCTTGGACGAGGCGAAGTCAGCGGGCGTACCTCGAGAACCTCGAGCAAACACAAATGGTGTACGCCGGGGAGATGCACAAGATATTCGTTTGCGAGCGTCGAGATTATAGGCGCTTTCTTCGGCAGGAGCAGATGAAACTCTTCCCGTTCGACTTCGAATCCGGTAATCGACAGCAAGTTCTTGAGATCGTGGAAAGCGAGCCAGTTCTGGCGCTGCTGCGGCATTTTGAGGCCGAATCTCTCGCCGAGGTTTAGAATCGGCTCCCAAAGGTAGTTGTAGTGAGTGATGATAATTCCAGTGTCAGGCCGGCAGACTTTATGGAGTTCGACGAACGCCTGCCAGATGTCGGTCAGAAACCCCATGAGGTCCGACATGATGACATAGTCGAACTTCTCATTGACATCGAGGGCTTCAGCGTCTCCCTGCCTGAACTCCAGGTGCGGATACTTCTTGCGAGCGGCGTCCACCATGCCGCCGCTGAGGTCAATCCCCAGTCCACGCCCGGGCCTGACACTGTTCAGCAGGTCACCCGTGCCACAGCCTATTTCAAGAACCGACTTGCGCGGCGGGATGAGTGATCCGCATATCTTCTCGAGTTCGGCGTAATAGTACCGGTTTTTCCGCTTCCACTCGTCGCGGACGGACGCCATAGCGTCGAACTGGGCGGCAAGCTGCGCCTTTTCCATCAGCAGATTCTCCAACCCGGTTTTACTGTCTGGTGAGGGCCATTGTACGCATGGGCCACAGCCGTTTCAACACAATACGAAAGACGAAAGAAACGAGATGAAAGGGGAAAACTCCGGCAACAAAGGCTCAGATTTCGCAAAATCAGGAAGCTTACCTTTCAGTGGTGGAACCCCCCTGTTCCCTTTCCTCTTGTTCCTTTCGTCTTTCCCTTAGCCAATCGCTTTTGCCCTTTCACCTTTCGCCTTATATTGTCGATGTCATCCGGTGGGCGCGATACCAGTCGATTGAGCGCCTGAGGCCGGCCTCGAGGTCCATGCGCGCAAGAAAGCCGAGACGCTCGCGCGCCTGCGAGACATCGAGGCAGCGGCGCGGCTGGCCGTCGGGCTTTGTGCTGTCCCAAACTATCTTTCCCTTGAAACCGCAGAGCCTGGCGATCATGTCAACGAGGTCCTTTACGGCAATTTCCTTGCCCGTGCCTATGTTTACGGGGTCGGATGTGTCCAGCTTCTCGGTCGCGAGCACGATGGCCTCGGCTGCGTCCTCGACGTAGAGGAATTCGCGAGTGGCTTTGCCGGTGCCCCAAACCTCGATGGTCTCCTCTTTCGCCTCGACGGCCTCGACACACTTCCGAATGAGCGCCGGAATGACGTGAGAGGTCACGGGGTCGAAATTATCGCCTGGGCCATACAGGTTAACCATGAGAGGATTGATGGCGTTGAAGCCGTATTCCAGTCGATAAGCCTGCGACTGCACGATAAGCATTTTTTTCGCCAGCCCGTAAGGCGCGTTTGTCTCCTCGGGGTAGCCATTCCAAAGGTCCTCTTCCTTGAACGGAACCGGTGTGAATTTCGGATAAGAGCATATGGTGCCGGCCGAAACGAACTTCGCGACCCCGTGCAAGCGTGACTGTTCCATCAACTGGACGCCCATGATCAGATTCTTGTAGAAGAAACTCCCGGGAAACTTGCGATTGGCGCCGATGCCGCCCACAACGGCCGCGAGATGGATTACAATATCAGGCTCAACGGCTTTTAGAAGCCGCGAAATGTCGGCTTCTTTCGTCAAATCATACTCCTGGCTCCTTGGAACAAATACGTTCTTGCAGCCGGCGTCGCGAAGCTTCTCGACAACGTAGAGCCCCAGAAATCCCGCTCCCCCCGTGACCACAACCGTCTTCGACTCGAAGTATCCCATCGAAATTGTCCCCCGCTACCAAATGCCCCCATGCCCATTGGCGGTCTATTGTCGGCAAAATGCTAACAGAAAAAGGCAATGCGGGTCAAGACCTTGCCTTAAATTCCTGCCGCAAGAGGAAATCGCCGATCTTCAAGGTTTGATTTGGCCGTTCTCAGCAAGCTATAATTCAAATGCCCTTCGTCATTCATCAGTTTACGCCTTCCAGAGCAGCATAGAGAGACGAAGATGCAGAGGTACAGGGCTGGAGCGGGAATCGAGGCTTTCATCTTATTCTCCGAGAAAGATGGGAATGGCTTGAGCGTGAAGAAGTTGCGGCAAATAATCTTCTGCTACCTCGTTTTCCTCGGCGGAATCGTCTCCATTGCCCTGGGGTCTTTCGACCATATTGACTTCAATCGCTTGCCGAAGACCGCCTTCGAGACCACTCTTCTTCGGCTCGACAGACAGATGCAAGACTATCAAGGTTCTGACGCTGGACGGAAGACCGTCATTATAGGACCCTCATATGCCGAAGACCTAGGAAGAGTTGGCCCCGCTTTTAATCTGAGCCTTCCGGCTCTGCAGACTAATGAAATCTCATACATAGTCACACATCAATGCAGAGACGACAAGGTCCTGTGTGTCGTTACGCTGCTTGCGCTGGCGCCCGGAAACGACCGGGTGCGCAACGTCGTTGTGTGGCAGCCGATTCGACGAATGGCAATATTGCGCGCAGAACTGAAGAGAGCGAGCTTTATTCCCATGATGACGCTCGCGATGTCGTATGAGGACAAGCTGCCCGATAGAGACCTGGACACTCTGGTGGACGAACTCGGTCTTTCCAATCTTTCCCCTGTCGAGCTATTCATGCTTCAAATGCAGCTAAAACTGCTTTCACCAATAGATCCTGAAAAGATTGACCTGACCTTCTTTCGTGAGCTACACGCAAAACACCCTGATATTGTGTTCGTAATGCACCCTTCTTTGCCCCTGAAACCTCTTCGGAATGATATCGGACACATAAACAGCGTGTTTCTTGCAAGAACGAATCTCAGGCAGGCAATGGCCGAAAGCGGTTTGCCCATCGTTGACCTGTCCGATGTCCTTACTGCCGATTGCTTCAGAGATTTGTTTCACCTGAAAAACGAGGGCATACGAATTGTTCAACAACTTATTGAAAAAGAACTCTTCGCCGAAACATATTACCCTTCCGAGAGCGATATGGCAGTGGTATCTCCGCACGGTTGACAATCTTCCCATGCTACGCTAGTATTCTTTCGTGAATGAACGCCTGGATGCCATCAAAGGTATTGCTATCCTTTGGATCGTCGCCTTCCACATGATGTTACTTCCCCCGTTTCGTTCCTCTTTTGCTCTTATTTATTGTTCATTGCTTTATCCTCGGTCCGTTCCACCCTTGTCGGGTCTGATTGCTCCAATATTCAGATCGAGAGAATCGCTCATTTCCCTTGCCAGTATTGCAAGCAGCTTCGGATACCAGGGAGTTCATGTTTTCCTCATCGCCAGCGGTTTCGGGCTGACAGTTTCGTTTCTTGGGAAGGGAATGAAGCTTCCACAGTGGTATCTCCGAAGAGCGCGCAGAATTCTGCCAATGTACTGGATAAGTCTGGTCGTTTCCATCATTTTGCAGTATTCGGATATGCATCTGCTCCCCTCGTGGAAATTGTCGCGATTCACGATGGACTCGATTCTCCACGCATTAGGTCTGCATGTGTTTGTACCCGAATACTTCTACAGCATCAACCCTGCAGTGTGGTATATGGGGTTATTACTGCAACTCTATTTGTTTTTCCCTTATTTGAGCAAACTCATTGCGCGTTGCGGCCCCACCCGAATTCTTGCGCTTTCCATTGTCACCACGGTAATCTTTCGCTTTCTCGGTGTCTACTGGATAGATAGATTTCACCCATACTTTTCGTTCGGCGCTTTCTTCGGATGTCGATTGGCTGAATTTGTTTTCGGCATGTCATTTGCCTATCATGTCAAGAACCATGTCCCAGCTTGGGTCAATATTCCTCTCTTCATCGCAATACCTCTCTATTTCTGTGGAATCCTATTCCACTGCTCAATGCTGACAACCGCCATGTCCGACATGACAATCGGGATATCCCTCTTCATGATTCTATGGCATGGAAGTCGACATTTCCCATCTTTACTGTCAAAGAATCTTTCGTTTATGGGCAGACACTCTTTTGGCATTTTCCTGTTTCACTACGCGCTTTGGAATCCGGCCTATGAGCTTATCCGCAGAACCGGTGTCCAAAACACGTACCTCATATATATTCTCTTGATTATGATTCTTTTGGCGACGGGAACGCTGATTGACGTAGTGGAGAATCAGGTTCAGAACAGGATTGCGAGGGGTTGAAAGACGACTCATGAGCTATGAATATCATCTTTCTGTTTCTTCGGCTTTTTCTCCTTCGCCTTGTTCCGGCTCGATTCAGCTCGCCGAAATCTTTCGCCTCTTTCTCAGGAGCGCCTGACCACGCCTTGGTGTGGTCAATTGTGAAAGAAACGCGGCTGTCTTTAATTGGGGACACCATGCCGCATGGTGTCCCCAATTAAAGAGTTTCTCAGGAGCGCCGAGATGCTTCAACGTCAAGAACGCCTGCTGAATGCAATCGTTTTGTTTTTCATCCTGGCAGGCATCGTCTTCACATATTTGCCCGAAATACATAACGGCCACTATCGCATCGACGATTACCTATTCTTGTCTCAAGTCACGCAGCATGGCCTGGCAAAGTCCTTACTAATTCCTTGGCGAAATCACTTTCTCCCATTGTATCGCCTTCTCATGGGTGGACTCCACCTGGTTTTTGAGAACGCAGTTCCACTCCGCCTTGCCATCGTCGGCTTTCACCTGATAAACACGTATCTCATATTTCGAATTGTGCGCGCTCAGACGGAATCCGTCATTTTGTCGGCTATAGGCTCGGCCACGTTTTGCTTCGCGTTTCCGGCTGTCCACTGCATTGACAACTGCATAAACGGTCATTGGGTGACGAGCCTGACTTTCATACTCTTGATGAGCATCTACTTCGAGAAGTTCTTTACCAGTTGTGTCAATTCCGGCAATGAAGGAACAGATGACCATACATCTGCCTGTCGGGCATGCTTTCCACCCTCGAAGTATTTCTATCTGGGGTTGCTCTCTTTCACGATTGGTCTTGGATTCTTCACGACCGCCTTCTTTGGCGGAGTGGTAATCTGGCTTTTTCTGCTGGCACGCCTGAGTTTCAAGGAAGGCATCAAGGGAATCCTGCAAAACCATGCAAGAATCATGCTCGCTTTTTTTTCGATTGCATTGATTTACCTGATTCTGCGCACTTACTTGAATGATAGATACTTCCCGTTGCAAGATACTACCTTTCAAGGAGGCTCACTTAAACCGCCGCTGCCGTCTGAGGAAAAGATGCTCGTGATCAAGGGCCTATGGCCGGAGTTCTACCTGTATGCGGCCCGATTGCTTGTGCCCTATTTCCCACAGCACTATCCTTGGGTTTACATGTTTTTGTCGGCGCTGATGGCGAAGGAATTATTGTACAGAAGAAAGCAAGCGACTTTTGCCGCGGCGTGGTTGGTTTTCGGACTCCTGACGCTCGCCCTTACTGCTTTTGGTCGAATTTTCTACGTGCTCGGCCTTCTGGGAAACGTTCATTATGCGCTGGCGCCGTGGTATTTCTATTATCCCGCCGCCGGTGTCTCCATAGCATTGGGACTGCTACTCAGGCTGCCACCCTCTCTTGAGAAGATCGCTGCCAAAAGCTCCAAGGGCATGTGTGTCGCACTGCTTGGGATGACCCTCGCCCTTCTGACTGTGTTCAACTACAACAACATGAGGACAGCGAGAAACGTTATAGATGGTTGGATGAAAGAGGACCTCAAGTTTAGTCGCCTTGTAACGCAGTACAGGGACTCGATGACATCCTTCCTGGGTTCCCCCGACTACTCATCGGATGGCGAGTATTATTTCGTGGACTCACTGGCTGCTCCTGCACCCGAATATCGTTCCGGTTGGTTCGTAATGCAGCATAATCTCTTCCAATTCTATTTCCCCCGTTTCCGCAATATCTCCTTTGTCGGGGAACAACAGGAGAAACCCGATATGTATCTTTGGACCCCCCAAGCCGTCTCCCGGAGATAAATGGCCCATAATTCGGGGACACGATGCCGCATCGTGTCCCCGAATTATGGGAGACAATCCCCGATTTTCCAAGGCGAAGCGAAGAATCCCTGTTTCGAGTCGCAAAGGTGACAGTTACGATGAAGTTGTGAAAGGGCGCATCATTCGCGCGGCGGGTCGCCAATCTTATAGATGAATATTGAATAGCCAATTCTTTCGATTGGCTCGTGCTTCTTCAACCACCTGTAACAACTCGGACCATTTCGACCCTGAAGACAAGTGACGCTGATCGCAATCGTGCCGGCAACGGGCTCGCACGGAAGAGGTCGGTACTTGATACCATGCTTCTCGGGCAACGCCGTACCGAAATACTTCAGCCGGATGTCCTGTACGTTGTTCTCTATCAGGTAATTGCTCAGCCTATCCAGGTCCTGCCCCCAATCCAAATTAGAGTCGATCAGGTAGCGATACCCGTTTTCAGGCCCGCCAATTAGCTCGTTGAAATACGCAAGATAGTGCGGGTATGTTCTGATTGATGCGAAGGCTGACCACAGGCACAAAGCCACTACGACAAGTTTCCCGGCGATCCTATTCGCGAACGTGGAACTTGCAATCCCCCCAGCCAGCACAAAAAGAAAAGGATAAATCGGAAGAATATGGCGGATGCCTATATTCAAGTCGCTTGCCATAGAAGACCCGAAAATGATGACTGGCGGCAGCATCAAGTACAAATTGGCGACGGCATGAATACTCAATTTCCGTCGTGACGCAAGATAGACAAATAGCCCGAGGGCGGCCATAAGCGGAATAGGCGTCTTTATCAAGAAACACGTCGGGAAATACTGCCACCATCCGCTGCTCGAATATTCTCCCATCAAGAACGCCGGCGGCGGGTGTTTCTGCTGCGCAACTACCAACGTCAATCCCTGGAGAAAGTGTGAGGGAAAAAGAAGCTCCCCGGCGGAAAGGATTCTTGAGTGACTTGATGGGGCTATCCGCATTGCCTCCGAGAATTCTCTGGAAGAAGGACGTTGAAACTGTGAACTCAAATCCGGAAAATAGCATATCCAGACCACCACAAGGACCACTGCGAAAAAGGCGACGAGACGCCCGGATGCGCGCCATGCAACGCGAAGGACTGACACATTGCCGCCGACCCTCATCTGCAGCAACACATTGACAAGAACGAACAGCGAGAGGATCGGCAACACAACGAGAGCGGAATATTTGGAAACAATTGCAGCGCCTGCAGCCGCAGCCGACGCCAGGAGCCACTTGTGCGACGGCGTTCTTGAATAACGCCACATGGAATAGACTGCTGCAAAAATGCCAAGTGTTGCGGCCACGTCCGTGTTTACAAGACGCGCATGGGCGAGTAAGTTCGGATCGAGTATGCAGAAAACCAGAGCCAGCACGCCCGCCTTGAAACCAAATGCTTCAACAGACCACTTGTACACGAACGCGGCGAGTGCGGCCCCGACTAGTACCATGACGAATCTTGACCAGAAGAGAGACCTTGCGGGATTGCTCAAACCATAGTAGAAATCCCGGGCGGCCTCGTATTGCCACCAGGTCGAATAGTCTGAGTGTCGGGGTAGCGGAGCAGCCCAAAGCTCTCGTGGAGGATTATTATCATTCGTCACAGCCAAAGGAATCGCCGCCAGCAGGCGGGCCAACGGCGGCTGGGCGAGGCCGATTGAAAAATCGCGCAAAAACAAATAGTTGTAACCCGAATACAGATGAAACTGCTCGTCGAAGGTCGGCGAGTCCCCTGCCATGCTCGAGAGGGCTGAGAAGATGAACACAGCAAACATCAGGCAAACAAGGATTGCTTTGCAGCCTCGCGCCTCGGAAATGCGCCCTATTCCTGTGAATGTCAGCGATGTTGTCAACCCGAAACCCCGCGCGCCTCGCGCGGACGCCTCGTGAAAAAAACGAATGCCGCAACCCCCGTCAAACCCAGAATAACGATATAGTAGAAAACCGCGCGCACGCTCAACAAGTCCATCAACGCCCCTGCCGTGAGCGTGGCGAAAAGCATCCCGAAGCCCATTGCCGCGTCGTACAGACCCATCATCGAAGCCATTCCGTAGTCGCGGCCTATTTCGGCGTTGATGGCAAGGAGCGACGGCATCGAGAGTCCACCCGCCATGCCGGCGGCGATTGCTCCGGCAAGAAGCTGAGGGAAAGTCCGTGCGAGTGGAAAAACTCCAAAGCATATCGTGGCGCAAGTCTCTCCAACGATGATGAGCCGGGTCCTGCTGAATCTGTCGGCCAGCACTCCCGCAGGATAAAGAACTACTGCCGCCGTGATTATAAAGGCGCTGATCAGCGCGCCCATGTGGGTCTTGGTCAGGCCGATGTGTTTCGCGAAAATCGGCAGAAAGGCCATCACAATCGCTTGCCTGACCGCGCTGCCGGCGCGGATTGTGAGGAGCCCCCTCACGAGATTGTCCGACAGCATATGGCGGAAGCCGGGCAGAGGATTCTCTTCAAGTGAGCGAGGCGACCGAATATCCGGCAACAAAACCAGCACCATCGTCGAGGCAAGCACACCGAACCCGAACAATGCCCAAAACGCCGAATGAATCCCATAAGCGTCGGCCAACCGGCCTCCCATAAACGGGCCAATCGCCATTCCAACAAACGTGGCGTAGTTTATTACCGCCATATACCGGCCCTCCCGCTTTTCGGGCGTCAAATCCCCGACATATGCAAACGCTATCGGGACCACCAGCGCGGAGGAAAACCCGTGCGCCATTCGCATCAGAGTGAGCTCATAGACCGTGTCCGAGACCATGTACCCGAGTGAAAGCAGAGTGAACGCCAATAGACCCGCCAGCAAGAACCATTTCCTGCCAAACCGGTCGGAAATACGCCCGAACATCGGTGTGAATATCATGCGTGTCGTTGCGAACGCGGCGAAAATGATCCCGAGCCACATGCCGGTCGCGCCCATCTGTTGCGCATACACCGGCATCAGCGGCGCAATAATTCCGATACCGACCATCATCGTCGCAATCACAACGAAAATTGCGGATAACGCTCGTCGATTCAATGGATGAATTCCTTCCTAGATGAGTCCTTCTCTCAGACCTCAGAGACAGCATCGCATACTACCATTTTTTATCATGGCTTGTCGAGGGGCTCGCCGGCCTTGACAGGGGCTCGCCGGGTTTGTCTCGCGGCGAATTGCCTGCTAGGAAAACTCTATTTGTCTCTACTTCATCATTACTCATAAGGCTATTTACACAAAAGCAAACTTACTTGACTAGCCATGCGCATGCTGTTATAATTTTGCCGTCATTGGGCGTTGAGGGATTGTCGTTCCAGCGGGGATGCCCATGTTTGTGCGCCTCTACCGGAGGCACGAATAAATACGCCCCCGTAAAAGCTGTGACTCCTTGCGATGAGTTCCCGCAGTTCCACGTTCTGATTACTCTTGGAGCCTGTGAGGATGAAAAAACTTGTCCGCAGAGACGTTGCGCGTCTGATTTGTCTCGGCTTTCTCGCAATGGCCGTTCTCCATCCAGCCTCGAGGGAAACCCAGGCGGCGAGTGAGCCCGGCAAGGCCGGGAAGCGCACTGCCACCGTATACGTTATCGACACCTCATCGAGTATGCAGTGGATAATAAGCGACATCAAACGAACTCTCAGAAAGACCGTAAAGGAGTCCGGCGCCGGCGACTCTTTCACCATACTGCTCGCTGGTGACCGCGTAACAACGTTGGCGTGCTACACCTCCTTGGAGGATTCCAAGAAAGAGACCCTCGTTACGCTCCTGGACTCGATCAAGGCGGATTCGCTCTATTCCGATCTTGGCGCCGCTGTCAACGAAGCGACGGGGCATCTGTACAAGTATTGCAATGATGGCGTCGCCGATCTCTACCGGTTGATCCTCGTGACGGACGGCATTGACCATCCCTCGCCCGATACTCTCCGCACATATACGATGGAGCAGGCAATGACGCAGTTTGACAAGTTCGCGCCCGGAAAGCAATGGTTCCTGCGCTACATTGCGCTGAAGGGTAGGATCGACCCTGACTTGCTCTCACTGATGAACAAATACAACGGCAGCTTTTTCGACGTCGAAGAAATCAGCCGGATTTCAGGGGTTTCTGAAAGGGAAATGCTGGAGGGCCTCATCGAAAACTCCGAAGATTGGCAGCCGCTGGATGCGGCAATAATTGACAAGACGGATGAGATCACCGTGAAAGAAAGCGTTCAGCCGGATGTCTGGTGGACTGTCCCAAAGGGTGGGCCGCTTAAGCTGCTCGGAGGGGACCAGGTAAAGACAGGCCGAAAATCGAGGGTTGTGATCAACGTGGGACGAGGAGGGAGAATCGGCCTGGATACCAACAGCGCAATCGCTCTTGAGAGACTTCAGACGCTTTCGCACACTAAGTTGAACGTCGTGAAAATCAGACTCGAGAAGGGAACCGTCTGGACAACTCTGGACACGTCGACCGGCGGCCTGCTGAGCTATGAAGTGGTGACCCCTCTTGCGGCCGTATGCGCAAAAGGAACTTCGTTTGCAGTCGCTTACAACGGTCTCACCCGGCGGCAGGTAACTACGGTATTCGAGGGAACTGTGGATACTCGACCGCTCGATAAGAGACCTGCCTTTGCGCCTTTTGCCTCCTCGCGCGGAATGCAAACGGGACTGGCGCCGAACAGCAGCCCTCTGTCCCTCGGTCCAATTCCGGGTCGGGTGAGGACCGAATGGGAGAAATGGGAAAAGGTCTTGAAGGAAGGAATCCCTCTCTCTCGCGTCAACTTCGAGTCCGTAGTTGTCACTCCGCTTGTCGAGAGACTTATGATCGGGCCCATGAAAAACGGGGAGAAGTACGTCGCCGAATGCGCGTTACAGTTCAGCGCCGAATACTTTGGAGAAGCGCACATTATCCCGCAGGCCATTATCGAATTGCCAGGGGCGGTAGAGATAGAGACAGAAATTGTTGACGCGCCGGACAACCCTTTGAGGAAAAGCCTGCGCGTGAAGCTTCAATGCCCCGCTCGTCTGAAGCACACCCGGTCGGAAGATTATCTTGGGCGGGTCAGGCTTTCCTGTTCTGACCCCACAGTGGAATTTTCAAACGAATATGTGGAACTCCAGGTCATAAATCCTCACACTTTTCTCTATTGGCTCAAGCGGGTGCTCGCTTCTGTGGCCAGGCATCCATTCGCGGTGGCTGTGGTCGTTGTTGCCGTTGGAAGCTCGCCGGTCCTGTATCTCGGAAGACGGAAGCTTCGCAAATGGGAAGCCTATGCCAGGAATTATCTGAGGGATAAGATTGTAAAGACAAAGCTCGTTCATCTTATCAGGGCCCGGCCGATCGGACACATGATCCCTCGGGGGATTTCCGGAGTCCGCGACGGCAAGATACTCAATCTGGCAAAGATATCTCGATATCAAGAGGCTGTCATCCTCGGGGTGGGAAGCGATTCCAAGAACGACATCTGTCTCTCGCATGAGTCCGTAAAGCCGTTCCACTGCTCCATCTGGGCGGGAAGAAAGAGGAATCCGACCCGCGTATATATCGAGTCGAGTTCCGACGAACCGATAGTCATCAATGGAGAGACCGTAAAGGGGACCCGGCAGATAAAAGACAAGGATATGATAGGGATCGGCGCGTACACCTTCGAATTCATGGACCCGCAGTGTCGCCGCCAGGTGCGGGCGCACATGAACGATGGAGGAACCCACGAAGGCATCCTGGAGTATTGGGATTTAGGTCAAAGCGTTTTCTACATGAACTCCTTCTCCGGAGCCCGCGAAGAGTTCCTCACGCTCCGCTTTGTCGAAGTCTGCTACGTCGAGTTCTATCGGGATGAAAGCAATCGCAAGCTTGGACTTCTCCCTTCCTATGCCAAAGGCATTCGGTCGAGGCAAGGCAGAATGGCTGCGATTATGCTGGAGAATGGAAGAACAATCGAGGGGATCGTGCACAGAAACTATCGTCGCGAGGACTCATCCGGCGTCATCCTTCTGACACCCGACGACCGAGAGGAAATGGAATACGCCTACATTCCTTCCACCAGCGTCCGAACCGTCACAGTCAAGGAATAAGAATCTGCATGACAGCAGACACATTGGTCACTCCCATATTATACTACAGATCGTACAGGGTCTCGTCCGATTTAGGCTTGGGGCTCGGCTGCCGCCTCTTCTCCTTTGCGCCCATGTCGAACAAGTCTTCGCCGCCGAGCAGGTCTCCCATTTCCTGCTCGATCTTGTCCGGGTCTTCACCTGCCTCGAGACGGCGCAAAGCTTCTTCCATTCCTGTCCCCATTGGCGCCCCGGCGGCATCGAAGAGCTTTCTCATCAAAGAGGCCGCCTGACGCGGATCATCTTCGTTGATCTTGCCCGCCTCCTTCTCAAGCATCCCCATTGCCCTCTCCATTTTCTTTTCGTCAATGGGCGGCAAGTCGGGGCCGGAGTCTCCTTCTTCTTTCTTGCCGGAACTGGTCGAGAAAAGTGAAATGACTCGCTTCAATTTTGGCGTCTTGCACTTCGGGCAGTTCGGGATTCTCTCCGTGTTGACAGTTCTTGAAAAGAACTTGTAGATGGTATTGCACTTCTCACAGTGGAATTCATAAATCGGCATGACGACTACCCCTGCGCGGTTTCACCTTTCTCGTTTCAGATAAAATCCCTTATTAGAGACTGTCCTGTAATTCTGCAGGCGCCGATTTATTCGTACGCGCGACGCAGAAAAAACCCCCAAAAAGATTGTGCGAATAAATTGGCGCCTGCGAGATGCCATCCTGGTTCGCCAATTATGGGGCAATCTCATCAGACCATTTTTCTGAGAATCTCTTCGACGCGTTTCGGGTTGCCGATGCCGCAGGCGCATGGCTTAATAAGCATCTGCGCACCCTGCTCACACGTCATTTTCCCTTTTCGTATCTTCTTGACGACCGCATCCACCAGATGCGGCGAAATCAGAGAGTGGCCGCATTGCGTCGTGATCTCGAGGGTGTTTTCGCCGGGCAAACAGTCCGTCTTCCCAAAGATGCCCAATGAGATGTGATACGTGTGTTCCCTCAGGCCGGTGCATTTACAGGTGTCTCGCACGTCTGTAAACAAGCCTGAGAGCACGACGGAAACACCCAGTCGCTGCGACTTGAGGTCTCCGACAAGTTTCCAAACAACCTCTTTGTCGGTGAAAACGGCAGTAACCACACCGGTGTACGGCGCCATTGCCTCCACCGATTCCGCATCGAAACCGAGCGGCTTGCCCACAAAATTATCAGGCTTATATTTGAGAACCGTGCGTGCGAGCGATTGCATCGCTTCGGCTTTCTCAGCTTTGCGCAAGCGTTGCGCCATGCAGAGAACCACGATTTCTTCGCCGGGCCTCGCTTCAGACAAGCCTCTTCGATTCAATGTGTGAGTCATGAAACCTCCAAGAAAAAGATTGGATCACGGGCCGATGCGGTCCCTTCCCCCCTTTTGCAAAGGGGGGCGAGGGGGGATTTTGCCGTACATTGATATCTGCTCCTACACAATCGCCATCCCAATATTTACTTTCCCGTTTGGGTAAGGGTTCTTGCCGACTTCTTTCAGTTTCTGCAAGAAGGCAGAGTTCCCGTCATCATCGGCGCGAGAGACAGCGCTCATTGTGACCACACAGTCCACCTCAGCTCTAAGAAATTCAGCCATTTCGTCAATGAACCGCAGAGCCCGTTCTTCCGGAACCAGACACTCGACTATTGCGCTGAGCACCCTCTCACCGAGAATCTCAGGCTTGAGCGCTCCCGTCGAGCGGTCCGCGATCAATTGCACCACTGGATTGTCCTCAGCAAACGTGACCCCCATCGCCGTGACTTTCTTGACTACCTTCTCGAGATCTCTCAGATATGCGCCGCCCACCGGACGTCCCAATTCAATCGAGAAACCAATCTTCCCTTTCTGGAACAGGTTGGTGACGTCGTTCGTCTTCATTTCCTCGGTGCCGCGCCCGAGTATGCCCGTGCTCTCGTGGCGCTGGAGCGGGTCGGAGAAGACAGATCGGAGAATTCGAGGATACGGAATTTCATCCACCTGCTTGATCGCGTTCTCCGGACAAATCTCGAATCGCAGGCATACACCGCATTCGACGCAGGTTTCGTAGTCAACTACGACTTTCTTATCTTTCAATATGAAAGCGCCCATCGGGCAAACAGGTTTGCAGTCGAGGCATTTCTTGCAGAGTTCTTGATCGATGTACATAGAATTTCCTTCCATCTCAGCCACAGCGCGGCAAGCCGCAACCAAATCGCCGTATCGGGCGCGATGAATCGCGCCCCTACGGAAATCCCTCATATACTCCTGTAGAGGCGCAATCCATTGCGCCCGTGTAATTAATATGCCTTATATTCGTGCAAGAAATCGCGACAGAAATTCACGATTTCAAACGTGAGTAGTACAGTAAAGCGCTCAGAACGCCCCAATCATCCTACAATATCATTTGCCACAAATCAACGGCAAAACGTTTTGGAACACGAATAAAACTTCCAACATTTAACCTTCGCGGCAGAAGGCTGGTCTAATAAAAGTGGGAGTATGTCATTCCCACGGCCGAACACAGAACCACGGAAAAACACAGCGCGGCGTGGCCGCAGCCAAACAGCGAGCATCGGGCGCGATGAATCGCGTCTCAGAAAATCGGGGACACGATGCGACATCGTGTCCCCGATTTTCTTCATTCATGTCTGTAGGGGCGCAATTCATTGCGCCCGTGTGATCAATATGCGTCAGGCTCGTGCAAGAAATCACAACAAGAATTCGCGATTTCGGACGTGAGTAGTACAGAAGTTGACGGCTCTCTCCATGTGGCGTTATAGTGTTGTGATTTGTTGGATACCATCGGTTCGCTACTCAGCGTGAGGAAAGCATGAAACGCTTATCTGTTGTTCTCGTTTTGGCATCGGTAGTGGCAACGGCCTCGGCGGCAATGGTCGCTTGCCGGGGCAATGGCGCAAACCAGCGGTTCCGCACCGCAAAACTAGAGCGCGGCGAGATTGTGCAGGTGGTGAAGGCGACCGGCGTCATCCAGCCTATCAAGCTGGTCCAGGTCGGCACGCAGGTCAATGGCCCCGTCAAGAAACTCTATGTTGATTTCAACGACAGGGTGAAGAGCGGCCAGATTGTCGCGCAGATCGACCCCGCCGCCTACGAGGCGCAGACGGCGCAAAACGAAGCGAATCTCAAGAGAAGCATTGCCGACGTGGAACAGATCGAAGCCAGATTGCGCCAGGCGGAAAGAGACCTGAAGCGGGCGCAGGATTTGGCTGCGCAGGGCCTCGTAGCGCAGTCCGAGCTCGATGCCGCTGTGGCAAACCGGGATGCGCTGACAGCGCAGGTCAAGCTCAGCAAGGCGGTGGTCGAGCAGAGCAAGGCCACGCTGAATCTCTCGCAAACCAACCTCGGATACACGACAATTCGGGCGCCTGTGGACGGGGTGGTCATTGACCGCAATGTGAACGAAGGGCAAACGGTCGTGGCAAGTCTTTCGGCCCAGACGCTCTTCGTTATAGCCACCGACCTCAAGCAGATTCAAGTTGAAGCGAGCATTCCCGAGGCTGATATCGGAAACATCCGGGTGGGAGAACCCGTGAGCTTTACGGTTGACGCTTATCCCGATGCAAAGTTCCACGGCGCAGTCGCCCAGATACGCCTCGCCGCCGCCACGTTGCAGAACGTCGTCACGTATCCCGTGATCATCAATGCGGAGAATCCCGGCGAGAAACTCTTCCCCAATATGACTGCCAACATCTCGTGCGAGGTGGCGCGCCGTGAGAATGTTCTCAAGCTGCCGAATTCTGCGCTCCGCTTCAAGCCGCCGGAAAACGCCGCTCGAGCAGGTTCTCGCTCTCCTACCCGCAACCCCGAGGCAAAGGCATCGCCCGAGCAAGGGAACCGTTCCGAAATCTGGACGCCCGGGCCCGAAGGGCCGAAAGCCGTCTCCGTTACGCTCGGCATAGCCGACGGCTTCTTCACCGAAGTGCTGGCCGGAGAGCTTCGGGAAGGGCAGGAAGTGATAACCGGCCTCGCCGAACAGGGCGAGAAGGAAGGCACAGTGAACCCGTTCGCTCCGCCGCGCTTCCCGGCGCAGCGGACAACCCGCTGATTCCTGAATGCAATCATTTACGATACGTCATCATTGCGAGAGAGCGAGGAAAAAGAGGGACAGAGCCGTGGCATAGGGTCCGTCCCCATTTTCCAAAACGTAATCTTGAGTATTCCATGCTTATCAGCCTCGAAAACATAACAAAAATATACCGTATGGGTGAGGTCGAAATCCCCGCCTTGCACGGAGTCACCTTCCATATCGATACCGGCGAACTGGTGGCGATCATGGGTTCCTCCGGCTCCGGCAAAAGCACTCTTCTCAGCATACTCGGGTGTCTCGACCGCCCCACGAGCGGCCGGTATCTTCTCGATGACCAGGACGTCACAATGCTGTCGGGTGATGCGCTGGCCCGCATCCGCAACCGCAAGATCGGGTTCGTATTCCAGAATTTCAACTTGCTACTGGCGCGCACGTCGGCGCTCGAAAACGTCGAGCTGCCGCTTCTCTACGGCTCCCGGCTTTCCAACCGGGAAAAACGAGATCGCGCCGTCTCCGTCCTCAGACGAGTAGGGCTCGAGGAGCGGCTTCGGCATCATCCGAGCCAGCTTTCAGGCGGCCAGCAGCAGCGGGTGGCCATTGCTCGAGCCTTAGTCAACCGGCCAGCGCTGATTCTGGCGGACGAGCCTACCGGCAACCTCGACACGAAATCGAGCCGAGAAATCATGGCCATTTTCAAGGAACTCAACGCCGAAGGCATCACGATCGCCGTGGTCACGCACGAAGAGGATATCGCTCGCTACGCCCAACGGGTGATTACCTTGCGAGACGGGGAAGTGGTGTGAAAGAGACGAAAGGGGCAAGACGAAAGACGAAAAGGGGAAAAGAAACTAAAGAAGAAAAAGAGTTGGATCACGAATGTCACGAATGGGGACGAATGGCACAAATGAAAAGCTTACATCTGGAAATAAGACGGAATTCTGAGCCCTCCGCCGTCATTCTTCGCTTTGCTCAGAATGACGATTTCCTTTCGTTTTTCGTCTTGTTCCTTTCGTCTTCGGTTCCCTTTCGCCTTTGCCCTTTCGCCGAAAATCCCCCCTTCCCCTCTTTTCGAAAGAGGGGTGAGAGGGGATTTGAAAATGACGACAAAATCCTCAGGGAGCATTAATTCATGAATGCGCTGGTTATACTTCGTGTTGCCTTGCGGGCGCTGCTCCGGAACAAGGGACGCTCGCTCCTGACAACGCTCGGAATCATTGTCGGCATTTCGGCCGTGATTGCTGTCGTCGCCGTCGGGCAGGGCGCCACCGTGATGATCAATGACCAGATAAAAAGCATGGGCAATAACTTGATGATTATCTTCCCCGGCAGCATTCGCACGGGCGGGTTCCATGGCGGCATGGGAAGCCAACGAACACTGACCGCCGAGGATGCCCAGGCCATCCTGCGCGAGTCCGCTTACGTCCGGGCCGTAACCCCGATAGTGCGAACCGGCGCTCAAGTGGTATATGGAGAGAACAACTGGCCCACTATTATTCAAGGCGCGACACCGAGCTATCTCGACGTCCGCAACTGGGAGGTAGCGGAAGGAAGCTTCTTTACGGAATCGGAGGTCCTTACCGCCGCGCGCGTGTGCGTGATCGGGGCGACCGTCGCGCAGCAGTTGTTCGGTGAGGAAGACCCCGTCGGCAAGACCATCCGCATTCGCAATATGGTTTTTCGCGTCATCGGCATATTGACCCGCAAGGGAAGCGCCGCATGGGGGCAGGACCAGGACGACACGATCATCATCCCATGGACAACGGTCCGCCGCGTGCTTCAGAACTCGCCATTCAGCGACGTAAGCCAGATACTCGTGAGCCTTGTCTCTCTGGAGGCGCTCGAGCCGGCCCGCAAAGAGGTCGGAGCGATTCTGAGACAACGGCATCACCTCTCGCCGGAAACCGACGACGACTTCACGATCATGGATATGACCGAAGTTACGCAAATGACCACACAGGTCTCGCGCCTGATGACTATTCTTCTGACCGTGATCGCATCCATCTCGCTCATAGTGGGCGGAATCGGAATCATGAACATAATGCTCGTCTCAGTCACCGAACGTACACGCGAGATCGGCCTGCGCATGGCCGTCGGCGCGAGGCGAAAAGATATTCTGTTGCAGTTCCTCGTCGAAGCCATCGTGCTCGCGGGCATTGGCGGAATACTCGGCGCAATGCTCGGAGTCGCAGCGGCCCAAATCATCTCGCGAACCAATAACTGGCCCGTCTTCACCTCGCCCGGATCTATCGCTCTGGCGCTCGGCTTCTCCGCCGCCGTCGGCGTTTTCTTCGGCTTCTATCCCGCCTGGCGCGCCTCGCGCCTCAATCCAATCGAAGCCCTGCGGTACGAATAAACGCCAGGGTTGACATCGAGAGGAAAAGTTGCTAGTATTTCATCAATGAGAAATAGTTTTGTTCTCAAAGAGTATTTCATTATAGGAAATCCGAACCAAGGAAAGAGGGTTTTCCTGCCTTCTTGGCACATGTTTTCATAAATACGGTCACGTATCCTCCGGTCTTGCGTAGGGGCGGCCCGGTCGGCCGCCCTTGCATCCCTGCCCTGATGAGACACGTGATAGAATCCGTGAAACGACCACCTGGTGTCGAGTAGGAAGACCCCGGATGCGACTTTCGTCGATCTATCTTTTCAAGCTTCGGGAAATCGCGGACACAATGCGGCATCGTGTGCCCGCCTTCACGCCCCGATTGCTTGTCGGCTTGCTCGTGATAGCTCTCACCTTGCTTTTCTGCACGGCTGCTCTCGCCGAAGAAACACAAGACTTGATTATCGTGGTGGACGTAAGCACGAGCATGTCCGACATTTTCGACAAAGTGAAGGCCGAAGCCAAGCGGATCGTGTCCTCCGCCCAACTGGGCGACAGAGTCACAATCGTGACGTTCGGCGCATCATCCCGTCTGGTTGAACGCGCGCGGATACTTTCGTCTTATGATATCGCCAGGCTCTTGTCCGTGCTTGAAGAAATGGCGCCAACGGAGTATGCCACCAGCCTCTCCGCCGGCATGGACCGGGGATTGCAGGAAATAAAGCAATTATATGCAAGCAGTCCGGACAGGCGCAGGGTGCTTATATGGTTGAGCGATGACAAAGACAACCCGCCGAAGGATATCCCGAATCTTGTCACATTTACGTCCCTTAAACAGCGCGAGGCTCAGGAACTGCCTGACAACAATTGGTTTGCTTTCAAAGCCCCGATCGAACCCGAGGCGAAGTCGGACGTGCGCTGGTTTATCGATTGGGCCAGCCGCGCCGGCATGCGGCTGGAGCCGAGACTTTCCAAAGACGACCTCGGAACAGTCCTGGCGCCGAATCTGACCCGGGAAATTGCGGTCGAGTTTCAGCCAAGCACGCCGGCCATCCGTGGCACGACTTTCTCGGTTGTAGCCGAAATCGCCGAGGAAGACGGCGGCCATTATTCGGCAGCCTTGGCCGTGGCCCCGCAAGAAATAGTGTGCCGGGGGGATTCGTGGCAGGAAAACATAAGTGTGACGTTTCCGGAGAGACTGGGAAGTTACATGTGCAGGCTGAGTTTCGTCCTGCCCTCGGATAAACATTTGGCAATCTCGCCTCCGCAAGTTAGTTTGAAGGCAAGGGTTCAGCCGCAGATTCGGGTCCTCGAGAGACAAGACGCCGTCGCCCATGCCGTCATCACGGCGGCGTATCAGGAATCCCTCCAAAAGAAGCCCGCATCTGAAACCGTGCTTGCCCCGCGTATGCGCGCCATGCTCGGTGAAGAGGCCAGGCATTCGGTGAGAAGGCCTTCCCTCGGTTTCGGCCCGATCTCGCCCGGGTCACGATATGAGGCAAATATGGAGCTGTTCCCCACGAAGAACATCCCAATAGAGTCACTGATCATGAAATCGAATTTCACATTGCCGCCGGGTCTCGAGCTCAGGCCGCGATTCAAGATAGCGCAGGGAACATTGACAGCAGAACTCAACCTCATTGCCGGCGCCGATTTTGTGCTCAGCAAGGGATGGGAACTGCAGGGCATGATATCTTTTGTCACAAATGAGCCCGGCGTTGGCGTCTATCCCACCGATATCCCGGTAAGACTCTATACCGAGAGAGGGCTGTCCCGGTGGGGCAAACGCGAACTTCCCATGGCAGCGACCTATGAACAATTCACCAGGATCGCCCAAATCGCAAAATCGCTCGCGGCCAAGGCAGCGCTGGGGCTTCTGGCAATTGTGACACTATGGATGGTTTACTACGCAGTCAGACGATATGGTTTTCCCTCCACCGATCTCGCCGGAACACTCGAGATCATCAAGAATCCCACCCCGCGAAAGATGCGGTTCTTTAATCTGCGCCGGATGGGCAAACTCAGGGCGACTAGTTCACTCACGATTGGAAGCGGCGGCGGAGCCGATATCGTGTTGCCGCATACTTCCGTGGCGGATATGCATGCGAGAATCACAACCGCCAGGACCGACGTTGGCACAATCGTTTTTGTCCAGCCTCTTCATTACAACCCGATCCTGGTCAATGATGTCGCATACACGCGCGGGAAAGAAATCGGCGACAAGGATATCCTCTCAATCGGCGATTTCGTGCTCCTCTATAGATGTCCTGAAGTTTACAGAGAGACTATTGTACGCTTTGCCGACGGCAGATCGATCCGGGGGATGCTCATCTCGTGGGATATCGACGCCGTAAGTTTCGAGTTCCTTCCCAAGGGAGCGCCCTCTTTGGACGCGAGAATGGTGATCGAATTCTCGGAACTGAAAGCGGTGTTCATGGTACGAAGGGCCGGCCGTTTCACGGGTGGCCTATCTACCGGCGCCGGATCGCGCCCCGCCGGACACCCAGTCGAGGTGATCTTCAAGGACGGCGAACTGTTGGAAGGCTACATGGTCGGTGAAACAGCGGAGTGGAGCAAGCGCTTCTATGTCATTCCGCGCGAGACCAGCGAGGTGGCGCTCGTGCTCGTCGAGCGTTCCGCCGTCCAGAATCTGTTCACACGCGAGGAATTTGAAAAGCCTCCCTTCGAGCTCCGCCGCGCACTTCGATCCCTGGCCGCTCGGATCGGAGTATAGGAATTCGTCGCGCATCCGAACAGAAAATAGGGGACACCATACGGCATCGTGTCCCCTATTTTCTCCAAATCTGTCTATGTCTTAATGCCTTGTCGCGACGGCGATTGGCTTGTTGCGGTCGTGCTTGCCGGTGACATTGGCGTAGAACGCGCGGAACTTCTCCATGTCGACGTCTATGTCCCCGGTGGGCGTGATAACCGGGCCGATCCCGCCCGCCTTGCGACCATAGTCAATATACCCCAGCACAATCGGCACATGGGCCCCCATCGCGATGTGGTAGAATCCTGACTTCCAATACAAAACGCTCTTGCGGGTTCCCTCGGGCGCCATCACGAGAACAAACCTCTCGTTCTCGCTAAAAACCTGAATCAACTGACCGACCATCCCGTGCGACTTGCCCCGGTCCACGGGGATTCCGCCAAGCCACATGAAGAAACCGCCGAACGGCCACCGGAAAATACTGTCCTTTCCCATCCAGTACACTTTGATTCTACATGCGAAGGCCAGCAGCAACGCCATGGGCAAATCCCAGTTGGTCGTATGAGGTGCAGCTATCACGACATATTTCGGAATGTCCGGCGCTCGGCCCTCTCTGCGCCATCCGATAATCCTCAAGACAACTGCCGATACCCCGTGCAGTAACGTATTCAGAATCGGCGTATCAAAGATCGTTCGACGCATAACCTTCAACCTCCTTATAAGTATGAACGAGGAATCGTTTTCCCGTTCATAAATAGCTAAGGGCATTATCCGTGCCACATGGGTCAAAGGGCGCCTTCCTCTATAAGCCTTTGATACACAGCAAGTTGTCATGTACATTATTTCCATGTGCCGCCCGGGTGATCGCCCGAAACCGCAACGTGAATATTGCACCGTGCAAGATAGCGATTTGCATGGACTCTGAGCGTGAGGTTATACTACGGGGCGAAACACGCATGCGCAAGGGATACTCATGATCACACAGAACGAGAAGGCGCGAATCAGGGTCGGTGTCGCAGGTTGGTATTATCCTGACTGGCAAGGAATTGTCTATCCCCCGTCCGACAACCGTGCAGCCGACCACCTCAGATATCTGGCGGGCTTCGTCGACGTCATTGAAATAAACAACACCTTCTACCGACCGCCGGACCCCGACGACGTTCTGAATTGGTGTCAGCGCGTGAGAGACATCCAGGACTTCTCTTTCACCGTCAAGCTTTGGCAGCGTTTCACGCATTCGCGCGAAGATCATTGGCAGCCTTCGGAGTTGACTGACTTTCTTTCCCGAATTCGACCCATCTTCCAGTCCGGCCTTGGCCGCGCGTTGCTCGCGCAGTTTCCGCATTCATTCCATATGACCTCCGAAAACCTGACATACCTGCGAGAACTTGTGCGCCGGATCGAAAACATCCCCCTTGTCGCCGAAGTGCGACATTTTTCATGGAACAATCCGGAAGCTTTTGCTGCTCTCGATGAGATGGGGGCGAACCTGTGCTCGATCGATCAGCCCCTTTTCAGAGGGTCCCTCAAACCTCTCGATCGCATAGTGGGCGACATAGCTTACATTCGTCTCCACGGCCGGAATAAAGAGAACTGGTTCCGAGAGGCCGCCGGCAGGGACGAGAGGTATGATTACCTCTACACGGAACGAGAACTGGCCCCGTGGATAGCGCGAGCGCAAAAGATGGCGGAGAAAGCGCAGTCGGTTTATGTGATTGCGAACAACCATTTCAGGGGGCAGGCTGTCTGCAATGCGCTTATGTTCAAAGCGGCCTTACTCGGGAAGCGAGTGCGGGCGCCGGCGGTGCTTCTGCAAAGTTTCCCCGCTCTGAAAGCGCTCGCCGACCCCGATGCGCCGATGCAGGAGATGCTGCTCTGAAGAAGGCGAAAGGGAGCAATGATGAGTGATGGATGCGGAATGATGCGGACACACAAGCGGATTCGCCGTCTTCCATCCGCGACTCCTATTTCTATAGATGTAATTCGTCCCGTTCGTAGTATTCGTGATCAGGCTTCTTGTCTCTTTTTTGCGCTCTTTGTGCCTTTGAGGTACAATTATGCTCTCAAATGACATAGAAGGCGTGAACATCAGGATACTTGTGGCATGAAGACGAGGACGCTAACAGAGGAGAACCTGATATGAAGATACTCAGTTTTGTGAACCCCAACGCGAAGTTTCTCATCGATGCAATGCTCCCCGAGGGATGGACGTCGGTCATCGTTTCTTCCGAAACTGACGGGAAGGCATACGCCGAGAAAGCGATTTCGGAAGCGCCCGACGCCGACTTCTTCCTCGTGGGCCTCGAGCCTATTACCAAGGAGATCATCAAACCGGCAAAAAAGCTCAAGCTCATCCAGCGCCTGGGGGCCGGCTTCGACAACGTGGACCTTCCTGCCGCCAAAGCGCACGGTGTTCCAGTCGCAAATATTCCAGGCGCAAACTCCGTGGCGGTCGCCGAACACACGATTATGGTCATCATAGCGCTCTACAAACGATTGACCGAATCCGACGCCACCATGAAACAAGGACAATGGAAAATGAGCGAATTGCTCCTTAAGGGCTGCTTCGAGCTCTGGAAGAAGACCGTTGGCATCATCGGGCTCGGCAGAATAGGAAAAGAGGTGGCGCGCCGTTTGAAAGGCTTCGATGTGACCACCCTCTACAGCGATATCCTGACGTTTCCGCCAGAACTCGAAAAGGAATTAAACGTGAGAAGGGCGTCGCTCGATGAGATTCTTACGGAATCGGATGTGATAACGGTGCATGTGCCCCTGACAAAGCTGACCAACGGAATGATCGGCGCAAGGCAGTTTGGCATGATGAAATCGACGGCCCTTTTCATACAGTCCTCCCGAGGCGAAGTCGTCGACGAGGCGGCCCTCGCGGAAGCGCTTGACCGGGGAATAATCGGGGCAGCAGCGGTTGACGTATTCAAAGAAGAGCCCTTGAATGCCGACAGCCCTCTGCTCAAAGCCGAAAACATAATACTTACCCCGCACACGGCAGGTGTGACTCGCGAGGTCTCGATGCGATTCCTCACCGAATCATTCGACAATTTCAAACGGGTCGCCTCCGGTCAGCCACCTCTCTATGTTCTGGACGAGGTTTAGCGCGAGGACAAAGCGGGCAAGAGAGATTCTTCACAAACACTATCTCTTGAAATTCTCCAAATGATTGCTCGTTCACTCGGTCGGTCGTTTGCTCGTTCGCTCCCGTTCGGTTGTTCGTTCGTTTGTTTATTCTGTTCATTTTTTTGTTCGTAGGGGCGCAGCATGTTGCGCCCTTTCCGAAGCGCCTCGCATCTTCGCCGTCCCGTATCCCCCCCTTTCGCAAAGGGGGCAGGGGGGATCTATCGCACACACTATTCAGCGCCCTTTTTTGGGTTACTTTAATTCCCAAAAATGTCAGTTCTATTACAAAAACGTAACCGCTCGGTTCCGAAAAACGTACAGGAGTTCATGGATTTCATCAATTTTGTTTGAGAAAAAGGCCAAAAACCAGCCTTTTCAAGAGAAAGAGTTCTTGGCACAGAAGTTGCTCTTATTATCATCGCACTGAATAGCGATGCCGGGGGAAAACCCCTCAAATGACCTTTGGGGAATCTACTGGCGGCTTCGCGAAAGCAGGACGAAAGTATTGTCGGCGGGGAACAATCAGGACTGGAGGGGTTAAAATGGCTGCCTTGACGGTTTCCGCACTCAAAGAACGAGCCGAGCGTATCAAAGAGCTCTCGACGCTCCCGGGCGTTATCTTGAGAATCCTCGAGGTCATGAACAATCCCATGGCCGACGCGCGCGATGTCGAGAGAGAGATAGTAGAGGACCCGGTAATCACGGCGAAGATTCTTAAGATTGCGAACTCAGCATTCTATGGGGCCAACCGCGACATCTCCAGTGTTTCGCAGGCAGTCGTCCTCATGGGTTTTGCAGAAGTCCAGAACATAGCTCTCTCAGTTTCGATATTCAGCCGCTTCGCTGAGCCCACAAGGATGTTTGACCGCCACCAGTTCTGGGAACACTGTTTCGCGACAGCCACCACCGCCGAGGCGCTTCAGCGCCGAGTCAATGCACAGACCAACGAGGGGTTTGTCGTCGGATTGCTGCACGACATCGGCCGAATCGTGCTCGACCAGCAATTCCCGAATGAATTCCGTGAAATCGTCACTCTGGCCGAGGCCCGGAAAATCTCGCTGCTTGAAGCGGAGCGCCGGGTGCTCGGTGTCACCCACTGCGACGTTGGTTATTGGGTGACCGAGAAATGGAATCTGCCTCCGATACTGACCGACAGCATTCTGTTCCATCATACTCCGTTCAGTTGTCGCGAATCCTACGTGCTCACATCAATCGTCCACGTTGCCGACGCCGTCTCAAAGGCGTTCGGGAACTATATAAAGAAGGAAGCCGTGCCTTCCCCGAAAGATGAGAGCGCCTTCAGACTCCTCAACCTCGACAGCGACAAACTGATGAGCCTGGCGGACCTTATCTCCAAGAAGATGGAACACCTGGATATACTGGTGGGTTCCGTCGCCTGAACGGGGCGTCGCCCCGCGATTGTTCGGCGCTGCGTGCTTATTCGGGGACATGATGCCGCATCGTGTCCCCGAATAAGCGCGCTTTTCTTGCCGCCGATCCGTCTTCTGTAAAACTCTCCGTAAGTGCGAATTCATTCGCATAGAATGCGGTCCCTCGGGCGCGATGAATCGCGCCCCTACAAAATTCCTTAACTTCTTGCATCACGGACATAACATTTCTGGATTCATGCGTACAGGGGCGCAATGAATTGCGCCCTTACTTGTGTGCCCGGCAGATTCCTTTTTCCCCCCTTACTGGCAAGAATTACCCCTTCCGGTCTTCACCATGATGTCTGCTGCGTCGCCTCCAAGATCGTTAACCCTCTGGAAGAAATAGACTTGCGGACTTCTATCCGCCGAAACAAATATTGGCATACGGATTGCTTTTCCCATACTCGTACTGATTCAGCTTCAACAGAATGACAATGATGGATTCGCTCCCCCATCTTCTTAGGAGCGCCAAATCACGCCTTCAGCGTGACTAACTGTGAAAGAAAGGTAAGGCATGGGAACCAGGATCGATTCTTCTTCTTTGTTGCATTTCCCCTTTCGCCTTGTTCCTTTCGCCTTTCGCCTTTTTCTTGGGAGAACATAATGGAACAACGCGAAATCGACAAACTTATCAGCGACATAGAGGACTATTTGAAACAGGTGGGCAGAAGCGGGGCGAGTTCCGCCGTGCCCGCTGAAGATGCTGCCAAAGCCGTTCTCGACTCTGCCGGGGGAGAGCAGGCTACGATCAACGCGGGCCTCTTCATATCGCCCGACGAGAGAAAGAAGATGGGCCGCTTTTTGAAGTTCTCTCGGTTCGCATCGCACACGGTCGAGGTTCTCACCATCGGCCTTATAACGACCGGCGTGCTGGCGCCGTTTCCCGGTTGGCCCAGAACCCTCATGTTTCTTCTCGGCGTTCTCCTTTTCGGAATATTCACCATCACCGTCCTGCTCAGCCTCCACGCGCGCATCGAGTTGCTTCTCCAGATCGAGACGAACACCCGCACCATCGCCATCCACAAAGCCCGCATCGCCGCCACTCTCGACAAAATAAAACTAGAATGAGCCGCGTCTCTTTTGTAGGTGCAAATTTGTTCGCAAACTCGCCGGCGGCACACCTTCCGTCGCCATCCGCTCCTTCTTCACCCCATTGCTTTCAGGATCACTGCAACCGGAAGTCTTCTTTTATTTCCTTCAGCAATTTGTTGATTTCTTTTGTCGCGTCTTGGGGCGGCAATTCCTTTCCATCACCCATTTCAATTCGAACACTGAACTTTATGGGCACATTGGTCTTTGCTTTGATATCGAGCAGTTTGGGAACGATGTCGCCGAGGTCTTGTATTTGCGCAGGTTCCAGTTCGGCATCTGCAACCAGGACGCCGGCTCCGGCGCCCGTCCTGTAGCCGCCGCTGGTCTCGGTTTCAGAAACTCCGGAGACTGCCTTGAACTTTGCCAATTGGGCTGAGGGGAAATCGCATGGCCATTTTACGGAGGTTTCTTCGAGAATCAGGAAGCGACCTTGCAGGGCGGCGCTTATGACATCTCTCACTGTCTTCCAAGGCAGAGTCTTTCCCTGCTTCATTGACAACGACGTGGCAATCGAGAGACCTGTGGCTATGTCGTCCTTCCATGCATCCGGCAGATTTTGAGGAAGGATTTCGCCGGCGAGTATAGCGGCCGGAGGTTTGCGAAACGTGGAGTTTGCAGACAGTATGCCCGGCTGAATCGTTTCGCCCAGGATACTGGCCGGTCCTGACAGCAACCAGATGATATCGTTTTCGACGGCGGAATTGATGGCCGTCTCGACGGTCTTCTTGTCCGCCTTAGGAATGAAAAGTGGCTCTTGGTACTGGCCGCGATTCACCTGGACGGCGTTTGATCCGGCGAAATATTTAAATAGCGTCTTAACAGTAGTCTCTTCTCCTTGCCAGAGGCCGGGAAGTCTGTCCGGCGCAAGCAACTCAGACGAAATATCGGAGAGTTCCGCACCTTCCGGAAGCACAAGCTCCAACGCAGGGTCGTTCAAGGCGGCCTCATCCGGTCGCGACATCCACCATGTCCGGAAAGAACCATCCGGCCTCGTCAGCCGGAGCACAAATGTTCCTTGCTCGCATCCGCTTACGAGGGTATCGAGAATCGCGCTCGCCTTGAGCATTTTGGGGAGATGCGGAAGCTGCGCAAATGCGCCGGCAAGGTCCTTGACCCGCCTCGATGTCTCCCCTGGCCGCCAAAGATTATACGGACCGTCGGGCAGAAGCGCCTCAGCCGTCACTGCCGTGTCCTGAACACGCGATCTCTTATCGTGCTTCACGATGTTGAAATGCAACTCGTCAGTGACAACGATCTTGAATGCTTGAACATCGTTTTTCTCAGAAACAGTGACCACAATACAGTAGGCCTGCCGGATTGCCTCAGGCATTTTCCCCTTTGCTTTGTCGATGTTGATTTGCAGGGTCAGCATGCGCGCGGCATCCACATTTCCGTCCTTCTGCTGTTTCTTGACTTCCTCCTTGACTTGCTCCCAGGCCAAGTAGTCGCGCACCCGAGCGAGAGCAATCTCCAGACCATCGCGCGACGGTGTCAGCAGCAAAACGGAATTGCGATACACACGAGGTCTGTCAGTTCCGGTCGTTTCATCAAGAAACCGTGTTGCTTCGCTGCTTGGCTTGCCCGATTCCGAGGCGGCGGAGGGCCCGAGGATTGCGTAATGGAACGCCCCGTCGTCTTCTATGTCCCTTGGTCTGCCCGGCAGCGTGTGAACACGAACTCCACCGGCTGATGCGCCTGCTGAGAGCGTCTTGACCTTGCTGATTTCATCGAGCAACCGGGCGCGAACCAGATCATCCGAGGTATTCTTCGCTGCCACGGCGTGCATTTGAGTCAGGTTCGGACGATTCCCCAATCGCCAGTTGGCAGGTAATTGTGTCTCAAGCACGGCTGAGTGAATATCATCGAGCCAATAACTAGTCTGAGCCCAGCGAGATAAACCTTTCTCGAGTTCAATCTTATCGGGACGATTGGACCCTAAAAGCAACATAAGGTCTTTTGTCTGTGCGCTCTGCCCGATGGGTTGCGAGTGCAGGAACGTGGCGATTACCGCTTGCTCGATCTCTCGATGCTTCAGACCAACAGACTCTTCCTGAATATGTCGCGCCCGGGAAAACTCGCCGTCCAAGATACCCGTCCAACGCTGTTGCTTGCCTTCGCAGTCCTCAGTGTCGGCAACTGTGACCAGTTCTCTTGTTGCTTCTGAAAGCCCTTCTCTGCCGGGCGCAGTCAGGAAGACGGCGGGACCTATAAGAGGGCTCGTATCCCAATTCACAGCTTCGCGAAGCGCCAGCGCAAATGTTCTCAACACTCCCCTGGTCCGTTGGAAACGGTCAAGAGTAGTCCACTTTCCATATAGAACCTCGGTAAGTTCCGGATGAAACGGATAGCTTCTCAGGAATCGTTCCTCAGCCTCGGCGCCCTGTTTGGCGGTCTGTTCGTCAACCGCTTGAATTCCCTTAAGCGCCGCGACGACGTGCTGGCGGAACACTCCGCTGTCCTTAAGCGATTTCGGTGTAAAGAATCTGCGGCGTAACACCTCGGCGACATCCTCCTTAACCACCGGTTCAACTGCCTCTTCGCGCTGACGCTGGAATATGTCATACAGCTCAGCTTGCAGTTGGCGTCCCAGCGTATCGCTTTTGCTAGGGTCTGTCGCCAGAAGTGAGGCAACGACACAACATCGGTCCACCTTGGTCGCAGCCTGAGTGAGATACTGGAAGAAATTCACGAGTCGGCTGCGCCACTCGCGATCCTGCCCTACTTTTTCGCGGGCATACATCAGGACCTCGTCAATGAGAATGAGAGTTCCGAGCCCTTTTTTGCCTGGAAGCTCCAACAGTTCAGTGAGCAGATTCTCCGCGGGGGCGGTTTCGCGTTCCTCGGCCTTTCCTTCCGCGTGCAAGAGTTTAAGCCCCTCATCGCCGGCAATCTGATACGCCAGCACGCTCCAAGGCTGTTTGAGTGTCCGCGTCTCACGAGCCGGACTGGATACGTCCATGCCCTTCTCAACGTCGAGCTTATCGAAACACAATCCCGCCACGCGACACTTGGGTGGTTGCTGCCTGCCTGTCGCGCCCGCGACGCAGGCAGGGCCAATCTCTTGAATGAATTCAGCCACCGCGGGAAGGTCTGGCAGCGAGGCGGGTTCATGCACGAGGTGGCGGAGCGCAATCAATGTGTGAGTCTTGCCGCCGCCGTACGTAAGTTCCAGTTGCCGCACGGCTTTGTCGTTCTTCCCTGCTAAACGCAACACAACTTCACGAACAAGTTGCCGCAGATTGT
>JACRIR010000095.1 GCA_016215705.1 Candidatus Poribacteria bacterium | reverse complement strand
TGAACATGACCGCCAATATGCCTACGGCGGCCGCGGCCGCACAGACGACAAAAAATATCCAGTAAAAAGATACGCCGCTCACGTTCAGCACCGCGCTTGCTTGTGTAGATGGCGGGATTGCTCGTGCAGGGACCGGATGTAGGCGCTGTGATTGATTTCCAGCATTCTCACAGTATAGATACACGCCTCGCTCGATATGGATTTCAAAGCCGGGAGCGGCATATGGCGTGCGGGCCCGCTCAAAGGCGGGGCCTTGTTGTTGGCATTGGCGTCCCAAGGGGACCCGAACCCTCGCGTTTCTCGAAGAATCTCATCGAGACATCATGGACAATTTCGATCCAACGGTCGTGACGCTGCGCAAGAAGCGGAAAATCATTCTGGCGAACGACAAACTGAAAGACCTGCTGTGAGTCCGCCTGCCGGGTTATCGCTGACCGTCTTAAGGACGCGACAAATAAGCCTTCCCCGTCAGTTCCCGTGGCGACTGATTGTAGCCCTGGCGATCGTCCAATTGGAAATCTATCGACCGTCCAACTGGCAGCTTGCCTTTCGCCCGATGGGAGCGGTCGCAATGACCAGCCTTACGGCAGCGGGAATATGCTCAAGAAATACTACGACGTGCCCCCGGCGATTCGCCAAGTCGCAAATGACTGGCTTCATCCCTTGCAAGTATCTACCGTGCCACCCGCGTTAACTTCTCGGCACTGTCGGAGAAATTCTATTGCTCATGCAGCGCATGCCGTAGCGTTGCCAATGGCAGGAAAAGCTTCTGCGGATCATCGGGTAACGGAATAAACCCAAAGCGGCGGTAGTAGCGACCCGCCGCTGTGTCCTTGGCGTCCACGAAAAGACCGATGATCCCGGCGCTGTCGGCCACCTGCAATGCCCGGCGCATGGCATGGATCATCATCAGCGCGCCCAGACCTTCACGCTGCCGGGATTTGGTCACGGCCAGCCGCGCCAGTTTGACACCGTGGGCCTTGGAGGGGTACTTCTTGGCGTAGCGCGGCGGCAGAGTGTCGGTAATAATTTCCGCCAGACCTACCGTCACATACCCCAGGATTTCGTCGGGCGCATCGTCGTTAACCAGTACTTCGGTCCGCGACAGGCCTTTGTCGGTGTGCTGCCGGGCGGTGTGTCGCAAATAGTCGTTGAGCTCGAGGTTGCCGCAGTCGAAGCCTTCCCGGTCGTGCCGGCGGCTTAAGGGCTCAATCCGGAGCATTCAGGGCCGAGCGTCGATAGGCCGCGACCGCTTTCCTCAAACGAGCGTTGGGCTTGGGCGGGTTTTCCAGAGCCTTGAAGAACACTTCGGCGTCGCGACGGCTCAGGCGGACAAACCTCTCCCGCTCTAATACCGCATGGGCCTCCTTGAGCGCCGCCTGCACCACGAACTGGTTCAGCGTCGCGCCCGAGAGGGCGGCGGCCTCCTCGAGCGTCTTGCGCACCGGCTTCGGCACGCGCGAACTAATACGTTCTTTAGTTGTGTCCAACATGGCTTCACCTTTATGGAAGATACTGTTTAGCAGTCTAGCATAGTGGTGCCATTTTGGCACCAAATCGGCGAACGGTCGGAACAACGCAAAAATCAGCAGAAAAGCCATCTAGCGCAGCCGGGTTCCCTTGCTCGGTTGGCTTGGCACTCTTCTCAAGGGACAGCGTGAAGGCCAGTGGTAACGTCGCCAGCGACTTATCGCTGGCCAGATGCTGCCCCACGAGGGCAGAGGTGGCAGCGAGCAGCGCGTTGCCTGAATTCATCAGCGCCTGGCACAGGGACAGCAGGAAAACGTTCTTTCGCATGTGCATCGTGCTTATAGACAGCACATCAAATATCCGGGGCGCCCATGATATCAGACCGTCGCTGCCACGCAGCCAGATAATATCTCTGCCAGTGCTAGAAAAGAAAACGCCAGCAAGAGGCTGGCGAGTATTGTGATACTAGTGCGGCTCATTATGACTTGCGGCGAGCCATGCCAAACAACCCAATCAATCCAGAACCAAACAGCCAAAAAGCGTGGCCTCTCGCTTGCTAATCACTTCAAATGCCTAGCCTGAAGGTGCTGAGGCAATTGATCCCAAGCTGCACCATTCCGATACTGAGACGGCCGGGTAATAACCCCATTACCGAACACGGCTAAAAGGTTTCTATGTAATTCAAGCCCGTCAGCTTCATCGATATGGTGCGTCCGACACATCTCGGCGTGAGCAGGGTTTCCTAGATCCGCCGTATCGTAGACACAAACTGCACGGTTACTGGATTCACCAGCTCTAATTTCGCGCACACTCTGGCACTGGCCGGAAATAACTCCGAGCCAAGAACGATCATCTCCTGTGGCGAGAAAATTCTTTACTAACGTCACTATCTCGTCGGTTTTCGCAACAGAATCGCGCTGGATAGAGCAGCCCTTCGTGTGCACATGGGAGAAAAACGTTGGCTTCAGCTCCCCGCTCTTCTTACTGATATGAATTGGCAAAAAAACAAGACGAACCAGTGTTTCTGACTCAACCACAGGGTGTGGTGAGTATTTACTCATCCGAAACTCTTCACAAGCACAATCCGGGGCGGCTGCGTTGATTTCAGTTACGCGGTTTTCTTTGTTATCAGTGCGTTGGTTGATGCCGCGGCAATCAATGCCACGTCCAATCAATCGATATAAGAACTCTTTAAGCCCGTAAGAGAGTCGGGAACACAGCGGGCATTTTTTGAGAATTGAATTTGAGAACACCTTTGTGTTTATCTCCCTGGCGCTCTATGTAATAGGCGACGCGCCCGTCTCCGAGAAACTTTATATCTGCATACAAATTGTCGTCCTTCCAGAAGAGACCTGCGTGACCCGATGCATGCAGCATTGGCTCAGGGAGTGTATCGCCTTCACCGAGCAGTCGGACGAACGATACGGCCTCCTTTAGTGAACGGGCATCAGGTGTAACCGCTCCTTCGCCATCCCAGTTTGCGGACAATAAGCTCCAACTCCTAAGTTCGCCTGTAATTTTCTCAGATAAAGTAGTCGGTCGATCAGGCTCGTCAGATTGGATTAAGTTGCTAATCGGAGTGATTGAAGTTGTCTGCACCTTCTGTGCCGACATATGATCCCAATCGATTTCAGGCAAAACCAGCCACGTTGTTGTCTTTTGAGCAGGGCGGATCTGCGGTTCCAACGTGTTTGGAATCGGGCTAACAGTGGGCGATGGCAGTAGCATCAGGGCAAAAATATTAGCTGCAGCAGCCGTGCTTAATGTTTTTGTAGTCATGGTTAATTCACAAGCGCGATACGTTTACACATTTCATCATTAATTATGTTGCTGAACAATTTTTTACCAAACAAATGCAACTGTTTCATATGATCGTTAAGGAACTCAGCAACATTCTCCGCTGCGACTTCAGAAGAGACGTAACCAGGTTGGTTCATAAGATCAGTCATCACTGTTGTGATAGCCACCGCACGTCGTGATTCATCGAGCCGACTTTCATCATTGAGAGCAACGTTAACATTAAATAGACGTTTCGTATTATTGTCGACGCGAATGAATGCTCCAGTGTGACTATGCCAAAGATCTTGAGCGGTATATACATGCGGGCATAGATAGGTAGATGCTGGCCGGAGTAGAAGGTTTGGCCGGCATTTGTCTATTGCTCCAGACCATACAAATTTATCTATGAAATTGAGGCTAATTCCCGAAATGCGAGCTTGCCCAACATATTTTGGGACTATGGCATCAAAATATTTGCGCGATCGCGCCCATACAGCATCCCAGCGAGTATAAAGCGTCGTGCGGAATGCCACAGAAGTACGTTCAATGCGAAGCTCACTTTCGACCGTTTCATCAGGCTGTACACGGCGAAACATGACTCCTCCAATAGAGGGACTCGACGAGATCGGTCCTACTGACACAGATGCACCGATCGCTACTCCAAAGCTTTGGATATCGGAGCGTGCTGGCAATTCTGAAATGAATTGCTCAGCAATTTTGCGTACTTCTAAAAAAGTAGCGTCATCAAGGGAACGGTCAAATTGCAGAACGAACTGTACCTGCTCGATAGCATGAGCCTCATGAACCGGCTCAAAATGCCCATTCTCGTTCGGGTCGCCCGACTTAGGTTGCATAAGTTTAGAATAAGGTTTTGTCGACAGTATAGCGAGCCGCGGTCGCGCCGCCGTGAACGATTAGAAATATCCGGTGTTTTCCAGTTCCCCTAGGGTAGGCCCTATGGCGGAGTTTTGTTTATGTCTTCCGTTATCTCTGAACCAAATCTGAGCCATTCTGGATGGCATCTTGTAACTTATTGATTTAATGGCGTCCCCAAGGGGATTCGAACCCCTGTCGCCGCCGTGAAAGGGCAGTGTCCTAGGCCTCTAGACGATGGGGACAGAACTACCGTGAGCCGTGATTCGAGAGCCGTGACCCGCGAATCGCCTTCAGTACCCGGTAACTCGTGTCCCTTTCGGATTACCGATCACGAGTCACCGCTCACGAAAAAATGGTGGAGCTAGCCGGGATCGAACCGGCGACCTCTTGCATGCCATGCAAGCGCTCTCCCAGCTGAGCTATAGCCCCTTTTGAGGCGCGCTACTTTACATGCCCGTCCACCGGCGGGTCAAG
>JACRIR010000093.1 GCA_016215705.1 Candidatus Poribacteria bacterium | reverse complement strand
CGAAGGGGCTTCCGGAAATAGACCGGAAACTGATAAAGAAACTGACGCAGGAGTTGATCGAGGAGAACGTGCTGGACTACTGGTCGAGCGGAAGCACGACCTACATCACGCTTAAAGGCTATCAACCCGGCTCCGGCGAAAACCCGGAAGAAGGCGAATAAAGAGCTCCGGTATGCCTGAGCAGGCCGGTCGAGCGCCGGCCCGTCCACGGCCTCCGGATTCAGGTGAAGTATGCAGGCAAGATTCCATAGACGTCCGCGGATAATATTGAGCGGATTGAGCGGCGGGTCCGGCAAGACGGTTGCAACGCTTGGACTCCTCGAAATCTGGAGGAGGAAAGGGTATACCGTCGCGCCCTTCAAGAAAGGGCCCGACTATATTGATACCGCGTGGCACTCGCTTTCGGCGGGTCGCCCGAGTCATAACCTTGACACGTTTCTCATGCAGCCTGCCGATATTCTCTGGAGTCTCGATGCTTACAGCCGTTCCGCCGACGTTGCGGTGGTGGAAGGAAACCGTGGGCTCTATGACGGCATGGATGCAGAAGGCACGCACAGCACGGCTGAGCTCGCCAAGCTGATCCAGGCGCCTGTGGTCCTTGTGGTGAATTGCACAAAGGCAACGCGCACTGTCGCCGCGTTTGTCCTTGGCTGCAAGATGTTGGACAAGGGAGTCAATATCGGTGGCGTAATCCTGAATCAAGTGGCCAATATCAGACAGGAGTCGGTCATTCGATCTTCCGTCGAGAAGGAAACGGGCGTTCCTATTCTAGGCGCTATTCCCCGAATCAAGGGGTTGCCCTTCTCGGAACGCCATCTGGGGCTTCTGCCTCCGGAAGAGCATCCGCGTGCTATTGACGCCCTCGAGCGGCTTCACAAGGCGATGCTAGACAACATCGACGCTGACGCGATTTGGAATCTTGCGGCCTCTTCTCCGGAGTTTGTCGTGCCCTCTATCGTGTGCGCCGAACCAGTCGCTGTCTCTGATGTCGCGCCCCGCATAGGTGTGTTCCGCGACTCGGCCTTTACATTTTACTATCCGGAGAATCTTGAGGCGCTCGAGCGACATGGAGCAGAACTGGTTGAAATCAGCGGTCTGCGCGAACGAACGTTGCCACAAGTGGATGCGCTTTATATCGGTGGTGGGTTTCCTGAAACGCATGCGCAAGAATTGGCGGAGAATGCAAGTTTTCGGGCATCTTTGCGCCGCGAGATCGAGGAGGGCTTACCGGTATACGCCGAGTGTGGCGGACTGATATATCTCGGGGAGTCCGTCGAGTTTGGAGGCAAGACGTATCCAATGGCCGGCGTGTTCCCGGTCAATTTCTCGATCGGAGAGAAGCCACAAGGACACGGATATGTCGTTTTCGAGACGGATGGGCAGAACCCGTTCTTCAGCAAGGGAACCGTTTTGCGAGGTCATGAGTTCCACTACGCTCGAGTGTCGGGCTATAGGCACGAAGAAGTGACGACAGTGTTCAATGTGAAGCGGGGCTATGGCTTTGATTCGGGTCGGGACGGACTAGTCCGCAAGAACGTTCTCGCTTCGTTTTGCCATATTCATGCTCTTGGGGAAAAGAATTGGGCAAGAGTGATGGTTGATGCGGCATCGTCATACAAGACTTGCGCGGCGGGCGCCGGCAGTAGGGGAGAGGCACTGTGAATGCAGGCGGGGTTTGGACGGAATGAACGATCTGCGGGTGGCGGCGGTCGTCATGCGCTCGGGTTTCGGGGAAATTGAGAGGAACCTCGCCAGAATGGAGCATTTTGCGGGTCAAGCCGCCGAGCAAGGAGTTGACGTTGTCTGTTTCCCCGAGATGAACATTACGGGATACGCCTTGAAGGAAGAAGTTGCCAAATATGCCGAGTCTGTGCCGGGGCCGAGCGCGAATGAAGTGCGCCACATGGCCTCCCGCCACAATGTCGCGATACTCGCGGGTCTGGCTGAAAAGACTGAAGGAAATGGAATAGCGATCACGCAGGTAGTCGCTTTGCCCGATGGTTCCATGAGCACATATCGGAAACTGCATCTGTCGCTGGGCGAACAGGCTTTTTTTCAGGCGGGCTGCGATATTCCGCTTTTCAGATATGGGGAAGCCATGTTCGGAGTGCAGCTTTGCTATGACGCCCATTTCCCGGAGTTGAGCTCCATCATGGCGCTCAAGGGCGCCGAAGTGATTTTTATGCCGCATGCCTCGCCGCCACCGGAATCGGCCGACGAGAAAAAGAATCGCTGGCTGCGCTATCTGGCTGCGCGGGCATATGACAACAGCGTGTTCGTTGTTGCTTGTAATCAAACAGGTGACGGAGGCGCAGGAATCCGTTTCGCAGGAGTGGCGCTGGCTCTTGATCCGAGAGGCGAGATTATCGCCGAAACCTCCGGCGCCGAAGAGCGGATGATAGTCGCCGAGTTGAAATCCGACTTGTTGAGGAAAACTCGGGAAACGAGAATGGGCTTTTTTCTGGCGCACCGGCGTCCTGAGTTGTACTCAGGCCTTGTGGCGCCCATGGACGAAAGCCTTCTCGAACGGACTCATAGTAGTAATTGCTTTTTCGAGGCGAAACCGCCCGAGGGCGCAGCAAAGGCTCGGACGGTTTCAGACTCATGAGAAGCGATTCATGGTATATCTAGGGTAAGGTCAGGGCTATTGGTTCTAGAAAGGAACAGAAGAATGGGACAGATTCTATTAGCAGGAAAGAACTTTGACGTCGATGAGGATGGATTCCTGCAGAATCCCGAACAGTGGGACGAGGCGGTCGCAAAAGACTTTGCGCCCACCGAAGGAATCACAGAAATGACGGAAGAGCACTGGAAAGTGGTCCGGTACATTCGCGACTACTATTTGAAGTTCGGCGTCGCGCCGATGATTCGCAAGCTCTGCAAGGAGACTGACTGCAATCTGAAGCGGATTTATGAGTTGTTCCCGTCGGGTCCGGCAAAAGGCGCCTGCAAGATAGCCGGCCTGCCGAAGCCGACTGGCTGCGTGTAGTTCATGTAACAGAGCGGGACGCAGGCGCTGCGGGACCGCAGGATTTGAAGCGTTACAGGGGCGCTCCGCTACGAGTTTCGGCGGAGGGGACTCAGCGCTTTTTCCACAGCCCCGCCGCGCATCTTCTCTTAAGGTGTGTCGTTGAGGGTTTGCGACACTATGGGCACGTGAAAAGGGAAGGATGTTGCGGCTGGAAAGGCGTTGCTGTCTGCTCCGGACGCCGTAGCGCCTGTCGGCGCCGACCGGTCGCCGTCGTGAGTCGGCGGCGGGTGGGCGGCCTTCCATTGAATAATTTGAATGTATGCCCGGTTACAGCGCCAAGAGACGGTGGCGTCGTATACTTAAGTTGGCTCTGCTATCTGAGTTGATTCCAGTATGAAGTTGGAGAATCTCTTATCACGGAAGCGGTCTGCGATTGTCGAAAGATGGTTCCAACTGATTTTGGATACCTATCCTGCTGACACCTCAAGCTTCTTGAAGAGGCAGAAGGACCGCTTTGCCAATCCCGTGGGGAACACTATTTCCCAGGGGATCGAAGGCATTTATGACGGACTCGTCCAGAGTGAGGGTCCGGATAAGGTTTCTCCGTTTCTTGACACGATCATCAGAATCAGGGCGATCCAGGATTTCTCTCCTTCTCAAGGTGTTGCCTTCGTTTTTTCACTGAAGAAAGCGATTCGAGAGGAGTTGAAAGATGAGATGCGCGACGAAGAGGTCGCGCGCGAGTTGTTGGCTCTTGAGTCCAGAATAGATGAACTGGCGCTTCTCTCGTTTGACATATACATGAAATGCCGAGAGAAGGTTTATGAGTTGAGAGCAAACGAGGTGAAAAATAGGACATTCAAACTTTTGGAAAGAGCAAACCTGATATCGGAGGTTCCCGATCTCAATCCGGGGTCGGAAGGCGACAACGTTGAAAAGAAAAAATGAAGCGAGGTAACCGTAAATGACAGTCTTGTTTTCCCTCTTCGCAGTGACAGCGCTCGTGGTCATCGCCTTTGCGGGGGCTGCGAAATTCACCTTGCTCTTCGGGGTTGTGATTCCTTATGCGGCGCTTGCAATCTTCCTCGTGGGCGTTGTCTATCGCATCCTGAAATGGGCGCGTTCTCCTGTTCCTTTCCGCATACCCACAACGTGCGGGCAACAAAAGTCTCTTCCCTGGATCAAGTCCAACAACCTTGAAAGCCCGTACAACACCGCAGGCGTCATAGGCAGGATGGCGCTCGAGATATTCCTGTTCCGTTCGCTTTTCAGGAATACGAAAGCGGAGCTGAGGGAAGGTCCGAGGCTCATTCACATGTCGGACAAGTGGCTCTGGCTTGCCGGAATCGTGTTCCACTACTCGTTTCTCGTCATATTACTCAGGCATTTGAGGTTCTTTGCCGAGCCCTCGCCTGCCTTTGTGAATTTGATTGAGACCATGGACGGGCTCTTTCAGGTCGGGCTCCCGATGCTCTATTTGACTGACCTCGCAATTGTTGCGGCCGCCACCTATCTTTTCCTAAGAAGGGTACTTATTCCGCAGGTGAGATATATCTCGCTTGCCGCCGACTATTTTCCCCTTTTCCTGATTCTGGGAGTAGCGGTTAGCGGCATCCTTATGCGTTACTTTGTCAGGGTCAACCTTATTGGCGTCAAGGAGTTGACAATGGGGTTGGCGACGTTGCGGCCCGTTATTCCGCAAGGTATTGGCCCTATTTTCTATATCCATCTGTTTCTTGTGAGCGTTCTTTTTGCCTATTTCCCGTTCAGCAAGCTTATGCATATGGGCGGAGTCTTCCTCAGTCCTACGAGAAACCTGGCCAACAACAATCGGATGCAGAGGCACATCAACCCCTGGAATTATCCCGTCAAGGTACATACGTATGAAGAGTATGAGGATGATTTCAGGGAAAAGATGAAAGCGGCCGGATTACCTCTGGAGAAGGAGTAGAGATGTCAGACATTCCAAAAGATTTTCCGAAGCCGGAGCAGTTAGCGCAGGTGGATTACAAGACTCCTGCAAAGGGGTGGATGGACACGCCCGTGAAGTTCAAGCCGGGCACATGGTGTTACCCCGCCAAGCCGAAGTTTGTTGACTATCTCGGTTTTGCCAACCCCCGTGAGTGGTCGCCGGCAGACGCCGACTGGAAACTGCCCGAGAATTGGAAGGAAATAATACACGAGGGCTTCAAGGACAGGCTCTCGAAGTTCCGTTCCTTCCGGCTTTTCATGGATATATGTGTCAGGTGCGGCGCCTGCGCTGATAAGTGCCACTTCTTTATCGGGTCAGGCGATCCGAAAAACATGCCGGTCTTGCGGGCAGAGCTTCTCAGGTCCGTCTACAGGAACGATTTCACCATGGCCGGAAAGATTCTTGGCAAACTTGGCGGCGCAAGAGAACTCACCGAGGACGTGCTCAAAGAGTGGTTCTACTATTTCTTCCAGTGCACCGAATGTCGCCGGTGCTCGGTTTTCTGTCCCTACGGCATCGACACTGCCGAAATCACGATGATGGCTCGAGAACTGCTCAACCTTGTCGGCTGCAACATCAACTGGATTCTCGAACCGGCGTCGAACTGTTTCAGGATGGGGAATCACTTAGGGGTTCAGCCGCACGGCTTTAAAGACAGCATAGAGTTCGCCGTGGACGACCTTGAGGATATAACGGGCATCCGGGTCGAGGCGCCCATCAACAAGAAGGGCGCGGAGATTCTTTTCGTCACTCCGTCGGCAGACTACTTTGCTTCGCCGCATTACTACACCCTTTTGGGTTATCTCGCCCTGTTTCACGAGATCGGACTCGATTACACTTGGAGCACATTCGCATCGGAGGGCGGGAACTTCGGTTTGTTCCAGTCCCACGAAATGATGAAGCGACTCAACGCCAAAATATATGCCGAAGCGAAGCGACTGAAGGTAAAATGGATTCTTGGCGGGGAGTGCGGCCATATGTGGAGGGTCCTCCATCAGTACATGGATACGATGAACGGCCCGGCCGATTTCCTGCAGGAGCCGGTCTCGCCGATAACCGGGACCAGATTCGAGAATGCGAAATCCACAAAAATGGTTCACATAACGGAGTTCACCTCCGACCTTATCCGGAATAACGAATTGAAGTTGGACAAGAGCAGGAATGACCACCGGCGGGTGACGTTCCATGATTCCTGTAATCCTGCCAGAGCCATGGGGCTCATTGAGGAGCCGCGCTACATAATCAATAACGTCGCCAATTACTTCTTCGAGATGCCTGAGAATACCATAAAGGAACAGACCTTCTGCTGCGGGAGCGGGTCCGGATTGGGTACCGATGAGAACTTAGAAATGAGACTCAGAGGAGGGTTCCCCCGGGCGAATGCAGTGAAGTATGTTCACGAGAAGCATGACGTCAACTTGCTTCTCTGCATATGCGCAATCGACAAGGCTGTCCTCACGCCGCTTATCGAATACTGGGTGCCGGACGTCGGCATCGGCGGCATTCACGAGCTTGTCGGCAACGCGCTTGTGATGAAAGGTGAAAAGGCGAGAGAAACGGATATGCGCGGTGAACCTCTCGCGGGAAAGGGGGGTGAGTGAGATGTATGACGCCGGCAAAATCCTTACCGGGTTAATCATCTTCCTTGTTCTCGTAACTTTTCCCATTTGGTCGAATCTGGCCAGCGGGGAGGCCGCATATAAGCCCGAGCTCAAGATCGTTACTCAAGAGAAGCAGTGTGTAGCGCCAACGGATTACATGCGAGCTTCTCACATGAGCCTCCTGAATGAGTGGAGGACCTCGGTTGTGCGCAACGGCGATAGAGTTTATGTTTCACATGACGGCAGAAGTTACGAGAAGAGCCTCTCTAACACGTGCACAAAGTGTCACTCGAACAAGAGTGAGTTCTGCGACCAATGCCACAATTCCTTGGGAGTGAGATTGACCTGCTGGCAGTGCCATAACGAGCCGAAGGAGAATAAGTGATGAACGTCAACAGGAGAGAATTCTTGAGGATAGCCGGTCTTGCCACGGTCCTCGGGGCGGGAGGCAAGGCGGCTGTCGTTGCGCTCTCGGAAGACGAGACCGGGGCTGCGCAGGTTCTGGCCGGTGAGGCGGCCCTGGTTGGAAGCAAGTGGGCGATGGTCGTCGATCTGAAGAAATGTCTGGAAGCGCCCAACGGGTGCACAAAGTGCAGGGAGGCATGCCATCGCGTCCACAACGTTCCGGATTTCGGCAATCCGAAAGATGAGATCAAATGGATATGGAACGAGCAGTACGAACATGCGTTCCCGAGCGACGAAAACGAGCACATGGTTGAGACCTTGAAGAACAAGCCTGTTGTGGTGCTCTGCAATCATTGCGAGAATCCGCCGTGCGTGCGAGTTTGTCCAACCAAGGCTACATGGAAGAGAAAAGACGGGATCGTGATGATGGACTTCCATCGGTGCATCGGATGCAGGTTCTGTATGGCCGCGTGCCCCTATGGTTCCCGCAGTTTCAACTGGAGGGACCCGCGTCCTTTCATCAAGGAGTTGAACCAGGAATTCCCGACACGGACGCAGGGAGTCGTCGAGAAATGCAATTTCTGCAATGAGCGGCTTGCTCGAGGGCAGATTCCCGCGTGTGTCGAGGTGTGCCCGCAGAAGGCGATGGTCTTTGGCGACATGGAAGACGCCGATTCGCAGGTAAGACAAATTCTTAGTGCGAATTTCAGCATTCGGCGCAAACCTGAACTCGGGACGAATCCCCAAGTCTACTATATCGTGTGAGGTGGCTATGTTAGAAAAGGCGCTTGTCGGAAGTCGAAGGTACTATGTGTGGGTGTTCTTCCTGCTCGCCCTTATCGGGGTAGGCTTCTTCTTCTACCTCCGTCAGTTGAGCTATGGCCTGGGATTGACGGGGCTCAGCAGAGATATCTCATGGGGCTTGTACATTGCCCAGTTGACATTTTTTGTCGGCGTAGCGGCCTCGGCAGTTATGGTCGTTTTGCCGTACTACTTGCACGACTACAAAGCGTTCGGCAAAATTACTATTTTGGGCGAGTTTCTGGCCGTTCCATCGGTGATCATGTGCATGCTTTTTGTATTCGTGGATATGGGGCAGCCGTTCCGCGCCCTTAATGTTATGCTATATCCGACTCCCAATTCGGTCATGTTCTGGGACTTAACGGTGCTGAGCGGATATCTGTTTCTCAATATCATAATCGGCTGGAACACCTTGCAGGCGGAACGCAACGGAGTTCATCCTCCTGCATGGGTCAAGCCCTTGATATACCTCTCGATCCCATGGGCAGTCAGCATTCATACGGTCACGGCCTTTCTTTATGCCGGCCTTCCAGGAAGGCATCTCTGGCTTACCGCCATCATGGCGGCGCGCTTCCTCGCGTCGGCGTTCGCATCCGGGCCGTCGCTTCTCATTATCTTGTGTCTCCTGGTGCGAAAGCTCTCCAGGTTTGACCCGGGCAAAGAGCCGATCCAGACGTTGGCGAAGATTGTTACCTACGGAATGATTCTCAACGTTTTTTTCGTGGGTCTCGAGCTGTTTACCGCTTTCTACAGTGGAATACCCGCTCACAAGCACTCGCTCGAGTATCTCTTCTTTGGTCTTGAAGGGCATGGAAGATTGGTCCCTTGGATGCGCGTGGCCGGTGTGCTCGCTATTGTCGCAATCGCTCTGCTGGTCAATCCGGGCACGCGGAAGAACGAGAGCGTGCTCGCTTTGGCTTGTCTTTCAGTTTTTGCATCAACATGGATTGATAAGGGGATGGGCCTTGTAGTAGGCGGATTCATACCGAACCCCCTTGAGAGAATAACCGAATACTCACCCACGGGACCCGAGATTATGATCACGCTCGGTGTCTGCGGAATAGGCTTTTTGATTCTCACCGTTCTGTACAAGGTGGCAATTTCAGTGAAGGAAGAGGCGGCCTGATGCTGTCATAGAGAAACCGGCATTCGGTCGTACGCCCCGAGAATCTTTCTTCTTGAGATCATTTCGCGATTTGGATTTGCATGTAGGAGCGGTTCGCAAACCGCTCCTACATGACGCTTTCCCTCCGAAGTTTTGCTATTTGCTCCAAAGTCCTGCTATAATCCCCCGCCGGGATTCCAGCGATTTGGCAATTCTCTATGAATCTTATTTTGCGCGCAACTATTCTCTTCCTGGGATGCTATAATGAACGAGTGCGACCAGACGTGGCTCCGTGAGCGAATCATGCAGGTGACCGACGGGCTCGTTCCCGATCGTCTCGAAGTCATCACGGACACCACTGAATTCATGAATATCAGCCGTGGGCACGTAATCCGACTGGACGGGCAATATTTCCTTGTGACAGGTTACATCTATGAGGCGCGATTCGGCTTGAGCGACGAGCCGAAGTATTGGGTGAAGAAGGCGATTGACCTCAAGACCGGTGTCCGTCAAATCGTGAAGCTGGCGCACCGCGAAGAGTTCCACATGCGGATAGGACCTCTGAGAATTCGGTGCTACAGGAATCCGCACAAAGAAGGCCAGGTGCTGGAACTCGTCCGAGGCAACCCGTACTTCATGCAGGGACGCGCCCTATTTGACGGCAGTGGCAATGAAGTTCGCGCCCTGGACATCATAAGGGGCAAGAATCTCTACAACATGATATTTGAGATGAAGATGTCGCACGAAGAGTACTTCCACACAGTGTTTCCCGAAATCTTGCGGAATCTGAATGAATGCTTTAAGGCGGTGCGGTTCCTGCACGAGAATGGGCTGTGCCACGGGGATATCCGAAATGATCATATTCTGGTTGAACAGGACACGGGGCAATATCGCTGGATCGATTTTGACCTGGCGCAGGATTTCTCAGACCTGGACATCTGGAGCATCGGCAATATTTTGCAGTTTTGTGTGGGCATGGGGATGGTAACGTTTCGCGAAGTATTTCAATCGACTGAGTTTCCTGAATCCGTCAGGAATAGGCTGACGCCCGGCGATGCTTCCGCGTTTTATGAACACAGAATCATGAATCTTCAGAAACTTTTTCCGTATATTCCCGACCGACTGAACGACATACTACTGCATTTCACGGTTAGCACGACACGATTCTATGAGTCAATGGCTCAAATTATTTCTGATGTCAGCTCGGCATTAGATGAAATGCCCGGCGTTACGCGAGGATAGCTTCTTTGGGACTCTTGCGCATCAAGAAACGTATCGGCATAGGCATTCGCCTTGCCATTATGGTAGCAGCGTTGCTGGTCGTCTCGTCAGGCTCGTTCACGATTTTTAGTCTGATGAGCCAGCGCAAGGAGTCTATGGATATATTTGTTCGGACATGTCTCAACATGTGCAAGTCTCTCGAGCGTGTTCTTCACTACAGCATGCTTGAGAATCGGCGAGGCGAGATAGAGTCTGCTATCAGGCAGCTCGTGACGGAATATGATATCAGGTCAGCCACGTTGGTTACCCACGCCGGAAAACCTGTTTACTCGAGTGATTCTCCGCACGGCCTGTCGATTCCCATAGACGATGCGCGGTGCTCCGGGTGTCACATCAACAAAGAGGCGCCATTGAAGCGATTGCCTGCCAGCGCGCACTTTCATCTCAGCGAAGAGTCGAAAGTCGCCAAGGTCTGGCTTCCGATCTACAATGCCCCCGAATGCTATGGCGGGGCCTGCCATGTGCACAGGGCCGATGAGACGGTGCTGGGGATTATGCAGTTGGATGTCTCGTATGCGAGCATCGACGAGTCATTGAGCCAATCTCACAAGCGTCTTATCATGCTTTCGATCCTGATTGCGTTGGCGACTTCGCTGGTTGTGCTTCTTCTTATCCGTAGGTGGGTTTCGAGACCGGTGAAGGACCTATTGGACGGAACGCGTCGAGTGGCCGACGGCGAGATGGGTCATGTCATCCCTGTCGGTGAAGCAGAGCTTGGAGAGCTTTCCCGCGCATTCAACAAGATGCAGGAGAAGCTGCTATCGAGCCAGCGACAGTTAATCATGATCGAAAAACTGGCTTCCATCGGAAAACTTTCCGCCTCAGTCGCCCATGAGATCAATAACCCACTGACGGGTATTCTCACGTTTGCCGAGGACCTGGTCGACAACGCTCAGGCTAACGATCCGCTTTTGCCGGATTACCGAGTCATCCGGCGAGAAGCTATCCGATGCCGCGAAATCGTCAGGCAACTGTTGGACTTCTCGCGGCAGGACAAGCCCAATTTCGAGCCGGTCGACATGAACGAGGTCCTGTCTCATACCGTCAAGTTTGTCTCGAAACAGGCAGTCTTCCGCAATGTCACCATCGAGACCGAACTCCGAGAGAATCTGCCGGCCGTGACAGCCGACCCTGTTCAATTGGAACAAGTGGTGTTGGACCTGCTGGTGAACGCATGCGAGGCAATGCCTGACGGCGGCAAGATAGTGATCGCCTCCGCCGTGCTTCCCCGTACCCGTGAGGTTGAGGTGACCGTCAAGGACAACGGCCGCGGGATTTCCGCCGAACATCTGCCTCAGATATTCGAGCCGTTCTTCTCGACCAAGGGAGGAAAGTCGATGGGGATTGGCCTGGCCGTGAGTTGGAGCATAATAAACCAGCATGGAGGACGACTCGAAGTTGAGTCGAAACTTGGGGAAGGAACGACATTTCGGATTTTCATGCCGTGGGAGAAATCCGCCCGGCCCGCCGCTGACGCGGCAACCTGAATCGGAGGGTAGCCGATGCCTGCAATAATCAATGTTCTAGTCGTTGACGACGAAGAAGTTGTGCTGCAAAGCGTTCGCAAAGTTCTCAAGACGGACGAGGAGCATGAATTTCTTGTTGACGCCGTTCTGTCAGCCACTGAGGGGCTTGACCTCATGGGCCGGAAGAGCTACGACATTGTGATTACCGATCTGATGATGCCTAATATTGACGGGCTGCAGTTCATAGATCGCATCAGTCAGACAGACCCTCAAACGAAGGTCATAATGATCACCGGCTACGCCACGATGCGGACGGCCTTGCAGGCTCTGCGCAAGGGGGCCTTCGACTACATCGCCAAGCCTTTCACAAGAGAGGAGTTACGCAACGTTGTCAAGAATGCCGCCCGTATAGGGAGAGCGTCTGTGAAGGCGGCTGAGGAGTCGCTCTCCGGAGGCCCCGTTGATGGGGCGAAACTCAGAGAATATCGGAGTTTCTTCAATCAGACATATGCGCGAATACTCTCTGACGGAACGATGTATTTCGGCGTTGAGGAGAGTTTTCTGCGCGATATCGGCGAACCGTTGAGCATCGAGATTTCGGCAACTGGCGCAAGTGTTTTTCAAGGCTTCCCGTTCGGGGCGATAACGAACGCGAATATGCGAGTCTTTAATCTTCGCGCCCCACTCAGCGGACGTGTTCTATCAGTAAATCGTGAAGCAGTCGAAAATGTGGGGCTTATCCGGGAAGAGCCGCGGGGGAGAGGGTGGCTCCTTCATGTTGCTCCGACGGATTTCGAGAACGAGATTGGCAATCTGGGACTCTAGGTGGGCTGTCCGGCTGAACCGACTCTCTGTCGGACGGCCTCATAAAGAATTACTGCTGCAGCCACGCTTGCATTGAGTGAGGAAATCTTCCCCAACATCGGGATGCGCGCCATGTGATCGCATTTGCGGCGAACCAATGGCCTCAGCCCTGTGCCCTCGCTTCCAATGATTATTGCCGTTGGCAACAAGAAATCGATTTCGTAGATCGTTCTTTCCGCGTCACCCGCCGTTCCGACCGCCTGCACTCCGTTTTCCTTCAGGTGGTCGACTGTCATTGCGGTGTTTGCCACTCTTGCGACCGGAATATACTGGACGGCGCCGGCCGAATGCTTGGCTACAACCGAAGTCAGCGCCACCGACCTGTGACGAGGAATCATTACGCCGCTTGCGCCCGCTGCTTCGGCGGTCCTGAGTATTGCGCCGAAGTTCTGCGGGTCCGTGATGCCGTCAAGCACGACTACCAGGGCCGGCTTTTCACCTTTGCGCGCCTGCATCACTTCTTCCGGCTCGGCGTAGTCGACCGGCGTCACCGAAGCGATCACACCTTGATGCACTGCCTCGGGCGCATATTTTTCAAGGGCCCGCCGGGGCATGAACTTCATTACCACTCTGTTCTGGTTGGCCAACCGGCGGATTTCATCAATTACGTCGCCATGCGCTCCTTCCGCTATGAGAACCTTGTTCACACGGCTTGCAGATGATCGGAGCGTCTCCGCCACTGTCCGGCGTCCGTAGATATATCCTGCTTCGTTCATTAATCCCCTATCCGGGAACATCCCAAGAGAGGTTGTTCCGCAAATTGTTCTATTATGATGACCCGCATTCCAGTTGTGGTGGCGACCCGGCCAGTCGCCCTACGAAGGATTATGGGATCGCTTCATGATACGGTTTGTTCATCCGGTTCGTCGCACAACTCTAGCGTTTTGCGCCTAAAAAATCAAGAAAAAGCTTAAGCCGATTGTGAGACTGGACAAATTTTATAGTATTATGCTAGGCTATTGTTATGCTGTAGTGGTGCGCCGGAGGAAGCTTGCGACCGGGCTAAATTCGGGGAATTCGATGGCCGAAAAGGCGGGCTTTTTCAGAAAGACAAGACACAGAGAGGGCGAAGGTTTTCTTGCGTTTCCACGCCTTCTTGCGATACTTGCTGTTTGTGCTCTTGCCGTTTCTCCGTTTGCGCCGTGGCTTGAATCTGAGGCCAAAGGCGGGCTTGTCACGTTCAGACAACTGACCGCCTCGCTGGTGGAATCAGGAGCTTTTCCACACAATGTCTGGGCATTCCCCATAGTAGTGGCTGCCTTGTTCTTGCTGCCTCTTCTTACAGATCTTCGGCTGACTCGCGCCCTTTATTTTGTTCTCTTGATGGAAATACTTATGGCGGGTTTTGTTCTTTTCTATCCGTCCGTCCGGGGGTTGCTTCTGAAGGCCGGCGTTCCGATGGACCTCTCCGCGCTGAGATATGGCGCCTATCTGTTTTTCGGCGCATTTCTGCTCGTGTTGCTCTCTGCCGTAATCACTCTGTGGCAGTCCCGCTTGGGGATTATAGTTTTGGTGACGCTGATAGCGGTCACGGCTTTGATTGTCGTTGGCAGCTTTACGGCGTGGTTCGGCTACCTGACCGGTGAACCGAAGATATGGCATCAGGAGTACGATGCGCGGGTTCCGGAAGGACAGGCGCTCGGTGTGCATCTCGCGATCAACAATGAAGGGTGGGGTACATTCAGAGTCAACATGGATATGCCGGACAAACCCGAGGAGGCCGACCTGATCATATCCGCACAACGCTACTATCGCATCGGCGATTATTGGGCCGATGTGCCATTGGCGAGGTTTGTCACGGAGGAGTCGAAGTCCCCACTACCGAAACAGGTTGAACCAGGCGATGCAGTTGTGCTCGATCTGGTCATCGGTCCTCTCACAAGCGCCGGCGCCCTTTATTCCCTTCCTCCAACAGGCGCGTCGGGCAGATACAGCGTGTGGTTGAACGATTTTTCAGGAAAGCGCAGCTATCACTACGAGTTCGAGGTTCCGCCTGCCAGGTAATCAGCCCACCACGATCTTCAATACGGTCCGGACGGTCGCGAAGAATGAGGCCTGGTTTCTTATTCCTGATTGAAGAAATGAAAGGCGAAGGGAGCAAGGCGAAAAGGAAACGAATTCAGTGGGAAATCGGCAATCTTTCAGGAGCCACCTTTCGATAGCTTCTTGAAATGCGCTCTTAATGTCTTGACCGTCTGTTTCGGGCTTTCAACAATGCTTCGCGTTTCCGAAAGTATGTCCAGGAAGCCGGCTTCGTTGGGATATCGCGGCACGATATGCAGGTGGAGATGTTCTATGCTTGCGCCGGCGGGACGGCCTATGTTGAATCCGATGTTGTAGCCGGCTGGCTTGTACGCGGCATCAAGCACGTCGAGACACAATTTCTGTACCGCGATCATCTCCGATACTTCATTTTCCAGGAGTTGTCGCACGTCCGCGATATGTCTGCAAGGAAACAAAAGCATGTGGCCCGCCGTGTAAGGGTGCAGGTTTGCAGAGACCACCCAATGCTTGGTTCTGTGCACCTCAAGCTTGGTCACTTTCCTGTCTTTGTGGCAGACGGCGCAAAGAATGCAATCCACTTGTGGTCGTTTTCCTTTGACATAAGACATCTTTGAGGGTATGTAGAGTTGTCGCATCTCAAGCCCTCTTATCTCATTTCTGCGCCTGCTGTTCCATCCACCATTTCAGCCATTTCGCCCGGTCTTCGCCGAAAAGCGGGGCGCCTGATTCACCTTCTTCACTTTCGCCAATCCTGGATATGTGCATCGTCTTCGTGTCCCGTCCATGAGATGACGAAAAGCTTTTTCCCATTTCCACGTGCGTACGAATCTTTTCGAGCGATATGGATGCCGCCTTGCGGACGCGTTGGTCCGGGTCGGCAAGCGCTGAAATAAGCGGCCGCGCACTCTCGGTGGCCCGCAGTTTTCCGAGAGCTGCTGCTGCGGCCTCGCGCACTTCGGGACCGGGGTCTTTGAGCGCTTTTATTATCACGGGCAATGCCTCCGGGCTTCGGATTCTTCCCAGCGATTCAATCACCCACAACTGTGGAAAACGGTGAGGGTCGTTTGCGGCCTGTGTCAAAGCGCTTAATGCTCTTGCGTCTTCGATATCACCCAAGGCTTTAATGACGGCCTCACGCACGGCGTATGTTTCGTCGTTGAGCGCATCCACGAGGTGTTGTGTGGCGTTGGTGTTGCGCGTTCGGCCGAGGGTATACGCAGCAAGAACTCGAATCTTGCTGTCCTCGTGCTTCAGAAACGCCGCAATGCCGTCGATTGTCTTGTCATCCGCAATCCTGACCAGCGATCGGACCACTGAATTCCGCAGCAAGACATCGCTGGTGTCGAAATAACCGAGAAGCGCACGCACGGCCCGAGAATCGCCCAGCAGCCCGAGCGCTTCGGCCGCCGCCGCCTTAACTTTCGGGTCGAGGTCATTACTCAAGGCGGACAGCAATGCGTTCGAAGCCGCAAGAGTGCCAAACTGTCCGAGCAGGTTGGCGGCGAGTTCGCGCTCATCAGCCGAGCCGTTTTCCAACTGAGTCATAAGGGTTTCCGTCTTTATGGCCTGCTCATTCGCAACGTATATCAAGAGGCCTGCTCCTACAAGCAGGCGATCTCCGTCATCTAGTTTCTTGCTCTCAACTTTGTGCCCGTTGACAAACACTCCATTGGTGCTCTTGAGATCAATGACCGTATACCCATTATTTTCGTACACGATTTCACAATGGCGTCCCGAAACGTATCGGTTATTGAGGACGATGTCGTTCTTTGACGTCCGTCCTATGGTAACGCTGCCGCTTCCGAGCGACAAGCTTTTTGTTTCGAGACCTCTCTCTTTAATTACGATTCGCGCCATTGTTTGTTTTGGTCACCTTGCTCCCGCGCTCGCTCGAATCCTGACAAGGCGGATGTATTTGTAGAACAAAAGGGCGAAAATAAGATCGCCCACCCCTATTATGAAAAGGAGGAGATGCAATCCTGAGAACAAGACATGATACAGAAACAACAGGAAAACGGTCGTTTTTGCAATAATACCCAGAACCACGATGCCTCTCTGGCCGTATAGGTCGCGGCTGACCATGTAATAGCCGATCCCAAAAACCATTGCAAGCAAGATAGCCATTTGGTGGAAGACAGCACTCTGAGGAGGCGGAACCGCCATATGGAGGAAAGTCACAATCTGAGAGAATAGAAGAAGAAAAACCAAGCCCAGCGCCAGGTTATACGCAGCGGCCAGCAAAAACAACCTTTTATAGCCGGCATCATCATTCAACATAAATCTAATGAGACTCTAATGATACGCCGAAGGGGCGATTGTTTCTCGACGGGATGCGAAAATTGTCAAGGGACGTAACGGCCCGACTTATGAAAACAGCATGAGGCCGCCTCTCAAGAACCCTTTTATTATAGTGTCAGGAAGAAGAGCTGTCAACTTCTCCACGGATTGAGATTGACGGACTGACTTCTTCAAGGATCGATACTTACTTTTCTTGACCCGCTGGGTGGACAGGATTATAATAAAATCTGTCGCAATCGAGGATTTGGAGCGGGGTGGCGAAGTCAATGATTCTCACGGGGTAACATTGAATGCGAACAATCATTCTGCTGACGGTTTCAAACGTGTTTATGACGTTTGCCTGGTACGGGCACTTGAAATACAAGAACTCACCTCTATGGAAGGCGATTCTTGTCAGTTGGTCTATTGCTTTCATAGAATACTGCTTCCAGGTTCCGGCAAACCGTCTGGGGCATTATCAGTTCTCGGCAGCCCAATTGAAAGCCATACAGGAAGTAGTTACCCTGGTAGTTTTCTGTTTTTTTTCACTCATCTATCTCCGAGAGGATCTGAAATGGAATTATGTTGTCGGGTTCTTTATGATCCTCGGAGCCGTCTTCTTCGTATTCAAGAAGTGGTAGTAGACTCTATATTGAATACTGCTCCGAATTGCGACGGCATATGTCCATTATCTTGACCGCGCGCGTCCTTGACATGCTTCACTGGCGCGCTTGATTAAGGAGACCGCCCGCCGCGAGTATTTCTCTCTGTCTCGGAGAAACAGTGAGCCGGACGGCGATTTCCTGCCCATTCACAGATGCTTTCAATACGTCGTCGCCCCTCATGACGGCATCGCGCACATTTGAAATGCGAATCATGGCGCCCTGTTGAATCTTTTCGTAGTCCGATGCTTCGGCAAACTCAAGAGGCACAATTCCAAAATTCACCAGGTTCGCCTTGTGTATTCTCGCGAAGCTCTTCGCGATCTTGGCTCTGATTCCCAGGTAGCGAGGGGCCAACGCCGCATGCTCGCGCGAGGAGCCCTGCCCGTAGTTCTCTCCGCCTACTATGATGCCACCGCCTTTTGCCTCGGCTTTCTTGTGGAAATTCTCATCTATGATGTCAAAGACGAATTTGCTGATGGCAGGGATATTGCTTCTGAACGGCAACACGCGGTTGCCTGCGGGCATAATGATGTCGGTACTGACATTGTCACCGACTTTTAAAAGCACTTCGCCCTCGAGGTGTTGCTGCAGCGGGCCGAATTGCGGGAACGGGGCAATGTTTGGCCCCCTGATCACCTCAACCGAAGAACCATCTGCGGCAGGTGGGATGATCCAGCCCTCATTGAAGCTGTATTTCTTCGGATACCTCAGCTTCGGGCATTCTCCGAGTTTGCGTGGGTCGGCGATTGATCCCTGGAGGGCCGAAGCCGCGGCGACCTCGGGTGAACAGAGATAGACGAAGTCATCTTTTGTTCCACTGCGGCCCTTGAAGTTGCGCGGGAACGTGCGCAGCGACTTCGTGTTTGTTGCGGGCGCTTGTCCCATCCCTATACAGCCGAGACACCCGGACTGATGTATTCGCGCTCCAGCATGAATGAGAGCGAGCACTCCTCCCATAATCTCAACATTCTCCAGAACCTGTCTGCTTCCAGGGTTGATTTCGAAGCTCACATATGGGTGTATCTTGCGACCCTCCACGATTTTTGCCGCAATCATCAGGTCTCGATAGGAGCCGTTAGTCGAGCTGCCGACAATGACCTGAGCAAGCGGTGTTCCTTCAAGCTCGGAGGCAGTTTTGACATTGTCCGGATTGTGAGGGCAAGCCACGAGCGGTTCGATTGAGCTTAGGTCAAGTTCTGTAACTTCATCATAGTCTGCGTTCCTATCGGCCTTGAGTTCTTGCCAGTCACCCTCACGCTCGTTCATGGCGAGATATCTTCTCGTTATTTCATCTGACGGAAAGATCGCGGCTGTCGCGCCGATATCGACGCCCATGTTCGCGATTGTCGCCCGCGCGCTCATATCGAGGTTTCGCACTCCCGGCCCGAAGAACTCCATGATCTTGCCGACGCTCGCCTTACACGTGAAACGCCGGAGCATCTCGAGGATCAGGTCCTTTCCGGAAACCCAGGGGGATAGCTTGCCGGCAACCCGGATGCCCCATACCTTGGGGTACATCAAGTGGAACGGCTTGCCCGCCATGGCCATAGCCACCTCAATGCCTCCGGCGCCAACGGCAAGCATCGACAAACATCCGCCGGTAGTCGTGTGGCTGTCGGAGCCAAGCAGCGTCTTCCCTGGAATGCCAAATCGCTCGCGGTGGACATGGTGTGAGATTCCGTTGCCGGGCGGGGACAAGAACACGCCGTACTTGGCCGCAACTGATTCGAGAAACAAATGATCATCGGCGTTCTTGAAGTCTGTCTGGATGATATTGTGATCTATGTAGCTGAGCGAGATATCAGCCTGGACGCGCGGCATTCCAAGTGATTCGAACTCAAGAAAAGCCATTGTGCCGGTGGCATCCTGTGTCAATGTCTGATCGATCCGAATTCCGATTTCCTCGCCCGCGGACATCCTTCCTTCAACCATATGGTTTGCTATGAGCTTCTCAGTGAGGTTCTGGACCATGCTGTCTCCTTTTTCCGTGCGTTCAGAATTTCGGAGTTCTCTCTAGTAGAGCGCCTCCTAAATAATGTTGCAATGCTCCCCCTTTGAAAAAGGGGGACAAAGGGGATTTAGGAAGTCGCAGAAATCCTTGGAAAACAAGAGTCTTAAATCCCCCCTTCCCCCCTTTGCAAAGGGGGGAACGTCGCCGAGTTAAGTGCATGTTATTTAGGAAACGCGGTACTAGTAGAGCGCTTCCTAAGTAACGTTGCAATAGCCATAAAGAACGAGATTCTTCGCTTCGCTCAGAATGACGGTTATTGTTAGGCTCATCCTCAAAATGCTTATGCTATGTTATTTCGGAAACGCGGTACTAGTTTGCCAACTACGGGACAGTTTCTTTAGGGAGGGTTCCACTAGCCCCCGTTCTGTGTTGCTTTAGCCCCCGTTCTGTATTCCTTTCACGAGGAAGTCGGCAATGTGCATGGCCTTCTTGCCGGGATGATTCCGACTCAGGTATCCGCCTATGTTCAAGAGACAACCGGGCTCGCTAATAACGAGAACATCGGCCCCACTCTCAATATAATGGGCCGCTTTTTCACGAACCAATGCTTCTGATATATCGGGATAATCGCCCGCAAACTTGCCTCCGAAACCGCAGCAGGCTTCTGCGCGCGCCAGATCAACGAGCTTTGTGCCCCTGACGGCATTCAGAAGTTTCTGCGCATGGCGCGATAGGCCGAGACCGCGCAGCATCTGGCAGGAAACATGGTAAGCCGCCTTGCCATCGAACGAAGCGCCAATGTCTTCCAGTCCCAGGACGTCGACCACAAACTGCGAAAGCTCATAGATGCGGGATGAAAGCTCTTCTGCTCTGTGGCGCCAGGCGGGTTCATCACCGAGAAGCTCGGGATAATGGCGCTTGACCATGAGGACACATGAGCCGGAAGGACAGACTACCGCGTCGTCGTCTCCGAAGACTCCGATGAAATGTTTCGCGGCTTTTTTCGCCTGCTTGACGTAGCCGCTGTTGAAAAGCGGCTGCCCGCAGCATGTTTGCTCTTTGTGATAAATGGGGTTCTGCCCCAAATGACGAAGCAGTTGGAACGAGGCCTCTCCTATCTCCGGCATGAAGAGATCGGCCAGGCAGGGTATGAACAGTGATACTTTGCGCATCAAATACTCGCTAACATCCTAACGTTTTCAGCAAATCCTCCGCTTCTTCGCGAGAGGTTATGAAAGACATGATAAAGAACGCGAAGCCGCGCCCGCCCAGTTCTCGCACGATTGTTTGCGCTCCTTCGGCGCTTACAAATACCTGGCACAACTTTCCTGCGTCACGAATGCGCTTCAGAAGCGGCAGCCATTCTTCGGGTGGCGGCGCGCCGTCGCCGGGTATCCACTGGATTCCCGCGAGCTTTTCCAGCGAGAGAAGCATGTCCAGATGCAGAATCTGTCCCTTTCCGTCGAGATGATAGAAGCCGTGGTCCATCTTCCTGGTGCAGGCTTCGATATCAGGCAGCACGAACTTCTCGAACATTTGCGGCGAAATCATGTAGCAGAAGTCGCTCTGGAACATGTAGCAGCGACCGGGCGACCAGATTGGGGCCCAGGGAGTCGTCCCCCGGCCGGCTTTCCGTATGATGGCCCACAATTCGTCATAATACCGCAGCCAAAGCGCGGTAATGTCATTTACGAGGCGTTTCACTTCGTCGGGGGAATCAATGACATCGAAGAGCAGGTTTTGCGTTGTGCGAAATGAGGCGACGATATCGAGATTGCCGCCAAGGTCTGTATGAGCGACGGAGACCTTGTTTCCCCATCGCTCGACGGCGCGCCGGGTAAGCTCGACGATTCGCTTCCACCAAACATTTTCAGCCTCGAACGCGAAGCGGATATCCGCTATTGCTTTTGTGTCGGGCGGCTCAAACCAGACGGTTTCCATTTCCGGGTCGCCGTGGACTTTTGCTCCGAGGAATCCCGCCATGATGCCCGGCCCGTAGTTCGGCCACCATTTCGGCCATGCGTCACCATAGAATTCCCTCACCTCGAGCATGGCTTGTTGATGATCAAGCACTTCCTCGACGGGTTTTCCCAGAAGGAACTCGTGTGTAAACTCCATTCCCATTGGGATCGACATCGGATTCTCGATTATGACCATCGGCCTATTCAGCTCGCCGGCCCACCACAGGCTCCAATCGCGTTGGATTCGTTCCCAATCCTCGTCGGTGAAATGTAACTCTATGCTCATGTCGCCCCAGGGCCTCCGCCTCTTGCTCTGCTTCCGCCTTCTTTGCGTTCTTTGCGTCACGCGCCTCGCGTGATTCGATTCGTCCCTTTTACTTTTTCCAATTGCTCTTTCACCTTTTACAGCGGCTATTACGCTGGTGCTTAGTTGCAGAAATAGGCGTTATGATTTGTTGGAATATAAATCCCCCCTTGCCCCCCTTTGAAAAGGGGGGAGGAGAGGACTTGACCTCAAAAAGGGATAACGCGAATTTATGCAAGGTAGCACTAGTAGAGCGCTTCCTAAGTAACGTTGCAATAGCCATAAAGAACGAGATTCTTCGCTTCGCTCAGAATGACGGTTATTGTTAGGCTCATCCTCAAAATGCTTATGCTATGTTATTT
>JACRIR010000014.1 GCA_016215705.1 Candidatus Poribacteria bacterium | reverse complement strand
TTCCATGTCGCCTGGTGTTCCGGATAAACGGGCTAAGCGAGCCCTCGCATCTTCAATATGGCCTGCATGTTCGTGGGAACTATATCGTCGGCGTCTATTCGCGCATCCACAATCGCAAGCTTGCCGCTGCCGAGAGCGTTTTTCAGGACGGGCTCGATTTCTCCGGGCGTGCGAATGATATAGCCGGCCGCTCCAAAGCTCTCAGCCAGTTTCACAAAATCAGGGTTCTCGTATTCGCTTCCATAGACTCTGCCGCCGTACAGGATTTGTTGACTGTAGCGAAGCGCGCGGTAACTGCTGTCGTTCAGGATGAGGATGGTGGCTGCAACGCCTTCGCGCACACCGGTTTCGATATCTTGAATGGTCATCATGAAATCGCCGTCGCCGAGCACGGAGAGGACGGGGCGCTCGGGTCTGACGATTTTTGCCGCGAGCGCGGCGGGAAAGCCGAAGCCCATTGCTCCGAAATTATTGGGAGCGATGAAGGATCTCGGGCTGCGAATCCGGACAAAATCAGAAACATACACTGAGTTGAGGCCGGCCCCGCAGGCGAAAATGGCGTCGTCGGGCGCAAGATCAGAGAAGACCCTGAGCACTCTGCCGGGGGAGAGGGGCGTTTTGTCGGAGGCAATCGCCGCTGTCAGTTGAGCTTCCCACTGTTCCTTTACGGGAAGCAGCGAGTCCATCCAGTCATCGGATTTCCTGATCGGGTCGGCGTTGAGCATATGCAGGAACTTTGACAGGAAATCACCGACATCCGAATTCGCCGAAAGGATATCGGCCTTGTAAGAGGGCGGCAGGCTTGCGAGCGCGTCGGGGTCGGCATTCAGGATGATAATCTTTCCGCAAAGGTCGGCGGAGTATTCATACGTTGTCAGGTCAGAAAGGCAGCATCCAAGCCCGATGATGAGGTCCGCCTGCCCCATGGCTGCGTCGGCGACCGGATTCCCGAAGAAGCCGGTGCGACCGAGACAGAGGTTATGGGTTTCAGGCAGCGCGCCCCTGCCGTTTCCCGTGGTAACCAGCCGCACGTTTGCGCGCTCGGCTATTTGCCGCAGGCGATCGGTGGCGTTGGCTTCCGCGACGCCCGCGCCGGCCAGCAGCAGCGGTCTCTCGGATTTCTTGAATAGCCGGAATATCTCGCGCACGTCCGCCGGGTTAATCTCTTTGAGAGGCGGGGGCGCCACATCGAGAGAATCGAGGTCGATCTCGCTTTCGGTTTGCCATAAGCTTTCCGGAACCTCGATAAGCACGGGCCCTTTTGCGGGGGTCGTTGATATCCGGTAAGCCGACGAGAAGACAGAAGGCAGGGACTCCACTGTGTCCACTCGATACACTGCCTTACACACCGGCTCGAATATTCGGCAGTGATCAACCTCGAGCAAACCATCCGTTCCTCGGAGTGTGGGCCTGACCGCGCCCGAGATGATTATCAGTGGTGAGCAATCCTTGTATGCGTTTGCGGCGCTAATCATCGCATTGAGGGCGCCGGGCCCCGAATGAACCAGGCACACGCCGGGTTTACCGGTAAGCCTGCCCTCGGTGTCGGCCATACTTGCGGCCACTTGTTCATGGCGGGTGGTGATATAGCGAATTCTGTCACGCGCGTCATACAGGGCGTTTACGAAGGCAAGGTTGGAGGTGCCGATTATCCCGTAGACTCTTTCGATTCTCGCCGCCACGAGGCAGGCGGCGAACGCTTGCGCCCCCGTGAGCGAGAGAAGATTTCTTGGTGTTCCGGTCATATCGGCCTCCGTCCGTTCCGGGCAGTGAGGCGTCAAGGGCAGTGGGACGGGAAAGATTTTAAACTGGCCAGTCAGTCAACCATGTGCGGAGAATATATCACATGGCCGGTTGCTTGTCAAGGACTTTGACACGGCGCATTGCAAGTCATTGAAAAAATTAGGCTTGTGAAGTGGGCCAAACAAGCGATCACGGCTGCCGGCGCCGTCCAGTAATTGCGCGCCCGGTTCAGGCTGTTGTCTGTGCGAATTCGTCGAACACATTTTTTTGCGGGTGGCGGCGGAATGACATTCACCTTATGAATTGAATTTTACGGCGGCGTAGACGGGGACCTCGAGTACGGACTCCGACGTTTTGATGATAAGGGTGCTCTCGATTTGTTGTTCGGCTGAGCCGGGAAGGAACTCAATGGTGATTTCGAACTTCTTTCCTGGCTCCACGGCTGCATAGGAGACATGGAAGCTTGGGTCAGCGAGGGTCAGAGACTGGATGTCGAAGCTTGAGCCAAGACCCGAGACAACCAGCTTTCTCCGGATTGGCTTGCCGGGCGTGCCATATCCGAAGTTGACTTTTTCGGGCGCCACCGAGACCGCGCCTGTGACCGCTCCTTTGACCGGCAATTGCAGTGTTGAATAGTCCTTTCGTCTCTTCAAGGCCCCCTGATCCTTTTCAGCGCCGGCGGGGAAGCTCTGATAATTGGTGGAAATCGTAATCATTTCCTCGAATTTTCCGACAGGCATGTCAGGCGCAAGCGTTATCTTGAGCAGATATCCTTCCTGGTTGCCTTCAAGAGGGGAAGTCGCGACCGAAATCCTGGGTGAGGAAGTCTTTATTCCTTTTATGATCAGTTTTTCGCTGGCTTTCTGAAGCAGCTTTGCCTCGGCTTGGGCTTTCTGGCCCAAGCGGACGCCTGGTAGGAGGACGACCTCGGGCTCAAGCGACACTGGTTGTATTATTGTTGCCGAGACCATCAAGTTGATGACCGGCTCATCCGGATCGTTGGTTTCAACCATGAGGGACTTTCGAGGCGACGTTCCGTCGTATTTATAGGGCTCGACTCTGGCGATGATGGCGGCCGAGCCGCCAGGCGGCACTTGCGCCGCCGTGGGCTTGCCGCTGGCGCATATGCACAACGTCTTGATGCTGTATATCATGAGCGACTTTTTGCCGGTGTTCTTGAACGCGAAGCTGTGCTCGAACATTTCGTTACGCGGGATGGGGCCGAAGTCAAATGCCCTGTGGTCGAACTCGATATTGGGCTCGTTGCCGCCGCCGGGATCCTGCGTCGCGCCCTTGCTGGTGATTTTTGCCTCCAATGTGATAGGCAGGCGCGGCTGTGCGGGGTCATTGCTGAGGACATAGGCCGTCCCTGACACGGGCGCCGTCAGCTTGCGTGTATCTATCATGATTTTCACGGACGCGGAGTCGCCTGCTTCGATCACATTGCTCGGCGCTATCGAATAAGTGAACCCTTCGGGGAGTTCGATTTTTTCAATCTCGAGAGGCAGGCTTCCCAGATTCTTTGCCGTGAGCGACACGTCTCGAAACGCGATGGGGTCGCCCGCTTGTATTGTGCCGAAGTCGGCCTTATCGGGCTCTATCGAGAGGCGCGCGTTTTCATACCTGGACTTGTTCGAGCAAGAAGGAAGGAGCAAGAGCAGCCAAATCGCAACGCACAAGCATAGGCGGTCGGGCACACGTAAAATCACTCCAGCAAACCTCGTCTCTGGGCCCACCATGAGGACCAAGTTTTCTTGCTTGGCCCGAGGTCGGCGCCCGTTATGCGGTTGAGCGCGACAAGCGAGGCAGAGCGGACATAATGGTTCGAGTCCTCGAGCGAATCGATTAGGGTTGGAACCGCCTCCTTGTTCCCTATTTCTCCGAGGGAGTGGGCGGCCGTCCGCCTTGCGACGGGGTAGGGGTCCGTTCCCAACATCTGAATAAGAGGCAGGACCGCTCTGTCGCCTCCCACGTTACCGAGGACGAGGGCCGCCTGACATCGTGTGAAATTGTCCTTGTCATTGAGCACCAATATTATTGTCGGAGCGGACTCAGAAGCGCCCAGATAACCCAGCGCCGACAACGCGGACCTCCTCACGATTGAGTTTTCATCATTGAGTCTGGCCTCGAGGTGAGGGATGACGGAGGCGTTGTCGCAATATTGGAGGAGATTGGCGGAGAAAGCGCGTACGCGGGGGTCCTCATGCTGCAAAGCCCTTGCCAGCACGGGGAGCCGGTCGCGCCCCATGTCCTGGATTTCATAGAAGATTGTCATTCTTTCACGGTAGCCGCCCGTCCTTGCTTCTTCGAGGAGCGTGTTTATCTTTTGCTCGACTTCGGGGTCAACTTTGATCTTGGCCGGGTCTCTCCACATCCACCGGTGCTGAACAAACCACAAGCCGCCGCACACAATTGCTATTGCCGCGATGCAAACGAGGATTTTCTGGCGGAAAGTGGGAGGGGTCTGTATTTGTTCGGGTGCTTCTTCCATGAGGTTTCTTTCAGTAAGTGAGAACCAATGAGAATCTTAACACACGTCCGGCGCGCTGTCAATGCGGCAACGGCATGTTCGGGGACACCGTGCCGGTGGGAGCATATTGGGGGACACCATGCCGCATGGTGTCCCCCAATATGCCATTGGGCCATTGCAAAAGCTTGCGCGAAAAGCTATAATGATGTGATGTTTCAGGTAGTCCAACCGCGTCAACAGAGCCCGGATACGGAGATTTACAGACCATGCTCCTCGATTTCATGCGAAAAAACACGAGAAGGTTTCTTATAGCCATTACCGCCCTCATTGTGCCCACGTTCATCCTGTGGGGCGGGTCGGTGTCGTCATTCAGCAAGAAGGAAGACCAATCTCTGGCCAAGGTCGGCCGGCGGAAGATTTCTCTGGAAGAATACGGGAAATATTATCAGGCGTTGCGCGAAATGACTCTGGCGAATTTCCGCGGCAGCCTGACTCCCGAAATGGAGAAGACCCTGAATCTAAAGCAGCAGGCGCTGGACCGACTGATACGCAAGACGTTGCTTGATCAGGAAGTCGACCGCCTGAAGATCGTTGTCTCGGACGAGGAGGTTCAGGCTTCCCTCAAGAAGAACCCTGCTTTCATCAAAGACGGCAAATTCGATGCCTCCAAATGGAACGCATTACTGAATGACCCGCAAGTCAACTGGCCCGCCCTCATAGAGCAGGAAAGAGAACAGATGCGGCTTCAAAAGCTGATGGATATGATCGCGTTTTCCGCGCGAGTGACGGACGAAGAAGTCCGCAACGAGTACCTGCGACAGCGCGAAACCGTGAAGATTAGATATGTTGCAATAAGGGCGAGTGACTTTGGGGCCGGGTTGGACGTTTCCGGCGATGAGCTAAGCAGGTATTATGAGCAGCACAAACAGGAGTATGCCGAGCCCGCACAGGCCAAGCTCTCTTTTGTGGAAATCAAGAAAACGGCCAATCCGATGGACTATGAGGAGATGAGAAAGCACGCGCAGAGTGTGCTCGAGAAGGCGCGGGCAGGGGAGGATTTTGCAAAGCTGGCCGAAACGTATTCGGACGACAAGGCCTCGGCGCGCAAGGGAGGAGACCTCGGCTTTTTCGGCAAGGGGAGAATGGTGAAGGAATTCGAGAACGTCGCTTTTTCGCTGAAGCCCGGGGAGATAAGCGATCTTGTGCAGACACCGTTCGGCTATCATATTATCAAGCTTGAAGAGACCAAAGGCTCCGGCGACAGCAAAGAAGTTCATGCGCGACATATTCTTTTGAAGGTCGACGCGAGCGAGGACACATTGATTTCGCTCGAAGAGCAGGCGACGCAACTTTCCGTCGAGGCCGGCAAGAGCGGTTCACTCGAGCGCGCAGCGGCGGGCATGAAACTGAGCGCCCAAACCACTCCGCTCTTTGCCGAAACCATGAAGGCGATTCCGGCCATTGGCTATGTGCCCGAAATAGCCGATATTGTCCCCGGTCTGGCGCAAGGGAAAGTCTCGAATGTGATCGAGACACGCACGGCTTACTATGTTGTCCAGATGACCGAGCGAATTCCTGAACGGACACCGCAGTTACAGGAGGTGGAGGATAAGGTCCGCACTGCGCTCAGACTGGAAAAAGGCATGGCGCTTGCGCGGGCAAGGGCGGAAGAAATCGTCAAGGAAGTCAATGAGAAAGGTCTCTCTCTCGAAAAGATTCCGAATCTACCCAAGGTGGCTGAGACTGCTCCGTTTACCAGGCGCGGCTATCCGCCCGAGTTCCCACGCATGACGGGGTTGGCCGACACTGTTTTCGACTTGCAGGGGGGGAAGGCCGCAGGCCCGTTCATGAGCCAGAATTCAGCGTATGTGGTCGAGGTGGCCGAAAGAATCTCGCCCGACGCTGCCGAATATGAGGCGTACAAGGGACCCATCAAAGACAGACTACTCGAGGAGAGGAGAGGGCAGGTTTTCGAGGACTACTATGAAAACCTTAAGAAGAAGGTCGGCGTCCAGACAAACGAAGAGATGTTCAAGACGATGTGACAAAGAAACGGGCGCTTATTGGGGGACACTATGGCGTATGGTGTTCCCCAATAAACGCCTGCTTGCTCAAAAGCGCACCTCGAAGGTCTCACCCTCGTATTCAAACGTCACGCTTCCCGGACTGATGGTTTTGACTGTTGCGCCCTCCACGGTATCACCCACGTAGACGGTCTGCATGTTTACAACTGCTCTCGGTTCTGTGTCCCTCCACGCAATCGCATTTATCTTCAGTTCCGGCTTGCCACCCGGCTCTTTTGGTTTCTTGGGTTGATTCGCTTTCTCTTTTCCATGTCTCGGTTTGGGCTGTTCTATTTGCTCATCAGCGATAGCCGGCCGATGTTCTTTCAATGCAGGTTCGGTGGGAGAGTATGGTTCTTCAGGCACGTCCGGCGGCGCGGACGCCCGACGGGCTGCCGCAGCGGCAGTGTTCGTATTCTCAGCAAGCGCAGGAACAGGCTCGCGGGCGGGCCTGGTTTGCGGAGTCACAGGCCGCTCCGGCGGCGCAGCGGCGAGGGGACTATCAGCCTGCGGCGGGCTCTGCGGCGGAGCGCTCATGGGCTCCGGCTGCTGTAGCACGTATGCCGCGTTCGTCGGTTCACCGGCTGCAGGGGAATGCTTCGAGCTCGAATAAATCGTGTTGACGAACCATGCCGTTGTGAGCAGACCAAGGACGAGTATCGAGCCCAGCAGTATCTTGAAGCCGCGGGCGGGACTGCGCTCCCTGATGGAGATTCCTATTGCGGAAGACGAGCGGTTGCTCTTCGGCGCCGCGAGAGCCGCGGCCGCATCCATTTCGGGAGGCGCGCTCAAAGGCGCCGGAGCCTCGCTCGGCGGAAAGTCAGGCGCATCCGCGCCATGCTCCTCAAATTTCTCCAGTCCGGCGATGACCGGTTCCGGCGGCGCTTCCGATTTCTGATCCTGGACCTTTTTCAGCGCCTTCAGTATTATGCTCATATTGTCTTGTCATTCAAGCGGGGCATCGAGTAAGCGCCGAGGTTCCCGTAGAGGGCAAGCTTTGTCTTCGGGCCGACGATGCCGTCCAGCAGGAGGTTGTTGCTCTGCTGAAACTGCCTGACAGCCGATTCAGTCGCGTCATCGAATGCGCCATTGACGGGGCCGCCGTAGAAGTCGAGTGTTTGCAAGCTTGTCTGGAGCCATGCGACCTCGGCGCCGGATTTCCCCGGCATAATCGCTTCGCCGAGGTTCTCGAAGTCTTTCCAGAAAACGAAGGCGCGCCTAAGCCAGGACTCATCGAGAAGCTCAAGCGGCATAACGACAGGGCCGGAGTCGCCACAGATTATCTTTGCGTTGTTTGTCCCCAGCCCCAACAGCACGACGTACCTTGGCTTGAACTCTTGAGGAACGAACATTTCGAGGACACAGGGCGCATTGAACGAGCGCAACCCCTCGAAGTTCGTCCAGAGTTCCGTGCACCGCATGCCATACGACATTGCGACGCTGTAGAAATTCCCCACGTTTCTCATTGCGGGGTCGGGGCTTATTCCCCAAAGTGAAAGGAGGCCGCGGACGGCGCTCACACGAGACTGCTCGTGGTTCTTTGAAAGCAGCGCGTCGGTCAGCGCATTCTTGTGTTCTTGCGATAGGGAGATCGGCTGCGACGGCGAAGGGGCTTCTCTGACTGCGGACCCGGGGCCGGTCGCGCGCGGGGGCGCAGCTTCCGTACGGGCCGGTTGGAACAGGGCGGACGACTTTGCGACAACATCTGGGGGCGCATCGGGTATGAGTTCGGTCTGTGGAGCGGAATTCTTGCGGGCGGAGAGCAGGTTGGCAACGGAGTGCAGGCCCAGTCCTGCAACGACCGCAACTGCGATAGCGTATGCGAGAACCTTTGCGGAGGAGCGGTCAAGGGAGAGCCGATCCCACAGGGAGAAACGTTCACCGGCAACTTCGCGTATGGCCTGCTTCACTAGTTTCCTGGTCACCGGGCCCTGCTGACCCGCCGCGAACGCACCCAGAAGCGCGCGATCACAAACTACATTAATCAGGCGCGGAGTGCCCTTGGAAAATTTGTAGACCTGCTTCATGGCCGCGGGTTCAAACGAGAGGCGGCTGCCATTCGAGGCGACATCGAGCCGGTGCTGGATATACTCGCACGTCTCATTTCGGTTCAGAGGATCGAGGTGATACCTCGCGGTGACGCGCTGGTCGAGTTGCCTCAACTCCGGGCGCGCGAGCAGTCTCTTGAGTTGGGGCTGTCCGATGAGGATCAACTGAATCAGCTTTTCTTTTTCGGTCTCCAGATTCGAGAGCATCCGAATCTGTTCGAGAACGACTGGCTGAAGGTTCTGGGCCTCGTCGATGATGAGCACGATGTTCTTGCCGCGCAGCCGCTTCTCGAGAAGGAACTGATTCAACTCGTCGATCAGTTCTTTTTTTGTCTGGCCGGTGGAAATGATTCCGAAATCCTCGTTGATCGATTTCAAGAGCTCGATTTCGGAAAGATTGGGATTGAAGATGATGGCGCCTTCGGTGCGGTCGTCGATCTCATTGATCAAATATCTGCAAAGGGTTGTCTTGCCGGTGCCGATCTCGCCGGTGATGACGACGAAGCCGCCGCGCTCGCGGATTCCATATAGAAGATGGGCGATGGCCTCCTGGTGTTGACCGCTGAGATACAGGTACTTGGGGTCAGGCGTGATATTGAAAGGTTTCTCTTTGAAGCCGAAAAAGGATTCGTACATTTAGGTCGCCCCGTGCTTGCTTTTCCCGCGTTGCCTCAATTCTATAGTACCGCGCTGATACAGTCAAGTGAGACTCACGGAACACGAGTTACGCTAATTACACGAATTCATGGAAGGACTCCAAAGACAGGGAATCAAACCGCAAAGGCGCAAAGA